>CAYXJD010000079.1:0-12260 GCA_964465225.1 uncultured Actinomycetota bacterium
CTACGCTGCCGACACCGAGCTGCTCGACGAAGCTCGGGCCCGCCGTACCCCGAAAGGTGCCTCGTGACGCTCCTGCTCCTGCGTCATGCCGATGCCGGAGACCGGGCGGCGTGGACCGGCGACGACCTCGCGCGCCCCCTGAGCGCGACGGGCAGGCGACAGTCCGAGGAGCTGGCGCAGATGCTGGCGGGCCGCGACCTGACCCGGCTCCTCTCCAGCCCCGCCAAGCGCTGCGTGGACACGGTCGCGCCCCTGGCGGTGGCGCTGGGCCTGGACATCGAGGAGGACGTGGCGCTCACCGAGGGCACCCCGTTCGATCAGGTGGACCAACTCCTGCGCCGGGTCGGCACCGAGGACGTGCTGCTGTGCAGCCATGCCGACGTGATCGGTGCGGCGCTCACGGCGCTGTGGCGGCGGGGCCACCTCACCCACCGGCCGAACGCGAGGAAGCTGGCGACCTGGCTCGTGGACGGTTGGCCGGACCCGGCCCGGGTGGAGCTGCTGAACCCACCCGAGACGAGCTGACGGGTGCGCACCGCGATCCTCGATCTGGGCAGCAACTCCTTCCATGTGCTGGTGGCGGACGTCGACGGGCACCGTGTCGTCCCCGTCCTACGCGAGCGGGAGATGCTGCACCTCGGCCGTGCCGTGGCGCAGCACGGCGCGGTCCCACCCCCCGCCCGTGACCAGGCGGTCCGCGTGGTGGCGCACCTCAGCGAGCTCGCCCGCCGCAGCGGGGCCGAGCACCTGCTCGCGGTGGCAACCTCGGCGTTGCGCGACGCCCAGGGCGGGCCGGAGGTGATCGCGGCGCTCTCCGCGGCCGCGGGCACGGAGATCCGCGTGCTCGACGGCGGTGAGGAGGCCCGGCTGGCCTACCTCGGCGTGCGCGCTGCCGTCGCGGTGGCGGAGGAACCGGTGCTCGTGCTGGACCTCGGCGGCGGCTCCATGGAACTGGCCGTGGGAACAGGAGGCGAGGTGGCCTGGTCGGCCTCGGTCCCGCTCGGCGCGAGCCGGCTGTCGGCGGATGTCGAGCACGACCCCCCGAAGCGACGGGAGCTCCAGAAGCTGCGGGCACGGGTCGACGCCGAGCTCGACCCGCTGCTCGACCGGATCACCGCCCTGGCACCCGCCACCGTCATCGTGGTGGGCGGGACCGTCCGTGCCCTGGCCCGGGTCGTGGCAGCCGAAGAGGACCGGTGGCTACCGGCGACACTGAACCAGCTCTGCGTCGAGGTCGAGCAGCTGGAGCGGATCCGCGACCGCCTGACGTCGGTCGACACGATCACCCGCGGACGCCTGCCCGGCATGAAATCCCGCCGCGCGGACCACCTCCACGTCGCCGCGGTGCTGCTGTCACGCACGCTCGAGCGGCTCGAGGTGGAGCGCGTCGTGGTGAGCGACTGGGGCCTGCGCGAGGGCCTGTTGCTCGACACCCACGCGATCAGTACCCCTCCGAGCGCGCTCCAGCTCCGCGGCGACCAGGTCGCGCGTCTGCGATCGACGTTCAGCGGCGACGACCCCCACCCGTCCCACGTCGCCCATCTCGCCGCACTGCTGTTCGAGCGGACGCAGGCGCTCCACGGCCTCGACGCGACGGACCGGGAGTTGTTGCGCCATGCGGCCGAGCTGCACTCGATCGGCGAGGCCCTGGCCCTCAGACGACAGCACCTGCACGGCGCCTACCTGGTGGAGAACGCCGAGCTCCGGGGCTTCGACCCCGAGGAGACGGCGATGCTCGCGACCCTGGTGCGCTTCCACCGCTCCCGGGGGATCGCCGCCGCGCACCCACCCTACGCCGGGCTGTCGGCCCGTCAGCGACGACGTACCGAGCGCCTGCTGGCACTCCTGCAGGTGGCCGACGGGCTCGACCGCGCGCACGACCAGGCCGTGACCGGCGTCGAGGTGCACCAACGAGGTGAGGTGCTGGAACTCCTGCTCACCGGCGGGGGGCTGCACGTGACGACCGACGAACTCGAGCGCAAGACCCGACTGTTCACCCGGACCTTCGACGTGGATGTCCGGGTCCGCGATCTGGCCGCCCAGTGAACAGCCAGCCGAACGGCGACGGCGCTGCAGCACCGCCACCGCGTCCGAGCAGCGGCACACCGCAGATCGGCCAGCTCCGGGCCCGGTACGCCCGACGGGTCACGCCCGAGCACATCGGTCAGCGGGTCTCGGTCCGCCACCTCCTCGACGACCCGGATCGCGGACCGATCCCGAGCGACGTGGTCGGTCGGCTGGTGGGGGCGGACGCGGAGGCCATGTTGGTCGTGGACCGCGACGGGCAACTGACGGTACTCGACACGGCCAGCGTGCTGTCGTCGCGTGTCATCCCGCCGCACCCGAAACTGCCCCCCGAGCCCGAGGTCGGCACCCGGGACCACCCCCTGCCGCGCCGGGCTGCCCGGGTGCTGCTCCTCGGACCCGACGACCACGTCCTGCTCGTCGCCCACGCGCCCGACGCCCACCGCCGGGTGTGGACCGCACCCGGGGGTGGGCTCCGTGACGACGAGACCCATCAGGAAGCGGCGCACCGCGAGCTGCAGGAGGAGATCGGGATCGAGGAGGAACCTGGACCCTGGATCTGGTCACGGCGCGTGACGTTCTCGTTCCGGGGCTGCTGGATCGATCAGGACGAGCGATGGTTCCTGACGCGGACGACCCACGCCGAGGCCGAAGCTGCGCCGTTGGACGATCCGGGCGCCATCACGGCCCGGTGGTGGTCACTGGATGAGCTGCACGGGACCGACGCCGAGCTGGCACCGGCCGCGCTCGGCCACCACCTCGGGATCCTGCTGGCCGAGGGGCCACCCGAGGAACCGGTCGACGTCGGACGCTGAACGTTCCGGTCGACGCTCAGCCGACCAGCTCGCCGATCCGGTGGGCCATGACGCGGTTCGTGCCGCCGCGCCCTCCCGGGATGCCCGACACGATCACGACCGTGTCGCCGTGCCCCGCCAGCCCCTGGTCGATGCACAGCTCGTCGGCCGCCCGGATCAGCGCCTCCGACTGGTCCTGCTCCGCGGTCAGCTCACCACGCACGCCCCACATCAGGGGGAGGCGGTACAGCGTGACCTCCTCGCTGGTGAACCCGATGAGCGGCTGCTTCGGTCGGAACTTCGACACCAGCTGGATGGAGGACCCGGAGAAGCTGAAGACCAGGATCGCCTTGGCCCCGAGATCGTCGGCGATCTGCACCGCGGCCTTGGCGACGACGGACCCCACGACGTCACGGGTCTCCGGGAGCACCTGGTTGAAGTGGGTGTCGTGCTCGTTGACCTCGATGATGCGGGCCATGGTCCGCACCGCCTCGACCGGGTAGCGGCCCGCGGCGGTCTCGCCGGACAGCATGACGGCATCGGTGCCGTCGAAGATCGCGTTGGCGACGTCCGAAGCCTCCGCACGGGTCGGCCGGGGGCTGCGGATCATCGAGTCCAGCATCTCGGTCGCGGTGATGACCGGCTTCGACCAGAGGTTGGCCCGGTCGATCATCTGCTTCTGGATCGACGGCACCTGCTCCGGTCCGATCTCCACGCCGAGATCACCCCGGGCGACCATGATGGCATCGGTCGCAGCCACGATCTCGTCCAGGTTGCCGACCGCTTCGGGACGCTCCAGCTTGGCGACGATCGGCTGCATGCCGCCGTGCGAACGGACCAGCTGCCGCAGTTGTTCGACATCGGCGGCCCTGCGGACGAAGGAGAGCGCGATCCAGTCGACACCGAGTTCGACCATCGTCCCGACGTCCTCGCGGTCCTTGTCGGTCAAGCTGGCGGCCGACACCGCGACACCGGGCAGGTTCACGCCCTTGCGCGAGCGGGCCAGGCCGCCGACGACCACACGCGCGCGGACGTGGCGGTCGTCGACGCCGGACACCACCGTGCGCAGGAGACCATCGTCCATCAGGATCAGCGAGCCGATCTCCACGTCCTCGGCCAGCTCCTCGTAGACCACCGGCAGCACCGGGGTGCCGTCCTCCTCGTAGGCGTCCAGCTGCTCCGCACCGGCGACGAAGAGGACCTCTGCCCCCTCCTCGAGCTCGATCCCCGGGTCGGGGACCTGCCCGAGCCGGATCTTCGGGCCCTGGAGGTCACCGAGGCTGCCGATCGGCCGACCCATCTCGGCGCCGATCCGGCGGACCTCCTCCAGTCGTGACCGGTGCTCCTCCTTGGTGCCGTGGGAGAAGTTGAGGCGGACCACGTCGATCCCGGCCGCCAGGGCCGCACGCAGACGCGCCGGGTCGTCCAGAGACGGCCCGAGGGTGGCAACGATCTTGGCGCGGCGCACGATGCTCCTCATCCAGAGACGACGGACGCGGCAGGCCGGGCGCGGACGGCGCACGAGCCGTGCGCAGGGCCGAGCGGACGCCGGTTGCGGTCGGTGCGCGACAGCCTAGGTCGGCTCACCGCACGGTGCCGCCAGGACCTTCCTCCGGCAGCGGCGCCCCTGGATCGACCTCGGGGGCGAGCTCGCTTCGCGCGGCCTCCACCGCCGCCAGGATCGCCTCCTGTCCCGGTCCCGCGGCCAGCTCGAACACCGCGTCCCCTCCGAGCACCACCGGTGCGGCGAGCTCCCCCGGCCCCGCGAAGCTGTCGAGCACCACCGAGACGACGACCTCCCACCGCAACCGGTAGGCCAGTGCGACCTCCGACGGCACCGGACCGTCCCACAGGTCGACCGGGCCGACGACGTCGGCCCGCCCGTCGAGTGCGGCGACGATCTGCCCGGCCCCGGGCCCGCCGTCCACCACCACGACGTGGGCGCCGGCCGCCAGGATCTCCTCCAGGGCCTCCACCGGTGGGGCGTCCGAGGTCGCCGGCTCGATGACCTCGACCGGCCCGAGCCCCTCGAGCAACCCGGCGCGGACCCGGGCCTTCGGCAACTCGTCGCCGCCGAGCAGCAACCCGACCCGGGGGCTGGCGTTCACCGGGTCGAAGACAGCTCCGTCGGGCCGGGCGTCGTCGGCAGCGGCGGCAGCCTCGAGCGCCGCTGCACGGGCGGCCGTCTGCGCCGCGACGCCGACCAGCAGGCCCAGCTCCTCGACGGGGACGTCGACACGGACCGCCGGCGTGGACTCCACGGTGCCCTCGTCGTCGGGAACCGGCGGTGCCACGGGCATGGCGCACACCCTCGTCGCGCCGTGACGCGCTGCGGTCCGATCCGCCTCGCCGGCGACCTGCGGGCCCAGCGCGCAGACGAGCCCGGCCTCCTCGGCTGCCGCCAGCTCGAGCAGGTCCGGGACGAACACCTCGTCCTCAGGAGCCCGCACCGCCAGCGAGTCGACGTCCTGAGGGAGAGCGTCGGCGAGGGCGGCGAGTCGGGCCTCCAGGCCCTCGGCGACGGCCGGATCCAGGCTCGCCCGGGCGGGGAGCACGATCTCGACCACACGGCCGACCGGGGCTGCGGCCGGTTCCTCCATCGGCGGGGCATCGGCGGTCAGCGGCTCGTCGTCGCTCGTGCCCGGGGTGCAGGAGAACAGCGCCAGGACCAGCCCGAGCAACACCAGACCCCGGGCGGCCGGCACGACCCCAATGTCGGCCCACCTCGTCGGTCCCGACCGCTTCACGCGCTCACCCGGTGGCATCCCCCACCCGTCCGTCGGCTCCGTCCCCGCCTGTGGAACGTCGGACCTAGGCTACCGGCGTCGATCATCCCCCCACCGCTCGCTTCCCCCCCCGTGAGGTCAACGTGTCGCAGGTCACCGTGCTCGACGACGACCCGGTCGCCGGGCTCCAGCTCGCCGCGCTCCGGGATGCCCGGACCACACCGGAGCACTTCCGCCACCACGCCCGCCGGCTCGGATCGATCCTGGCGCTGGAGGCGACCCGGGATCTGCCCCGCTCCGATGGCACGATCGAGACGCCACTGGCGACCGCGGAGACCACCGGACCGGGTCGCCCGATCGTCGCGGTGCCGGTGCTACGAGCCGGGCTCGGTCTGCTCGGTGGCCTCCACGACGTCCTCCCCACGGCCCTGGTCGGGATGATCGGGTTGGAACGTGATCCGCAGACCCACCAGGCCCGCCGCTACTACTCGAAGATCCCCCCGCTGGGTGGGGCCTGGGTACTGGTGCTCGAACCGATGCTGGCGACCGGCGGCTCCGCCTCCGACGCCATCACGGCCCTCGACGCCGAGCACGCCGAACAGGTCACCGTGCTGTCCGTCGTCGCCACCCAGGACGGTGTCGACCGGATCCTCCGGGACCACCCAACGGTGCGGATCGTGACCGCGGCGATCGATCCGGAACTCGATGACAACGCCTACATCGTGCCCGGACTCGGCGATTTCGGGGACCGGTTGTTCGGCACCCTGCACTGAGGCGCGCCCCCTCGTGGCGGTGGTCCCTCACCCGGCGACGAAGGTGAGCCGGAGCGTCCGTCGGGGGTTGTCCTGGTTGGTGTCCACGACGACGATGGACTGCCACGTCCCGAGTGCCAGACGGCCAGCGTCGACCGGCACGGTCAGGCTCGGGCTGACCAGCGCTGGGAGCACGTGATCGGCTCCGTGGCCTGCGCTGCCGTGCTGGTGGCGCCAGCGGTCGTCGCGGGGCAGGAGCACGTCCAGATGGTCCGCCAGGTCCGCATCGGAGCCGGCGCCCGTCTCGATGAGTGCCAGACCGGCGGTCGCATGGGGGAGGAAGACGTGCAGGAGGCCGTCACCGCCCTGCTCGGCAGCGAACCCAGCACACGCATCGGTGACGTCGATGACCCGTTCGTGGGCGGCATCCAGTTCGTAGGTGCGTCGCGGCATCGGCGTCCTCAGCTCCCCTCGACATCGACGGCGGATCGGTACACACCGTAACCACCCTGGAAGTAGGCCAGCGGTGCGGTGTCTGCGCCCCCGGTCCCGAGCCCCACCACCTCGCCGACCACGATGAGGTGGTCACCGGCCTCGGTGATGCTGTGCACGGTGCAGTCGACGAACCCGGTCGCGCCAGCCAGCACCCGGGCGCCGGTGCTGGCCGTCACGAAGGCCACACCGTCGAACTCCACCTCACCCTCTCCGCGCGATGGATCCGCGAAGCGATCGGAGAGCGCCGCCTGGTCCTCGGCGAGGAAACTCAGGGCGAACACGCCAGCTGCGGCCACGGCATCGGCCATGTGCGCGGTCCGCTCGACGCAGACCAGCACGAGCGGCGGGGTGAGCGACACCGAGCTGACGGCGTTGGCCGTCATGCCGTGCGGCGTGCCGTCGACATCGGTGGTCATGACGGCGACCCCGGTGAGGAACCGGCCGAGAGCCGCACGGAAGGAGGCCGCCGACGGGGTGGCACCGCTGACCGGGACGGGCGCGATCCCGGCGAACAGCTCCGTCTCGGGCCGTCCGTCGCCGCCTGATCGACCAGCCTCGAGGACGAACTGCTCGGTCGCGAACATCGAGGAAGCCAGCTCGTCCGGGACGTTCAGGAAGAACGAGTCGGGCCCGATCTGGCTGCGGTGGGCGGCCATCGCAGCGCTCTTGCGCTCCAGCCAGGCACCGACATCCACCTCGGTGGTGACCTGCTCGTCGGGGGTGCCGACCTGGAGGTCCTCCACCTCCTCGACGGCAGCGTCCCCGAAGGGCGACGGCAGTCCTGCGGCCAGCAAGGCCCGGTGGCCAGCCAGCAGCCGCCCCTTGCCCAGCGTGTGGCTGTAGCGCTTGCTCACCTGCCACACCGGCCCGGGGACGGGCGCGGACGGATCGGCGGCGAGCTGAACGGCTCGCACGGTGACACGGTGCGCCTGGACGTGATCGGGGTGCCCGTAGGTCCCGTGCACGTCGTCCGAGACCACGACCTGCGGCCGTTCCTCGCGGAGGATCGCG
This sequence comes from uncultured Actinomycetota bacterium, assembly GCA_964465225.1. Classification (GTDB taxonomy): domain Bacteria; phylum Actinomycetota; class Nitriliruptoria; order Nitriliruptorales; family Nitriliruptoraceae; genus T1Sed10-7. The sequence continues at coordinate 7,804 of CAYXJD010000079.1, forward strand.
GCCAGCCGGGCCGCTGCCACCTCGACGTCGGCGCGAGCGAAGCTGTCGGGATGCTCGTTGCTGGCCGTTCCGGCCATCCCGCTGTCGCGGTAGCCGAGCTCGTGGTGACGGTGGACCCCCAGGATGTCCAGGGCCTCGGCGAGCTCGCGGCGGCGGTGGACGACGAGGTCGTCGGCGCCGAGGTCGATGCCGGCGAGGTTCTCGCCCTCCTCACCTGCGGTGCAGGTCACGACCACCGTGCGCACCCCGGCATCCGCTGCACGTGCCAGCACCCCACCGCAGGCGATCGACTCGTCGTCGGGGTGGGGGTGCACGCACAGCAGGGTCAGCGGCGTTCGCCGGGCGGTGGTCATCGCAGCTCCTGAGCTCGGATCGTCGACGCGCGGGGCATCCGGCGCGGCACCACCGCCCGGACCGGTGGTGGCGCGCGGCTAGCCTGCACGGCCCCCGAGCGAACCGGACCGAGCGCGTGGCTGCACAAGATGGCATCCGCACCGCCGCAGCGCCGAGCATCACGTTCGTGGACGAACCCGCCCAGGTCGCAGCCGGGCTCGCAGCGGTCGACGCCGAGGTGATCGGTGTCGACGTCGAGCGGGCCGATGCGGACCGTTACTTCCGCCGTGCGGCGCTGGTCCAGGTGGGTGCACAAGCGCACTGCGTGCTGCTGGACGCGGTCACCCTGGCCGCGCTGCCGGAGCTCGATGCCCTCCTCGACGACCACCACCTCGCCGTCCTGCACGCCGCGGACAACGACCTGGAACCGCTCGCCCACCTCGGGGTCCGGCCGGCCCGGGTCGCCGACACCGCGATCGCCGCCACCCTGCTCGGCCTCCCGACGGGGCTGTCGCGCCTGCTCGGTGAGGTGCTCGGGGTGGAACTCAGCACCCAGAAGGCGTCGTTCCAACGCGCGGACTGGGAGCAGCGGCCGCTCCCGGCCGACATGGCGGCCTACGCCGCCGGCGACGTGGTCCACCTGCCCGCGCTGTGGTCCATGCTGGCGGCACGCCTGGACCACGCCGGACGCCGTGGTTGGTACGACGAGGAACTGGCGGCGACCCTCGACCTACGCGGCAGCGAGACGCGGGACTGGACGCGTGTCAAGGGTGCCGGCCGGCTCGACCCGCGCCAGCGCGCCCTCCTGCGGGCGTTGTGGGAGGCACGGGAGGCCGAGGCCCGCGCCCACGACATCGCGCCCAACCGACTCGTCCACGACGACGTGCTGCGCGACCTGGCCATCGACCCACCGCGCACGGCCGCCCAGCTGGTCCGACGTTCCCCGAAGCGACGCGGCCTCCTGCGTGAGCACGCGGACGAGCTGTTCGCCGCCGTGGCGGCAGGGCTCGACGCGGCGCCGATCGCCAAGCCTGCGAGCGCCCGGTGGAGTGAGACCGAGCGCGCGACCTTCGATGCCCTGCGGACGCGTCGTGCCGAGGTCGCCGAGGAGCACGGACTGGCGTCCGGGGTGCTGTGTCCATCCAAGGTCCTGTGGGCCGCGGTGAACGGGGCGCCGAGCGACGGACGTGAGCTGTGCGCGCTGGCCGGGTTGCGCCAGTGGCAGACCGACCTGCTCGCGGCACCGCTGTGGGAGGCCTACCTGGCCGCACGCGATCACGCGGGCTGACGCACGTCTACGGACCCACCGTGGCGTCCATCAGGGCGCAGCCGCGGCGCTCAGTCGCGCTGCCCCGCCAGGCGGCGAGCCAGGTTCGCTGGCATCGCGAACTCCACGTCCTCGTCGACGACCATCACCGTGTCGACGGTGACGAGCCCGCGCTGCTTGAACCAGTCGATGACCTCCTCGACCAGCACCTCGGGCGCGGAAGCACCGGAGGTCAACCCGACCGTGCCGACCCCGTCGAACCACGTCTCGTCGATCTCCGAGGCGTCGTCGATCAGGTGCGCCGGCACCGAGCGGTCCTCGCTGACCTCCACCAGGCGCTTGGAGTTGGAGGAGGTCTGCGAACCGACGACCAGGACCAGGTCGCACCGCTGGGCCAGTTGCTTGACCGCGTCCTGCCGGTTCTGCGTGGCGTAGCAGATGTCGTCGCTCTTGGGCTGCTTGAGCCCGGGGAACCGCTGGTTCAGGCGGGCCACGACGTCCGCGGTCTCGTCCATCGACAGGGTCGTCTGGGTGATGTAGGTCACCTCGCGGCCGTCGTCGAACTCGAGCGCATCCACGTCGTCGGGGGTCTCGACCAGCTGGATGCGGTCGCGCGCCTGTCCGGTCGTGCCGACCACCTCCTGGTGGCCGGCGTGGCCGATCATCACGATGTCCATGGCGTCGCGGGCGTAGCGACGGGCCTCCTGGTGGACCTTGGTGACCAGCGGACAGGTCGCGTCGATCAGGGTGTGCCCGAGCCGGCGAGAGTTCTCGAAGGCCTCCGGTGGGCTGCCGTGGGCGGAGAAGACGATCACCGCACCCTCGGGGACCTCGGTCTCGTCCTCGACGAACACCGCCCCCTTGCGCCGCAGCGTCTCGACCACGTGGGTGTTGTGCACGATCTCGTGGCGGACGTGGACCGGAGCCCCGTAGGCCTCCAGCGCCTTCTCCACGATGAGCACGGCACGGTCCACCCCGGCGCAGAAACCACGGGGGGCGGCGAGCAGGAGCGTGTGAGGAGCCATGCGTCGAGGGTACCGAGGTCGTGCACCGGACCCACCGGCTGCGGCATACTCACGGTCGAGCCCGGTCACACGACGACCGGGCTCGCGCGCGCCGGACGCTTCGACCCCGCCCCACCAGGGTGCCGAGAGGTCGCCGCGGCCCGCCCGGTGCGACGAGGACGACGTGCACATCATCATCGGTGGCTGTGGCCGCCTCGGTGCAGAGATCGCGGAGCAACTGTCCCGCGACGCCGACACCGACGTGGTCGTGGTCGACAACGATCCGCTGGCGTTCGACCGCCTCGGCAGTGGTTTCAACGGTGAGACGGTCGTCGGTGACTGCACGGACCGCGACGTCCTCGAACAGGCCGGGGTGGACCGGGCGGACGGCTTGATCGCCGTGATGCGCTCCGACAACGCGAACCTGATGACGGTGGAGATCGCGACCCACCTCTACGACGTGAAGCGCACCATCGCCCGGCTCTTCAACCCGGAGCGCGAGGAGGTCTACCGCAAGCTCGGAGTGCGCTACGTCTCGTCGACGGGGGTCATCGCCAAGCTGTTCCTGAACGAGTTCCGCGAGGAGAGCTACCCGCTACACGTGCACTTCACCGACACCGACATCGTCATGGTGGACCTGGAGATCGATACCGGTGGCCACGCCATGACCGTGGAGGAGTTCGAGCAGGACGGGTTGCTGCGCATCGCCGCCGTCCGCCGTGGGACCCGGACCTTCGTCCCGGATCGCACGGACCGGCTCGAACGCGACGACCTGCTCACCGCGGCGATGAAGCCCGCCGCGGCCCGCCGGGTCTCCGGGCTCGTCCGAGAGCCCTTCGACCGTGATCGCGCCAGGGAGGCCTGAGCCATGTACCTCGTGATCCTCGGCGGCGGGCGTATCGGCCGCTACATCGCTCGCGACATGTCCGACAAGGGTCACGAGGTGACCGTGATCGAGCGCAAGGCCAGCCGGTGCGAGCAACTGGTGGTGGAGACCGATGTGCTGGTTATCGAGGGTGACGCGTGCGACGTGCGGTACCAGGAGCAGGCCCACACCGACCGCGCCGACGCCTTCGTCGCCACCACCCACGAGGACGACGACAACCTTGTCGCGTGTCAGCTCGCGAAGATCGAGTTCGGTGTGCGGCGCGCCATCAGCCGCGTGAACACCCCGAAGAACGTGGAGATCTTCGCCAAGCTCGGCATCGAACCGGTCTCCTCCACCCGCCTGATCTCCGAGCTGCTCGAGAACGAGTTCTCCGTCGGGGAACTGATCCACCTCACCAGCCTCAAGGGCGGCCGCGTCCAGCTGGTGGAGCTGCGGATCCCGGAGGGGCCCGATGCTCCCAAGCCGCACACGCTGGCAACCCTGGATCTTCCGGCGGAGTCCATCGTCGTCGCGGTCTTCCGTGACAACGAGACGGTGATCCCCCAGGGCTCGACGGAACTACGACCAGGCGATGAGGTCGTCGCGCTGACTACGCCCGAACTCGAGGCACGGCTGACCGCGGTACTGCTCGGACGCAGACGATGAGCCGCCGAGCGGCATCCGGCTTCTGGCGTGAGCGCCTACGCGGCGTCGGCTTCGTGATCCTGCTCGGCATCGCCATCCTCGCGGTCGGCACGGTCATCGCGCAGGCCGCGCTGGTGGCCACGCCGTGACCGCGATCCTCCGGCCCGACGCAAGCGACCTCAAGCTGATCGGCTACTACCTCGGCAAGGTCCTGCTCGGACTCGGCCTGCTGCAGCTGATCCCGCTCGTGACGGCGCTCGCCCTCCGGGAGTGGAACTCCGCCAGCTCCTTCGCCATCGGTGCGGCCATCGCCATCATCGTCTGGGCCGTGAGCGACGCC
>CAYXJD010000080.1:0-12192 GCA_964465225.1 uncultured Actinomycetota bacterium
TGGCGTCCGGCGTGCCGATCACCGTCGTCTCCAGACGGCTCGGCCATGCGTCCATCTCGATCACCCTGGACGTCTACGGCCACTGCCTACCGGCTGATGACGAGGCAGCGGCGGCCACCGTCGCGGCTGCCATCCTCGGCAGCCTCGGCTGACCTCTCAAGGAGTTTCGTGGTCACGCCGTGGTCACGACGCGATGCCGATAGCCGTGAGAGGCCCCTAGGAGCCCGTCTACATACGGTTCGGGTGGCTGGGGGGCAGGGGATCGAACCCTGAATACCGACTCCAAAGGACGGCGTGTTGCCTGTTACACCACCCCCCACCGTGGCCGCGCCGACCAGGCCGGCGTAGCACACGCGGGCGCAGGGTAGTGACTCCTACGCTCAGTCCGAGGCGAGCTCCGGACCACCCGCCGGCGACAGGGCGACCTCCACCCGATCGAACACCGGCTCCACCGCCGCTGCCAGCGCGACCGCCTCCTGCGCCGACCCCGCCAGCCCCACCACGGTCGGTCCCGACCCGCTGACGATCGCTCCCAGCGCACCAGCTGCGAGGAGCGCGTCACGCTTGGCGACGAGTCCCGGGAGCAGGTGGATGGCCGCCACCTCGAGGTCGTTGTGCAACGCCGCACCCAGTGCCTCCGCATCTGCGGTGCGCAGGGCCTGGAGGACCGCGTCGGGTTCGACGTTGGTGGTGGTGCCGACCGCGTCGTAGGCGCGGTAGACCTCCGGTGTCGAGAGGGCAGCGTCGGTGATCCCGACGACCCAGTGGTAGGTGCCGCGCGTCAACACCTGCGCAGTGGCGGTGCCGGTTCCGGTCGCCAGGGCCGTCCCGCCACCGACGCAGAAGGGCACGTCAGCACCGAGGCCCGCGGCGAGCTCCCTGAGCACCCCGCGGTCCAGGTCGGCCTGCCAGAGTTGGTTCAGCGCCACGAGGGCCGCCGCCGCGTCGGCTGATCCCCCCGCCATACCGGCGGCGACGGGGATGCGCTTCGTCAGTTGGAGCCGCGTGACAGGCCCATCGTGGTGTGGGTCGGGCAGGCCGGTCCCGATCCCGAGACGCGACATCAGCAGCCGCGCCGCCCGCATCGCCAGGTTGTCCTCCCCGCTCGGGACCCCGACGTGCCCGTCAGCGCTGAAGGCCAGGTCCATGAACCGGCGCGCCGCGGGATGGGCGGACGCACCCGAGACGTCCAGTGACGCGACCAGGGTGTCGTGGATCGACAGGGTCTGCAGGACCGTGACCAGGTCGTGGTAGCCGTCGTCACGACGACCGGCAACACGCAGGAAGAGGTTCACCTTGCTCGGCACGCGCACGCGCACACGACCAGGAGCGGCTCCCCCCATAGATCCTCCCCTATGCGCGCGTCTGTACTCCCATGAGCGCCACCATCCTACGGTCAAGCCGCACCGGGACCGACAGTCAGCCACCGCAGCCGGGCCGCGCAGCACAGGTCCCACCGTCCCCCGGACCCCCGCCCCAACGGTCCCGGACCGTCAGGCATCGGTGGCACGTCGGTCGAGAGCCTGGTCCAGACGGCGGATCGCCGCAGCATCCAGCGATTCGGCTCGCGCCCCGAGGTCGATGCCTGCCTCCGCGGCAGCCGCTGCCAGCCGCTCGCGCGATGCCACGCTCCGCAGGGTGTTGCGCAGCGTCTTCCTGCGCTGGGAGAACGCCGTCTCGATCAGGGTCGCCAGTCGGCGGTAGGTCGCCTCGTCGGGCGCGTCGGGGCGGCGCGAGACCCTGACCATCACGCTGTCGACGTTGGGCACGGGGTGGAACACCGAACGGGGGATCGACAGCTCCACCTGCACCTCGGCCAGGAGCGCCAACTTGGCCGAGACACCCGCGTACGACGGGTCGCCGACCTGCGCCTGCCACCGTTCGCCGACCTCGCGTTGGACCATGACGTAGGCGTCGATGACCGCGGGGGTCGCCAGGAGCCGGAACAGCAACGGCGTCGCCACGTTGTAGGGCAGGTTCGCCACGGCGCGGACCGGCCGGCCCGCGACCAGCTGCTCGAGGTCCACCGTGAGGGCATCGGCGTGCACCACCTCGACGTTGTCCACGCCTGCCAGCACCTGGTCGAGCGCAGCGACGAACCCCGCATCGATCTCCACCGCGACGACGTGGCGGGCCGCGGCAGCCAGACCGAGGGTCAGGGAGCCGAGGCCTGGTCCCACCTCCAGGACCTCGTCGGCCGGCGAGAGACCTGCGGTTCGGACGATGCGCCGAACGGTGTTGGGATCGATCACGAAGTTCTGCCCGGCGGCGCGCCGTGGCGCCAGCCCGCGCTCGCTGAGCAGGCGGGTGACGTCCGCGGGGGTGAGCAGGCCTCCCGGCTCGGCGCTCAGCGGAGTCCCAGCAAACGGGAGCAGGCCGGGAACTGATGGCTGAAGGTCGCCCACCAGGCATCTGGCTCCAACAGCAGCCGAGCACGCCGGATCTGCTCCTCACGCGAAGCCTCGTGTGGCATGCCCTGTCCCCCCACATCGCGCCAGGTCTCCAGCATGAACTGCAACCCACCGTAGAACCCGTTGCCGGAGTTCATCTGCCAGTTGCCGTTCGACTCGCACTCGGCGAGCCGGTCCCAGACGGGATCGTCCGGCGCTGGCACACCCGATGAGGTCGTGTCGGGTGCCGACGTCGGGGCAGACGGCGAGGTGGAGCCGCCCGCGGTGGTCGGGGGGGTCGACGGGGGCGGTGGGGGTGCCGTGCCCACCAGGACGATCCGCTCCACGGGCTCGCTCACGACCTCTCTGCTCAGGATCTCGCGGCCGGTCGGGTCACCATCGACGAAACGGGTGCGGTAGCGGTCGAGACGCACGCCGTCCGCTCCCTCCTGCGCCACGCGTGTCCGACCACGCTGCAGCTCGTCGGTCTCGCGCCGGATCTCGTCGTGCGCGAGGACGACCTCCTCACTCCCCGCCTCGAAACGGACCCGCTGGACGACGATCGGGCGGTCAGCTTCCAACCCGGCGGTCGGTGGGGGGCTGACCAGATCGTCCGGCCCGAGCTCGACATCGTGGAGCCGGAGGAGGTCGTCGACGGCAGCTGCGAGGCTCACGAGCGTCCGTGACTCCCCGTCGGCCTCGAGGACCACCTCGGCCGGACGACGTACCGTGACGATGTCACCGTCGCTGAGCGGCGAGCGCCAGGTCGGGCTGATGACCGCACCGCTGGCGCGCAGGTGTCGCAGGTCAGCCACCGACATCGCTCCGCCCACGCTGGCGACCGGTGCGGTGAGGGTGATCGGCGCGCGGTCATCGACGACGATGTCGACCGTGATCGCGCGGGTCACGACCACCTGCAGCTCCTCCTCGACCACGGTGTCCGGACCGGGCGTCACGAGATCCTCCGGACCCAGTTCCACGTCAGCCACCACGAGCGCGTCGGCGACGGTGCCGTCGGAGAGCCGGACCTCGTGGCGTTCGTCGTCGACGAGGATCTCGACCGCTGCACCGGAGCCACTGAACGCGATCAGCCCGATCACGGCGACGGCGAGGGTGCCGAACACGGGCACAGCACGGCGCAAGAGGCGGGAACGGCCCACGGGCATCGGCATGGCAGCGGAGGATGGCACGTCGACGCTCCTTGCGATACTCCGAGGCCGCCGGTGCGCACCGGCGGTCGTCACCACCTGGTCAGCGCAGTCCCAGCTTGCGGCTGCACGCCGGCCACTGCCCCCACCCAGAGCGTGCCTGGAGGATCTGCGCACGGTGGATCTGCTCGGCCTTGGACGCCTGGTGTGGCAGGCCGGAGCCACCGACGCTGCGCCAGGTCTGTGGGAGGAACTGCAACCCGCCGTAGTAGCCGTTGCCGGTGTTGATCTGCCAGTTCCCACCGGACTCACACTGGGCGAGCCGGTCCCACACCGACGAGCTCGCGCTCACCGCCCCGGCCGGGGCCGGCGCGCGGGTGCCCACCAGGACGACGCGGTCACGGGGCGGCAGGACGACCTCGCCGCCGAGCAGCTCGCGTTCGACCTCCTCCCCATCGACGATGGTCACCAGGTACTCGTCGCGGCGGAGGCCATCACGGCCCTCGTCCTCGATGCGGGTCCGACCACGGTCCAGGCTGCTGGTCTCGCGGCGGACCTCGTCGCGGGGCAGCACCACCTCGTCGGTCGTCTCGACGTACTCGACCCGCTCGACGGTGATGGTCTGGTCGGCGCGCAGCGCCGACCAGGGGGCGGGACTGACCCGGTCGTCGGGACCGAGCTCGACGTCGTTGAGGCTGAGCAGGTCCTCGACCTGGGCCGCCAGGGTGACGACCGTGCGCTCGTCCCCATCCGCCTCGAGCGTGACCTCCACCGGACGCCGGATCGAGATCACGTCACCGTCGCTGATGGTGTCCTGCCAGGTCGGGGTCGCCACCGCGCCCCGGGCACGCAGGTCGGCGAACCCGGCCAGGCGGACGGCGCCGTCGACGCTGGCGACCGGCGCCGTGACGGTCACCGGCTCCTCATCGTCGACGACCACCTCGACGGTGATCGCGCGGGTGACCACGATCTGGAGATCGCCCGCCACCTCGGTGTCGAGGTCGGGGTGGACGTCGTCGTCGGACGCCAGGTCGATCGCGGCATCGTCGAGCGCATCGGCGACGGTCCCGCTCGTCATACGGACCTCGTGGACCTCGCCATCGGCGAGGACCTCGACGCTCGACCAGGCGGTGGCCGCGACCGTGCCGACGATGAGGACAGCAGCGGCACCGAGGCCCAGGAGGGCACGTCGCAGCACCGCGGGGGTGATGGTGTTGGGCTTCATGGTGGCAGAAGGTGACAGACCGCTCACGCCCCTGCGAACCCGCCCCGGCTGTCCGAACGGCCGGAACGGTCCCGGCCGCCGGCGAGGCGGCGTGGACGGGGGTGACTCTTCGCTGTCGCCCGACCTCTCAGTGCCAGAATCACACCAGGGTGTTTCCGCAGGTCACGTGCGGCTTCCGGCGATCTCCGGGGGCAGGACGAAGGCACGGGCCGTGTTGCCGGCCACCTCACGGGCGAGGTCCTCGACGGAGCGCTCCCGCACCTCGGCGAGTGTGCGCAGAGTGATCACGACGTAGGAGGGATCGTTGGGCGCCCCCCGGTGCGGGTGCGGGGTGAGGTAGGGGGAGTCGGTCTCGGTGAGCAGGAGGTCGCCCGGTACGAGGGCCGCGGCGCGGCGCAGCTCAGCGGCGTTCTTGAAGGTCACGTTGCCCGCGAAGGAGATGAAGTACCCACGCTCCACGCAGCGGTGGGTGACCTCCAGGTCGCCGGAGAAGCAGTGCAGCACGACCCGCTCCGGGGGTCCCACCTCGTCGAGGGTGCGCAGCACGTCCTCCCACGCGTCGCGGCAGTGGATCACCAGGGTGCGATCGGCGCGCTTGGCGATATCGATGTGTGCGCGGAAGCTCGCGTCCTGTCGCTCGGGCGTCGTGTGGTCCCGGTAGTAGTCGAGACCGGTCTCACCGACCGCGACGCACACCGGGTTGCCCGCCAACCGCTCGATCACCGCGAGCGCCTCCGGGGTCGCCTGCGTCGCATCGTTGGGATGGATCCCGACCGCGGCGTACACCCCGTCGAAGCGCTCGGCCGTGGCGACCGCCTGGGCCGAACTCGCCAGATCCGTGCCGACGGTGACCATGGTGGTGACCCCGGCCTGCCGGGCGCGACGGACCTGCTCATCTGCTGCCAGGTCGAAGTGATGGTCGAGGTGGCAGTGGGTATCGACGTACGGCGCGGGCATCACGAACCTCCACGACTCTCACGGATCTCTCGGGCTCGACGCACCGGCCTCGCGGGCGTCCAGGACCGCCTGGTAGAGCGAACGCTTGGAGCCACCGGTGCGTGCCGTCACCGCCGCGACGGCCTCCTTGGTCCGCTGCCCCGACGCGAGCAGCGCCTGGACCTCGGCGACCTGTGCCTCGAGGTCGAGCGAGGTGCCGGCCTCTCCGGTGGACGGGTCGGCGCCGGCGACGACCAGCGTCACCTCGCCGCGGATGCCGTCAACGGCGGCATCGGCCAGCTCACCGAGCGTGCCACGGCGGACCTCCTCGTGCAGCTTGGTCAGCTCGCGGCACAGGGCCGCTCGCCGGTCAGCACCGAGCGTCTCGGCCAGGTCACGCAGGTCGTTGACCGCACGGTGCGGCGAGAGGTAGAGCACCATCGTCCGGACCTCGTCGGCGAGTTCGCCGAGACGAGCGCGGCGCGCGCCGGCCCGACGCGGGAGGAAGCCGTCGAAGCTGACCCGGTCGGTGGGCAGGCCCGAGACCACCAGCGCTGCCAGCAGCGCCGAGGGTCCGGGGATCGGCACGATGTGCACCCCGGCAGCGGCACAGGCCGTCAGCAGCCGGAACCCGGGGTCGGAGACCGTGGGCGTCCCGGCATCCGAGACCAGTGCCAAGTGCTCCCCGGACTCCAGCCGCGCGAGCACCTCTGCGATGCGTTGCTGCTCGTTGTGCTCGTGCAGCGAGCGTTGGGGCACCGTGCTGCCGAGGTGCGCCAGTAGCCGCCCGGTGCGCCGGGTGTCCTCGGCGAGCACGAGGTCGGCACCGGTCAGTACCTCGATGGCCCGCTGGCTCAGGTCGCCGAGGTTGCCGATCGGGGTCGCCACCACACTGAGCATCCCCTGCGCCTGCACTCCACACCCCTCGGCTGCAACCCGACGTCACCGAGGCGACACGCTCAGCCACCTCCTGCTCGCACGTGCTGGTCACCTATGGTACGTACGTTCCCGTGTCGCAGCGGCGCAACAGATCCCGGGGGGGCGGCGGCGACTGGACCCCAACCCCTGCTCTCCCCGCGGAGGATCGTCGTGCGCCGAGCCGTGCTCTGGATCCTGCTCCCCGTGGTGGTGCTCGCCATCGGGGGACTCGGGATCGGAGGGTGGTACTACAGCGACCAACTCCTGCCCGCCCCGCCGGCCTTCGAGCCGGTCCCCGATGTCACGATCACCGCGGTTGACGAGGACGCGGGCGAGCTCACGCTGGCGACCGCCGGTGGCGACATCGACCTCCACACCGTCGGACTGGTGACCGACACCGGCCTGTTCCTGGCCGACGGCGGGAGCGAGTCGGATGGCACCGAGACCACCCGCACCACGACCTTGCTGGACGGCGAGTGGCCGGCACCCGGTGACGTCGCGACGACGACGGTCGACACCTTCCACGGCGACCCGGCGACCAGCCTCGGCCTGCCGTTCGACACGGTCGCGGTGGCCAGTGAGATCGGCGCCCTGCCGGCTTGGCGGGTGGTCCCCCACGGTGCTCCCACTCAGGAGACCTGGGCCGTCATCATCCACGGTCGCGGGGCCAGCCCGAGCGAGGGGAACCGCCTGCTGCCGGTGTTCGACGATCTCGCGCTCCCGTCGTTGAGCATCTCCGTGCGCAACAGCCGTGGTGCGCCGGCTGACCCGGAGGGGTTCGGCTACTACGGGGAACGGGAGTGGCTCGAGCTCGAGGCGGCCATCGAACACCTGGTCGAGGTGGAGGGGGCCCGGGACGTGATCCTGGTCGGCTACAGCCAGGGCGGCTCCGTCGCTCTGTCGCTCCTGCGGCGTTCGACGCAGGCCGAGCGGATCGCCGGTGCGGTCCTGATCTCACCCCTGGTGTCGCTGGACGCGACCCTCGACCTGCAGGCGCGCAACCGGGGGATCCCGGAGCCGGTCATCCCCGCGCTGCTCACGAGCACCCGCTGGATCTCCAACTGGCGCGCGGGCCTCAACTTCTCGCAGGTGGAGCACGCCGACCGAGCGGATGCACTCCCCGACGACCTCCCGATCCTGATCACCCACGGCGACGCGGACACCACCGTGCCGGTCGAGCCGAGCCGCGAACTGGCAGCGCTGCTCGGGGAGCAGGCCACCTACGTCGAGTACGCCGGCGTCGAGCACGTCCGCGAGTGGAACAGCGACCCGGAGCGCTTCGAGCAGGATCTCCGGGAGTTGCTCGCCACAGCGCTCGGGTGAGCGGGCCGCCCACGGGCCCTGGATCGCCGGTGGTGGCGCCCCATCGAGCCACGGACCGCGCGGAACTGCTGGCCCTGTACGGCCGCGACCGCGAGGCGCATCCCTACGGCATCGCGGATCTCGAGCAGCTCTGGGGCGTGTCCCGCTGGTGGCGTCGGGACGTGGCGGTCGTCGGTGTGCTGGAGCTACCCGGCTCCCCCCTCACCGTGGGGTACGCGATCGCCGCGCGTCGACCCGAGGCCACGCTCGAGCTGCTCGGGGACCTCGCCACGCATGACCTGCTGCCGCCGCGGTTCGTCATCACCGGCCCGCCCGGTACGGCCGACCACCTCCTACCCCGCTACGAGAGCCGACGTACCAGCCCGTACCTCAAGCTGGCGCTGCCGACGAGCGCCCCGCCGATCCCCCCCGACCGGGAGGCCAGACGTCTCGGTATCGATGACCTCCCGGCCCTGTACCGCCTGTACGCGACGGACCCTTCAGCCGGGGAGTTCTTCCACCCCGGGCTGCTCGACACCGGCTGCTACCTCGGTATCGAGGTGGCTGGGGAACTGGTCGCTGCCGCCGGCGTGCACGTGCTCGACCGGGTCAACGGTGTCGCCGCCATCGGCAACGTCGTCACCGCACCGACGCAACGGGGACAGGGACTCGCTCGACGGGTCGCGGGTGCGCTGTGCCACGAACTGAGGTCGCAGGTGGCCACGATCGGGCTGAACGTCGCACCCGACAACCAGGCCGCACGACGCCTCTATCGGCGTTTGGGCTTCGTGGAGGTGCTGCGGTTCGAGGAGGCCGAACTCACACTGCGCGACCGGAGACCCTTGCAGCACCACGATCGGGCGACGTAGCGTGACGCGATGCCGGCGAGGAGTGGCGCATGCTGGAGCTGGACCGTCTGACGCGCCGCTTCGGTGACCTCGTGGCACTCGACGAGCTCTCGTTCGTGGTCGAACCAGGTCAGATGTTCGGCTTCGTGGGCTCGAACGGTGCCGGCAAGACCACGGCGATGCGGATCGTGATGGGCCTCGACGAGGCGGACGGCGGTGCGGTGCGCTGGCGCGGCGAGCACCTCGACCGCACCCGGCGTGCCCGCTTCGGCTACATGCCGGAGGAGCGCGGGCTGTATCCCAAGACCCCATCGCTGCGCCAGCTGACCTACCTCGCCCGACTGCATGGGCTCAGCCGTCCACGAGCCAACGCGGCCGCGGGCCAGCTCCTGGAGCGGTTCGGCCTGTCGGACCGGCGTGACGAGCCGGTCGAGCAGCTCTCGTTGGGCAACCAGCAGCGGGTCCAGCTCGCAGCGGCGCTCATCCACGACCCGGTGCTGCTCATCCTCGACGAACCCTTCAGCGGGCTGGACCCGGTCGGGGTGGACGCGCTGAGCGAGGTGCTTCTGGAGCGCGTCGAGGCCGGTGTACCGGTGGTGTTCTCGAGCCACCAGCTGGAACTGGTGGAACGCCTGTGCCATGCCGTCGCCATCATCCACGACGGTCGCCTCGTGGCATCGGGCACGGTGGACGGGCTCCGTACCCAGCGGCAGCGCCCGGTGCTGCGGGTGGTGTGCGAGGCCGGGGGCCGCACGGACTGGCTCGCCGGTCTGGAGGGTGTCCGCCTGCTCGGACGCAACGGTGACGAGTACCTGCTGGAGTTGGCCGTCGACGCCGACGACCAGCAGGTGCTGGCCGCTGCCCGATCCACCGGACGCGTGCACCACTTCGGCACCGTGCTGCCCACGCTCAGCGAGCTCTACCGCGAGGTGGTCCAGGATCCAGCGCGCGCTGCACCCCCCACTGAGGTGACGGTATGAGCAGGACGTGGCTCGTCGCTGGACGGGAGTTCACCGAACGGATCCGCAGCCGCGCGTTCCTGATCTCCAACGGCGCGATCCTGGCCGTGTTGCTGCTCGTCATAGGGCTGCCCTACGCACTCGACGACGATGACCCGTTCGCACTCGGCTATCTCGACGAGCAGGCCGAGCAGGTCGGGGAACTGGTCCTCGCGCAGCAGGGCGCTTTCGACCTCGAGGTGGAACTGATCGACGTCGAGGACCGCGCCGCAGCGGAGGCGTCGCTGCTCGACGGCGAGCTCGACGCCGTACTGCTCGATGCCACCACGGTCCTCGCCGACGGTGGCCTCGGACGGGCCGTGGAAGCGCTGCTCGCCAACGCGGCCAACACCGTCAAGGTGGAGGCGGCCCTCGCAGAAGCCGGCCTCGACCCCGAGGAGCGGGCCACGCTGTTCGCCGTCGAGCCGCTGGAGGTCGAGCAGGTGGCGGACCGTGCCGACGCGGTCGACGTGTTCGACCCGTCGGTCGCGGTGGTCTACGGCGCGGTGTTCCTGCTCTACGGCCTGTTGGCCGTGTACGGCCAGTGGGTGGCGCAGGGCATCGTCGAGGAGAAGCAGTCTCGGGTCGTCGAGGTCCTGCTCGCCTCGGTCCGGCCGACCGAACTCCTGGCCGGCAAGGTGCTGGGGCTGGGCGCGCTCGGCCTGCTCCAGATCCTGGTGCTCGCCACGGTCGCTTCCACCGGCCTGTTGCTGACCGAGGTCGTTGAGATCCCACGCGCGGCCTGGGGCGCGCTGGCGTTGGTGGTGCCGTGGTACGTGCTGGGCTTCCTGCTCTACGCCTCGCTGTTCGCGATGGCGGGTTCGCTCGTCGCGCGGGTCGAGGACCTCCAGAGCGCCGTGCTGCCGGTGATCCTGCTGTTGGTCGGGGCGATCCTGGCGGTGCAGTTCGCCCTGCTCGAGCCGGCCGGCACGGTGGCCACGGTCACCGGGCTCGTCCCCCTGACGGCACCGATCGTGCAGCCGATCCTGTTCGCGGTCGGTCAGGCGGCCTGGCCGCAGGTGCTCACCGCCATCCTGTTGGCGATGGCCTTCATCGTGCTGCTCCTCCCGCTGGCGGCACGTTTCTACCGCAACAGCGTCCTGCGGACCAGTGGTCGGGTCCCGCTGCGGGAGGCCTGGGGCGCGGGCACGGTCCGCCGCGACGCCACGACCGCGAGGTGACCTCGAGCCGACCGGTGCTCTATGCTGCGCACCATGCGCTGTGACGGACTCCTGCTCCTTCGTCGCCGCGGCGAGGTCGGGTAGGCCGGCATCCTCGCCGCGGGGGTCCCGCGTTGCCGGTCACGCCGAACGTCACCGCCATCCGCAGGAGCCGCATCCATGACCTCGCTTTCTCGCGCCTGGGCCCCCCGGCAACGACCGTCCGGGCTGCCACTGCACCGCTACCGGCCCTACCACGAACAGTTCACGGTCGCGCTCGAGGACCGGACCTGGCCATCCCGTCGCATCGAACGCGCCCCGCGGTGGGCAGCGGTCGACCTGCGCGACGGGAACCAGGCGCTGATCGACCCCATGGACGGCCAGCGCAAGCTCGCCATGTTCCAGCTGCTCGTCCGTCTGGGGTTCAAGGAGATCGAGGTCGGCTTCCCGGCTGCCAGCCAGACCGACTTCGACTTCGTCCGCCACCTGATCGAGCAGGACCTGATCCCCGACGACGTGGCGATCCAGGTGCTGACCCAGTGCCGCGAGGAGCTGATCGAGCGGACCTTCGAGTCCCTGGTGGGCGCCGAGCGTGCCATGGTGCACTTCTACAACTCCACCTCGGTCACCCAACGGCGCGTGGTCTTCGGCATGGATCGAGCCGGCATCCGCGACATCGCGGTACAGGGCGCCACCATGGCCCGCAAGTACGCCGACGTGATCACCCCCGACACCGACATCCTGTGGCAGTACTCCCCCGAGTCCTACACGGGCACGGAGCTCGACTTCGCCGTCGAGGTGTGCGGTGCGGTCATGGAGGTGCTCGAGCCGAGCGTGGAACGACCCATCGTGCTGAACCTGCCGGCCACGGTGGAGATGGCCACGCCCAACGTCTACGCCGACTCGATCGAGTGGATGCACCGCAACCTGCCGAACCGGGACCGGATCGTCCTCTCGCTCCACCCCCACAACGACCGTGGGACGGCGGTCGCCGCCGCGGAACTCGGGATCATGGCCGGCGCGGACCGGGTCGAAGGGTGCCTGTTCGGCAACGGTGAGCGCACCGGCAACGTCTGCCTGATCACGCTGGGCATGAACCTGTTCAGCCAGGGCATCGACCCGATGCTCGACCTGTCCGATCTCGACGCGGTCCGGCGCACCGTCGAGTACGCCAACCAGCTGCCCGTCCCCGAGCGCCACCCCTGGGGCGGTGACCTGGTCTACACCGCCTTCTCCGGTAGTCACCAGGACGCCATCAAGAAGGGTC
>CAYXJD010000081.1:0-11912 GCA_964465225.1 uncultured Actinomycetota bacterium
TCGAACATGGCCTTCTACGCCGTGGGGATCAACATCCTCGGTGTCTCCTCCCTGGCAGCAGCCATCAACTTCATCGTCACGATCCTGAACATGCGCGCGCCCGGGATGACCTTCATGCGCATGCCCGTGTTCATCTGGATGGCGCTGGTCACCAACTTCCTGCTGCTGTTCGCCCTGCCGATCATCGCGGTGGCGCTGTTCATGCTGAACCTCGACGCGGTGTTCGGCAGCCAGTTCTTCGAACCCGCGACCGGCGGAGACCCGATCCTCTACCAGCACCTGTTCTGGTTGTTCGGGCATCCCGAGGTCTACATCATGATCCTGCCGGCGATGGGGATCATCTCCGAGATCCTGCCGGTCGGCTCCCGCAAGCCCCTGTTCGGCTACGCGGCGGTCGTGTTCGCGGGTGCCGCCATCGGCTTCATCGGGTTCGGCGTGTGGGCCCACCACATGTTCACCTCCGCCATCGGGCCGGTGGCCCGCTCCGCCTTCGCGCTGTCGACGATGTTCATCGCCGTGCCGACCGGGATCAAGATCTTCAACTGGGTCTTCACGATGTGGGGTGGGAAGCTGCGGTTCACCACCCCGATGCTGTTCTCGATCGGCTTCGTGTCGATGTTCACCATCGGCGGCCTCTCCGGGGTGACCCACGCCATCGTCCCGCACAACGCCCAGCAGCACGACACCTACTACGTGGTCGCCCACTTCCACTACGTGCTGTTCGGTGGGGCGCTGTTCGGCCTGATCGCCGGGATCTACTTCTGGTTCCCCAAGGTCACCGGCAAGATGATGGACGAGAAGCTCGGCAAGCTGCACTTCTGGACCTGGTTGCTCGGCTTCAACCTCACCTTCGGGCCGATGCACATGTCGGGCCTGTTGGGTCAGCCCCGACGGACCGCTGTCCTGCCGGGGGAGCTCGGCTCGACCGTGGAGCTGTACAACCTGCTCTCCTCCATCGGCTACCTGGTGTTGTTCGGCTCTGCGCTGGTGTTCCTCTACAACCTGATCAGGTCGATCAAGCGCGGCGAGGCCTCCGGCGACGACCCCTGGGACGCGCGGACCCTGGAGTGGGTCACCCCCTCGCCCACCCCCTACGAGAACTTCCACACGATCCCGACGGTCACCCACCGCGACGAGTTCTGGCACCGCAAGTACGCCGAGGATGATGCGGGCCGGGTCGTCCCGGTCCCAGCCGGGGCCTCCGAGGACCACGATCCGGCAGCCGAGCACGACGAGCACATCCACATGCCTGATCCCTCCTACTGGCCCCTGGTCCAGACGCTCGGGTTCCTGCCCTTCGGCTACGGCCTGGTGTTCGGCAACTTCTGGCTGATCGGCCTCGGACTCGTCTGGCTCGTGGTCGGGATGTACGGCTGGATCATCGAGCCGCTGGCCGAGGGCGACGACGACGATCCCGGTGAACACTCACCCGCCAACGGAACCAGAGCCGCCGCCGGCGCCCACTGACCGTCGGAAGCGACGCGCCCCTGTGTCGGGTGCGCGCCCCGAACGGGGCGTGGAGTACGAGGAGAGCCAGACATGTCGACCGATGTGGCGACCACGACGCTGGGCATCGACCACCGCAAGCTGGGGATGTGGACCTTCCTCGGCTCGGAGTTCCTCTTCTTCGGCGCCTTCGTGTCGGCCTACCTGCTCTACCTCGACACCACCGCTGGTGGTCCCGGGGTGGAGATCTTCGACATCCCCTTCACCTCGATCAGCTCCTTCGTGCTGCTGATGAGCTCGCTGACCATGGTCCTGGCCCACCACGCGCACACGCAGGGCGACATGCGCCGGATGCGGATGTGGATCCTGGCCACCGCTGGACAGGGGGCGGTGTTCCTCGGCGGACAGGTCTTCGAGTTCAGCGTGTTCGTCCGTGAGGGCATGGCGCTGGACACCTCGCCGTTCGCGTCCTCCTTCTTCGTGCTCACCGGGTTCCACGGCTTGCACGTGTTCATCGGCATCCTGTTGCTGTGCAGCCTGTACGTGCTGTCGGTGACCGGCAAGGTCAAGCCGAACCAGGACCTCAAGACCGAGATGATCGGCCTGTACTGGCACTTCGTCGACATCATC
Organism: uncultured Actinomycetota bacterium; assembly: GCA_964465225.1. Classification (GTDB taxonomy): domain Bacteria; phylum Actinomycetota; class Nitriliruptoria; order Nitriliruptorales; family Nitriliruptoraceae; genus T1Sed10-7. The sequence goes on from CAYXJD010000081.1 coordinate 2,077, forward strand.
TGGGTCATCATCTTCACCGTCGTCTACCTGATCCCGGAGCTCGCGGTCATCGAGTGACGCGACCGAGCGACCGCCGTCATCGCACGGCTTCGATCCCCGCGGAGGAGACCGAGCATGAGCACCACCGACGCCCCCGAGCAGGCCGGAGCGCACGCCGATGCGCACCCGACGCCGAAGCAGTACGTCCACATCGCGGTCGTGCTCGCCGTGCTCACCGCGCTCGAGGTCTCGACCTACTTCCTGGACTTCGGCGCGATCGCCATCCCGATGCTGATCGTGCTCATGGTGGTCAAGTTCCTCTACGTGGCGGGCTGGTTCATGCACCTGAAGTTCGACTCCCCGATCTTCAAGCGGCTGATGACCACGGGCCTGGCCTTCGCGTTGGTGCTCTACGCGATCATGGCGGTCATCACCGTGTTCGACCACGCACCGAGCATCTGACCGAGCCGACCGAGCCGCTCGCGCACGCTGTGCGGGCCGACCATCCTTAAGTGGGGCGGACGTGAACGACGACTTCCGAAGCCGCGTGATCATGCCGATCGTGTTGCCGCTGGCGGTGCTGACGGCCATCGTCGGCTTCGTGGGCTCCATCGCGGCGATCCTGCTGTTCAACACCAAGTCCGGTGCGCTGATGCTGGCGGCCGTGGCGGCGGCCGGCATCCTGTTCACGGTCAGCCTGGCCTCCAGCCAGGACAAGCTCGACACGCCACGCCGTGGGGTGGTGGTCTTCGCGGCGATCCTGCCGCTGGTCGTCGGTGCGCTGCTCTCCGCGGGTGTCCTCGGCGGCATCGACGATGCGGACCGCATGGTCAACGTGGAGCCGCTGCTCACGATCCCCGAGGCGACCCCCGTCATCAGCGCGATCAACTCGCAGGACTTCTGCCAGTACGACGCGACCGGGGAGTGCCAGACGATCGATCGCTGGGAGGTCGTCCCGGATCCGGAGACCGACCCCCTCTCCTTCCTGTTCCAGAACGACGAGGCCGGCGTCCCCCACAACGTCGTCATCACCTCGATCGAGGGCGAGGTCGAGGATCCGGGGATCGGTGACGAGGAGTTCGCCAACTCCGAGGTGGTCACCGGCGTCGTCGTCAACTACTACGTCGCCGACGAGGTCGCGTGGGAGGAACTGCCCGAGGACTGGTACTTCTACTGCGCGGTCCACCCGAACATGAACGGCACCGGCACCGTGGTCGGCGGCGCCTGACCCGCGGACGTCCGGCGGCCGGCAGGCCGCCGTGGCGACCCCGCTCGCCGGGTGCGCCGGGGCCCGTGGTGCGGACGCCGGGCTCAGCTGTCCCCGTCACCGGTGCCGTGACGCGCGAGGTGCTCGCGGTAGGCCGCCGGCAGGCCCGTCGTGGGCGCAAGGCCCCGCAGTTGCGGCAGGAGCGCTGCCGCGACATCGGCGCCGACCGACGCGTGCACCGGTGGGGGCCAGTGGATCCCGTCGTCGTTGAGGCCATCGAGGTGGTCGACCACCCGTGACCACACCGGGACCGCCGCGAAGCCGTGGGCGCGCGCCTGGGCCAACTGTCGGCCTTCGGCCCCTGCGTGGCCCGGATGGCGGTAGCCGTAGTAGGCACTGCGGTGGCTGGTGGGGCCGAGCGCCACACCGGCTGCCCGGCCCCAGGTGATGCTGCGCACCTGGTCCAGCAGGGCGCCGTACAGGCGCTGGAACTCCCGTGGCGGGGTGCGGAACCCCCGGCCCCGTCGTAGCTGGATGAGACGGGGGTAGGCCGCGTGTAGCCCCCGTCGGACCTGTCGGCGGAGCCCGTCGGGGCGCAGGTACGGCACGAGCGCCTGCACCGACGGCGGGACGCCCGCCGGTGCATGGTCGAAACTGCCGATACCGACCACCACCGCGTCGGCGTGGGCGAGCAGGTCGAACTGGACGTGCCGGTCCTTGGTCGCGGCCCGCAGCGCATCGCGCACCGTTGCGCCGGGTTGGGCGACCACCACCACCTCGACAGCCCGGTCGAGGCGGTCCTCGAGGTGGCGGGCGACGACGTTGGGGTAGAGATGGGGCGCGCCGGGTAACTGGGGACCGCCATCATCGGTGAAGGCGGTCGAGTCGCCCAGTACCAGCACCGACAGCGCGCTGGTCACGGGGTGCCGGACACCGTCGGATCGGCGGGCAGCCCGCTGGCAGCACCGTCGGGTCCGTCCTGGGTGGCGGTGGCCGGGACCGACGCACGGGTGGCCTCCGGGTGTCGCCCGGTCGAGGATCCCAGCAAGGAGGTGTGGTCGCGGGCACGCGCCCAGGTCAGCACCGCCACCGTCCACATCACGGTGGCGCCGACGATGTGGAAGGAGACCAGCGTCGGTGGGACCCCGAGCCAGTACTGGAGGTAGCCGAGGCCGCCCTGGGCGAGCTGGATCACCAACAACAGCTTCACGGTGCGCCGGAACCTGGACGGGCCGGTTCGCCAGGTGACCGCGACCGTGGCGCCCGTCAGTCCGAGCAGCAGCCAGACGGCATCCGCGTGGGCGATGGCCATGATCCGCAGGTCGAAGCCGAACCGCGGGGCGTTCAGGTCGCCCCCGTGCGGGCCTGTGCCGGTGACCAGCGTCCCGAGGAACAGCACGACCATGGAGGCCACCAGGATCGCGCTCATCGCGTGCTGCACACCACGGCTGGCCGCCGGTTGCCCGTCCGGCTCACGCACCAACTCGTAGACGCCGGCCGCCGCCGCGACCAGCACCATCGAGGCGAGGAAGTGGCCCGCCACGGTGACCGGGGACAGACCGGTCAGGACGGTGATCCCCCCCAGCCCGATCTGACCGAGGACACCGAGTGGCAGCAGCAGCGCCAGCCGCCGAACGGCGGCCGGGTGCGGACCGGTGCGGCGGACGAACCACCAGACGAGTACGGCCGCGAGCAGGACGGGCACGCTGAGCAGGCGGTTGCCGAACTCGACGTAGCCCTGCCACGCGGCGTGGTCGGCGCTGCCAGCCAGCGGGGTGATGTTGCTGCCGTCGCAGGTCGGCCAGTCGCTGCAACCGAGACCGGACCCGCTGACCCGCACGATGCCGCCGGTGAAGACGATCACGATGTTGGCGACCAGTGCCGTGAGCGCCGCGCCCCGCAGATGGCGGCGGGAGGGGGAACGGAGCGCCGTTGGCACGATCGAGGACATGGCGGCAGGATACCGAGCGGCGGGTCCCCACCGGTCTGCCGCCGGGTCGGGTCGTGACGACGGGTGACGGGGGCGTACCCTGCTCCTCCGTCGTCCAGAGGGCGTCCACCGTGCTCCGTCCGCCGCCAGCCAGCACCCACGTCGTGCTCCCCGCCCGCGTCCACCATCGACGTGGGCTGGTGCTGCTCGCGCTGGGGGTCTTCCAGCTGTGGTTGTGGGGCACCCGGATCGTCAACCTGCTGCAGGACGTGGGCAGCTTCTCCGCGGCCTTCGTCGCCGTGCACCTCGTGCTCTACGTCGCCGCCATCGGTGCCGGCGTGCTGCTGCTGTGGCTGGGGGGCCGAACGCTGCGGGAGGTGGCAGCCCGGGCCCGGTCGGGATCCGCGCAGCTCCCCCCGGGTGCCCCCGCACAGGCCTCGGCACACGATCGTCAGCAACCGGGCGTGCGCTCGTGAGCGGGTCCGAGGACCCCGCTGGCGGGACCGCCCCGCAGGTCAGCGGCTCGGTGGAGGAGGTCTCGCCGGAGGACGTCGGCCCGGAAGCCGTCGGGCCGATGCACACCGAGGGGCGGTACGAGGACCGCGGTGGCGCGCTGGACGTGGTCAAGCGCTACGTCCTCGTCACCAAGCCGCGCATCATCGAGCTGTTGCTCGTCACCACCGTGCCGGCGATGGTGGTCGCCGAAGGGGGGTGGCCGTCGACGTGGCTCGTCCTGGCCACCCTGCTGGGCGGGACACTGTCGGCTGGGAGCGCCAACGCGCTGAACAACCACCTCGATCGGGATATCGACCGGCAGATGCGTCGCACCTCCGCCCGGCCGACCGCCACCGACGAGATCGCGCCCCACGGAGCGCTCGTCCTGGGCCTGGTCCTCGGGGTGCTGGGGTTCGTGTGGCTCGCCGTGTTCGTCAACCTCACCGCCGCGGCGCTGGCGACGGGTGCCATCCTCTTCTACGTCTTCGTCTACACCCTGGGGCTCAAGCGGCGGACCTCCCAGGGGGTGGTCATCGGCGGGATCGCCGGCTGTGTGCCCGTCCTGACCGGCTGGGCCGCGGTCTCCGGCGGATCGCTGGCCGATCCGCGCCCGTGGCTGCTGTTCGCCATCATGCTCTGGTGGCAGCCGCCCCACTTCTGGGCGTTGGCGATGAAGTACCGCGAGGACTACGCCGCGGCCGGGTTGCCGATGCTGCCGGTGACGCACGGCAACGAGGAGGCCACGCGGCAGATCCTGTTCTACAGCTACCTCCTGTTGTCCATCGTCCTGCTCTACATCGCCGGGGCCCAGGCCGGCTGGCTGTTCATCGTGCCCGCGTTGGTGCTGACCGCCATCTGGTTGCTGCTCGCGCACGAGCTGCGACGAGCGGTGGACGTGCGCACGGCGATGCGGTTGTTCGGCTTCTCCACCCTGTGGCTCGCGCTGGTGTTCATCGCGGCTGCCGTCGACGCCGTGTTCTGAAGGGAGCCACATGTCACGCTGCAAGGTCGGGGTCCAGCTCCACCCTCAGGCGACGTCCACGGCCGCGCTCCTGTCTGCGGCGACCGCCGTCGACGAGGCCGGGTTCGACTCGCTGTGGACCTGGGACCACTTCTTCCCGCTGTACGGGGACGAGGACGCCCCGCACTTCGAGGGGATGACGCTCCTGACGGCCTTCGCGATGGCGACGAGCCAGGTCCAGCTCGGCAACCTGGTCCTCTCCGCGTCCTACCGCAACCCGCACCTGGTCGCCGACATGGTGCGCACGATCGACCACCTCAGCGGAGGGCGGGCGGTGCTCGGGATCGGCGCCGGTTGGTTCCAGCGTGACTACGACGAGTACGAGTTCCCCTTCGGTACCGGAGGCGGACGCCTGCGCGACCTCGAGGCGGACCTGTACCGGATCGGCAAGCGGCGGCGGCAGCTCACCCCGCCGCCGCTCGGTGAGCTCCCGTTGCTGATCGGCGGGGGAGGCGAGCAGGTGACGCTGCGCCTGGTGGCGCAGCACGCCGACATCTGGAACGGGATCGGCGAGCCGGAGTTCATCGGCCACAAGAACCAGGTGCTGGACCGCTGGTGCGAACGTCTCGGTCGCGATCCGGCCGAGATCGAACGCAGCGTCCTGATCACCGACCGTCAGGTCGACCGGCTGGACGAGTACCTCGAAGCCGGCGCGCAGCATCTGATGGTCGGCTGCGCCGATCCCTTCGACCTCGAGCCGGCGCTCGCTCTGCTCGCGGCGGCGCGGACCTGAGCGTGCCCGGCTTCCCCCGCGCCTGAACGTGGGCAGCTTCCCCCGGACCTGAGCGTGCCCGGCTTCCCCCCGCGCCTGAACGTGGGCAGCTTCCCCGGACCCGGTCGAGCGGACCGGGCGACCCTTGACACGCATTGAACGCGCGTTCATGATACTGAACATGCATTCAATAGCGGTTCCCCAACCCCCTCCGGCGGCCGACGACCGCTCAACGCCCGCCCGCATCCGCGACGCAGCGATCCGCTGTTTCGCCGCCAGCGGTGTTGACCGAACCTCCGTGCGAACCATCGCCGAGGCAGCTGCGGTGTCACCGGGCCTGGTCATCCATCACTTCGGATCGAAGGACGAGCTGCGCGTTGCCTGCGACCGGCACGTGGCCGCGCTCATCCGAGAGCAGAAGTCCGCGTCGATGCGAGCGGGCGCTGGCCTGGATCCCATGGCCGCCCTGCGCAGCTACGGGGACGGGCCTCCGCTGCTGGCCTACCTCGCCCGGACGCTGGTCGACGGTTCGCCCCACGTGAGCGGACTGCTCGAGGAGATGGTCGCCGACGCGGTCGCCTACATGGGCGACGGCGAGGCGAACGGGCTCCTGCGCCCCAGCGACGACGCCCACGCGCGTGCCGCCGTGCTGCTGCTGTGGTCCATGGGTGCGCTCGTCCTCCACGAGCACGCGGCACGTCTGCTGGGGGTGGACCTGCTCGGTGCGCCGGACCAGCTACTGGGGTACCTGCGGCCGGCTCTGGAGGTCATGGGGCAGGGAGTGATGACCACCGAGGCCTACGAGCGCCTCTCCGGCGGTCTGCACCCCGCCGATGCTCCCGCCACCACGCCGACCGAGCGCACCCCCACCCCTGGGGCGACCCCCCCCCCCCGGGCGGACCCCCCCCCCGGGGGGGACCCCCCCCCCCGGGGCGGCCCCCCCCCCCCGGGGGGCCCCCCCCCCCTGGTGCGACCCCCACCCCTGGTGCGACCCCCACCCCGGAGGCATGAGCAACCATGGCCGCTGTCCTACGGACCGAAGGTCTGGTGAAGGAGTACGGCCGCGGCTCCAGCCGTGTGCGTGCCCTCGATGGTCTCGACCTGGCGATCGCACCCGGGGAGGTGTTCGGCTTCCTCGGGCCCAACGGGGCCGGGAAGTCCACCACGATCCGGGTCCTGCTCGATCAGCTCAGACCGACCGCCGGGCACGCCGAGGTCTTCGGCACCGCCCCGCGCGTCGGCGGCCCGGCCCAGCGGGCACGCATCGGGTACCTGCCGGGTGAACTGGCCATGGCCGGGCGGGCGACCTCACGGGAGTTGTTGACCCACCTCGCGCAGCTGCGCGGTGGTGCCGGTGCCGATCGCATCGCCGAGCTCGCCGATCGTCTCGACCTCGACCTCGGCCGTCCCATCCGGAGCCTGTCCAAGGGCAACAAGCAGAAGGTCGGGGTGATCCAGGCCTTCATGCACCACCCGGAGCTGCTGATCCTCGACGAGCCGACCAGCGGCCTCGACCCGTTGCTCCAGCACGAGTTCCAGTCGATGGTCCGGGAGGCGACGGCCGACGGCGCCACGGTCTTCATGTCCTCCCACGTGCTCAGCGAGGTGGAGGTGGTCGCTGAGCGGGTCGCGATCGTGCGGGCCGGCCGGATCGTCGACCTCGACGACGTCGCCACGCTCCGCCGCCACGCCGGCCAGCGGGTCGAGCTGCACTTCGCCGAACCCGTGGAGACCGGTGCGTTCCACGACCTCGATGGTGTCAGCGACATCGAGGTGGCCGACCACCGGCTCACCTGCCTGTTGCGCGGCGAGCCCGATCCCCTGCTCAAGGCTGCAGCCCGCTACCACATCACCCGCTGGACCGCGGAGGACCGGGAGCTCGAGGACCTGTTCCTCGACCACTACCGCGTCCCCGTGACCGAGGAGGAGGTGGCCGACGATGGCCGCTGACCGTGCCCTGGACGCGTCCACCACCTCGCCGCCATCGAGCGCGGTACCCGAGGAGGCCACGGGTGCGGACCGGAGCCGTCACCCGAGCCGAGCTCCCGCTCCACTACCCGCCGCTGGGGCCTTCCCGGTACTGCGCTGGGTCCTGCGTGTCCAGCGGCGGGCACTGATCGGCTGGGGTGTCGCTCTCGGCCTGGTCACCGCGCTCTACGTGAGCTTCTGGCCGGCCATGGGTGACACGCAGGAGATGCAGGCGCTGATCGCCAGCATGCCCGAGGCGCTGGTGACCGCGATGGGCTACGACGCCATCTCCTCGCCGGCGGGCTACCTCGAGAGCACCGTCTACGCGCTGCTCGCACCGATCCTGATGCTCGTCTTCGCGCTGGCGGTGGGCGCTCGGCTGATCGCCGGCGACGAGGAGGCCGGTGCCCTGGAGCTCGAGGCCACGGGCCCGGTGGGACGTCGGCGACTGCTCCTGGAGCGGTACGCCGCGCTGGTGCTCGGGGTGGTGTGGCTGGGAACCGTGACCGGCGTCGTCGCGCTGACGCTGGCCCGAGCTCTGGGGATGGACATCGGGACGGTGCCGCTCATGGGTGCCACCGTCGGGCTCATCCTGCTGGTGCTCGCGCTCGGCAGCGTGGCGTTCGCCGTCGGCGCTGCCACCGGCCGCCGGGCGCTGGCGCTCACGGTCGGCGCCACGGTCGCGGTGTTCGGCTACATCGCTGATGCCCTGGCGCCGCTGCTCGACGACGGTGTCTGGCTCGAGCGGCTGTCACCGTTCTCCTGGTACCTCGGGAACGATCCCCTCAACGAGGGGCTCGGGGTGGTGGGAGCTGCAGCTCTGGTGGTCCTGGGCCTGGTGAGCCTCGGCGCTGCCGTGCTGACCTACGACCGGCGCGATCTGGGCGTCTGAACCGCTCACCGCTCCGCTCGGCAGCCGCTGGCGGCACCCCCTGGCGGCGTGCGGCGCCGTCTCGCGCAACGGTCGCTCTGGTCCAGGAGCTTGACCTGGCCCCCGCGTTCGGCTGTGCTGCCTGCAACCGAGCGGAGGGAGACCGCGTGTCGGAGCAGCTGGCCGTGCGAGAGGAACTGTTGGCGCGGACCGGGGGTCGGACGTTGCTGGACGTGTTCGCCGCCACGTGTGATGCGAACTGGCATAGGCCGGCGCTGGTCATCAAGGAAGGTGAGGGCTTCCGGACATGGACGTGGGGGGAGTACCGGACCGAGGCCAGCAACGTCGCGATGGCCCTGCGGCGCTACGGCATCTCGCACGGTGACCACGTCGCCCTGATGATGTCCAACCGTCCGGAACACGTGGTCGCCGACGTCGGGGCGCTCATGGCCGGCGGCATCCCCGTGTCGGTCTACAACACGCTCACCCCCGACCAGGTCCGCTACATCGCCGCGAACTGCGCCGCCAAGGTCGCCATCGTCGAGGACGCCGCCTTCCTGGCGACCTGGGACGCCGTCCGTGGCGAACTGCCGGCCCTCGAGCTGGTGGTGGTCGTCGACCCGGCGGGCGTCGACCTCGACGACCGTGACGACGTCATCACCTACGCCGATCTGATGGCCCGGGGTGCCCAGGCGCTGGAGACCGGGCACGGAGAGCTCGAGAACAGCTGGCGCGGCGTCACGCCCGACGACGCCGTCACGCTGATCTACACCTCCGGTACGACCGGGCACCCCAAGGGTGTCGTGATCACCCATCGGAACCTGCTCTACCAGCTCGCGGTCGTCATGGACCTGCTGGACGTCCAGGCTGGCAACCGCGGGGTGTCCTACCTGCCGCTGGCCCACGTCGCCGAACGGATGACGACCCACTACGTCGGGATCCGGGCCGGCGGAACGATCTACTTCGTCAAGGATGTCGCGGACGTCCTGCCCACCCTGCAGGAGGCGCGTCCCAACATCTTCATGGCCGTGCCAAGGGTGTGGGAGAAGATGCACACCCGCATCATGGGCAAGATCCACGAGACGGAGGATGATCGACGGCGGGCACTGGCCCTCAAGGCCGTCGAGGTCGGCAAGGAGAAGGTCCGAGCTGAGCTGGAGGGTCGGACCCCGCCACTGAAGCTGCGGGCCCAGCACGCGCTGTTCGACAGGCTGGTGTTCGCCAAGATCCGCGATGGGCTCGGCCTCGACGAGCTGCGTTACGCCCTGTCCGGGGCTGCGCCGATCAGCGCGGACCTGCTGACCTTCTTCGCGGCCATCGGGATCGAGGTCCTGGAGGTCTACGGGATGACCGAGTCCACCGCGGTCATCACCGCCAACACGCCCGGACGCGTCCGGATCGGCACCGTCGGCCCACCCCTGCCCGGCATCGAGGTGGAGATCGCCGAGGACGGGGAGCTGCTGGCCCGCGGCCCGATCATCACCCCCGGCTACCTCAACCGTCCGGAGGCCACCGCCGAGGCGATCGACGCCGACGGCTGGCTGCACACCGGGGACCTGGCCACCGTCGACGAGGACGGGTACGTGCGCATCGTCGGTCGCAAGAAGGAGCTCATCATCACCGCGGGCGGCAAGAACCTGTCGCCCAACAACA
>CAYXJD010000082.1:0-6228 GCA_964465225.1 uncultured Actinomycetota bacterium
CCCCGCCAGCATGATCATCGTCGGGGCGCACTACCTGCCGTTCACCTTCCTGTACGGCACGCCGCTGTTCGCCGTGCTCGGTGGGGTCCTGACGTTCGGTGGCATCGCCCTGGCGCTCTGGCTGCCGAACAGCTTCACGACCGGCGGCTGGACCACCGGCGTCCTGCTCCTGACCTTCGCGCTCCTCCTGCGCCGTTCGCACCAGGGCAGCGCAGCCTGAGTCGAGTCGCACCCGAGCTGCGACGATCCCTGCCCGGTGACCCGGTAGGTCAGGACGCGGCGCCCGGCTCCGCCTCAGCAGCGAGGTCGACGAGGTCCTGCTCAAGCGCACGGCGGGTCGCGCCCGCGAACAGCCGCCCCACGGTCGCGGCCAGCAGCCTGCCGATCAGCCCGCTGCTGGACCCGGCGAAGGACATCCGGAGCAGACACCTCTCGGCCCCGACCGGCTCCACGCTGACCGTCGAGGTGTAGGTCGTCGAGCCGTTCATCGCGACCACCGTGTAGGAGCGCGGTGCGTCGACGGCGGTGACCTCCATCTCCTCGGTGGCCTGCCGACCGAACATCGTCCGGGTCTCCCGCCAGCGGGTCCCCACCCCGAACCCGTCACGGTCGTCGAGCCGCTCCACGGTCTCGACGGCGGACAGCACCGACGGCGAGCCCTCGATGTCGGTCACGACCTCCCAGACACGCTCCGCCGACGTCGCGACCTCCCGACTCGCCTTGATCTCCATCGCCCATCCTCCCCAGCATCCTCGACGCCGCACCTGCGCGACGCCAACCCGGGCCCGATCCTACGAACGCAGGATCTTCTCCATCGCCTTGCCGCGGGCCAGCTCGTCGACGAGCTTGTCGAGGTAGCGGATCTCGCGCATCGTCGGCTCCTCGACCTCCTCGACCCGCACCCCGCACACCACGCCGGTGATCAGTTCCCGGGACGGGTTCAGCGCCGGCGCGGTCGCGAAGAAGGTCTCGAAGTCCGTCTCCCGCTCGAGCTCCGCCTCGAGACCTTCCTGGGTGTGCCCGGTCAGCCACCGCAGGATCTCGTCGACCTCCTCACGGGTCCGACCCTTGCGTTCGGCCTTCGTGACGTAGTGGGGGTACACGCTCGCCACGCTCGTGGTGAAGATGCGATGCCTTGCCATGCCCCCTCCTCCTCCCCCGGCTGGACCGTCACCTAGCTGGGCCGGTGACCGTTCCCTCGGCGTCAACGCCCGGATGCGGGCCGACCCAGCCTACGCCCCGCAGGCGCCGCGCCGCCCTCGTACCACATCCCGCTCCCGGTCGAATACCTTGTGCCGCTATGCATACGGCTGCGATGCATGTGGCTGTGAGGCGTGCGGAGGCGTGATGCGTATCGACAAGGACCTGGTGGCCGCGGCAGCGACGCCTCTGGTGCTGGCGATCCTGGCCCAGGAGGAGAGCTACGGCTACGCCATCCTGAAGCGGGTCCGCGAGCTGTCGGAAGGGGAGCTCGAGTGGACCGACGGGATGCTCTACCCCCTGCTGCACCGGCTGCAACGCCTCGGCTTCGTCACCGCCCAGTGGCGCACACCGGCGCAAGGACGACGACGCCGCTACTACGCGATCACCGACGAGGGACGCCACGCGCTCGCGGAGCACCAGCGGCAGTGGGCGACGGTGGCACGCACCTTGCAGCAGGTCTGGTCCGGTCCCGATCCGTTGCCTTTCGCGCTCGCAGGAGCCTGACCGATGCCCACGCTCGAGGACCAGATCGACCAGTGGCGGGCCTTCGTGGTGCGCGGTCCGGCCCTCACCGATGCGGACGTCGAGGAGCTCGAGGGCCATCTGCGTGAGCAGGTCGCCGACCTCGGCGCTGCTGGGCTGACCGACGACGAGGCGTTCCTGATCGCCGTGAAGCGACTCGGCGATCTGGATGCCCTGTCGCAGGAGTTCGCCCGTGAGCACAGCGGCCGGCTGTGGAAGCAGCTGGTGCTGGCCGACGATGAGGCTGCAGCCCGCACGTCGAACGGTCTGCTGGCGGCGCTCGGGTTCGCGATCGCCGCAGCGGTCGCGGTCCTCGTCGTGCGCGTGGCCGCCGGGTTCCCCGAGGGCCAGGCCGACTGGCTGTGGCGCAACGCGAGCCTGCTCGTCCTGCCGCTGCTGGCCGGGTTCTTCGCCCACCGCCGACGGCTCGAGACGCGGACCTGGGTCCTGACGGCGGCCGTGTTCGCGGTCGTAGCGACCGTCATCAACCTCTACCCCTACGCCGACAGCTCCTCGACCGAGGTACTGGTCGCCGCGCACCTCCCGGCGCTGGCATGGTTCGTGGTCGCCTACCCCTACATGGGTGGCACCCTGGACGACCACGCCATACGTATGGACTTCGTGCGGTTCACCGGCGAGTGGCTCATCTACTTCGTGCTGCTCGGCCTCGGCGGGGGGGTCCTGCTGGGGCTGACCACGGCCATCCTGGAGCCGACCGGACTCGTCGACACCGAACGGCTCATCGAGTGGGTCCTGCCCTCCGCCGCAGCGGGCGGGGTGCTCGTGGCCGCCTGGCTCGTGGAGGCGAAGCAGCAGATCATCGAGAACATGGCACCGGTCCTGACCATGATCTTCACCCCACTGTTCGCGATCATGCTGGCCGGCGCCGCGATCGTCTACGCCGCCACCGGCCTCGGTGCCGCCTTCGACCGGGAGCTGCTCGGCATCTTCGACGCGCTGCTGGTCGTCGTCCTCGGGCTCGTCCTCTACGGGCTGTCCGCCCGCGACCCGTCCCAGCCGCCCGACTGGATGGACCGCATCCAGCTCGTCGCCGTGGTCGGCGCGCTCGCCCTCGACACGATGGTGCTCGCAACCATGATCGCCCGGATTGGGGACCTCGGCTTCACCCCGAACCGCGTCGCTGCGCTCGGGCTCAACCTCGTCCTGCTCATCAACCTCGCCGGTGCCGCCTGGCTGTCCACCCGGTTCCTCACCGGCCGCACCACCTTCCACGGGCTCGAGCGGTGGCAGACCGCCTACCTCCCCGTCTTCGCGCTCTGGGCCGCCACCGTCATCGTTATCCTCCCCCCGGCCTTCGCCTTCGCGTGACCAGGCGCGCCCAGGCTCACGACGCGTCCGGCCGGCCAGCCCGTACACCCGCCGCATTCTCGACGAGCGCTTCGCCCCCGGGGAGATCGACCAGGACGAGTACCGTCGCATCCGAGACGACCTCTCACGCTGGCCTCACACAGGACCACCCGAACCTACGCAGGCTCCCAGGCTGCACACCCATCAGCGTCAGGACCGTCCGGACGGAGCCCCGTTTGTGGCTGCGACGGGCGCGGCGGGCCGGCCGGGACCGCTTGAGTACCGCTCGGAGGCTCGATGATCCGGAGCCTGCCCCTCGCCCTTCTGGCCCTCGTCATCCTGAGCGCCTGTGCGAGCTCGACGGACGGCGGTTCCGTCGAGGTCGTGGACAGCGGAGCATCGGCGATGACCGCGCGGGGCCGGGAACTGTTCGAAGCGAACTGCGCGGCCTGCCACGGCGTGTCCGGGACCGGCACGACCTCCGGGCCACCTCTGGTGCACATCATCTACGAGCCGTCGCACCACGGCGATGCCGCGTTCCACCGGGCGGTTCGTGTGGGCGTCACCCCGCACCACTGGGACTTCGGTCCGATGCCCCCCGTCAGCGGCCTCAGCAACGCCGACATCGACCACATCATCGACTATGTGCGCGAACGACAGCGCGCTGCCGGGATCGAGTAGGTGGCTGTCCACCCGACGCGGAGCGGATGACGGGATTCGAACCCGCGACCTCCACCTTGGCAAGGTGGCGCTCTAGCCAACTGAGCTACATCCGCGTGCGGCGGCGAACGGTAACGCGTCGGGCACACCTCGGCAAACCACGCGGCCGGGCCGCACACGCCGCCAGTGTACGCCCCGTATGCCACTGCTGACCGATGACGTCAGACCAGTGGCGCCGTGCCGGTGGAGCCGAAGCCACCGGCACCTCTCGCGGTCTCACCGAGGTCGTCCGCCTCCACCACGCGGGCTCGCCCGACGGACTGCAACAGCAGCTGTGCGACGCGCTCGCCAGCGGGCAGCTGCACCGTGTCGGCACCGAGGTTGATCAGCAGGACCTGCACCTCGCCGCGGTAGCCAGCATCGATCGTGCCGGGTGCGTTGGCCACCGTCAGCCCGTGCCGGCGAGCCAGCCCCGACCTGGGGTGCACGAGCCCGACCCATCCCACGGGGATCGCCACCGCCAGCCCCGTCGGCACCGCCGTGCGCTCCCCCGGCGCGAGCGTGACCGCCTCGACCGCGGTGAGGTCGAGCCCCGCGTCACCTGGGTGCGCGTAGGACGGCAGCACGGCGTCGGGTCGGAGCCGACGGACCGCCACCTCGATGTCGCCACCCACCGGCTGCACCGCCACCCCTCAGGCCTGCGTGCCGGTGTCGGTCACCGTCGCAGCGGCAGCACCAGCGCCGTCCAGCGCGTCGGTCGGCGTCGCCGAGCGCTCCCGTGACGCCTCGAGCCGCCGTGCGCGCTCGGACACGGCTGCGGCGCTGGCCACCAGTTCGGCCAGGGCTGCACCCACCATCTCCGGGACCTCCTGCACATCCGGCAGCGCGTCGTAGTCCGCGGTGATACCGACGTTGACCCATCCATCCATCGAGGTGACACCGACGCTGTAGCTGTGGTTGGCGGCCAGGGGCGTGAAGGGGAACGCCCCCAGCAGGCGGGACCCCAGGCAGTAGATCGGCAGCTGCGGGCCGGGAACGTTGGTCACGAGGAAGTTGAACAGTCGGGCGTTCACGGCCACGCGCGCGGCCATGGCGTGGATCGTCGGTGGCGCGAACTCCCCCAGGCCGAGGAGGAAGCCCGCACCGACGGCCGCGTGTGAGGACTTCACGTCGCTCATGGCCTCGTGGCACACCCGCAACCGCTGGATCGGGTCCATCTCGAACATCGGCAGGTCCACGAACACCGCCACCACCCGGTTGCCGAGCGCATGGGTCTCGGAGGCGTCGCGGGTGCTGACGGGGACCATCGCCCTGAGCCACATCCCCTCGGTCCGGGTGCCGCGCTGGCGCAGGAACCGTCCCGTCGCATCCGCGATCACCGCCAGGATCACGTCGTTCACCGTGGTGTGGAAGGCGTCCTTGACGGCCTTGACCTCCTCGAGCGGCAAACGCTGGAGGGCGAGCCGTCGGTGCCGACCGGGTGGCACGTTCAGGGGCGAGCGCGGAGCCGGGCGCAGCAGGTTCGCGCGGGTGACCCGACCCACCCCCCGGCCGACGGCCAGGGCCTTGCCGGCGGCCGCCTTCGGGGTCCTGGCCAGGCGACCGAGGGACTCGGCGACCTCGGCGGGACTGCGGGCCAGGTGACGGAGCGTGCGGGCCGTGAGGGCGGACTCCGACGGTGCCGGGCGGGGTGTCCACGGCTCGGGGTCGGGCAGCTCGTCACTGGCGTCCGGTGCGAGGTCCAGCATCACGGTCGCGATGTCGATCCCGGCGAGCCCGTCGATCATGGCGTGGTGGGTCTTGCCCAGCAGCGCGACCCGACCGTGCTCGAGACCCTCGATGACGTAGAGCTCCCACAGCGGACGATCGCGATCGAGCTGTCGCGACAGGATGCGCGTGGCGTACTCGGTGAGTTGGTCGGTCGTCCCCGGTGCCGGCAGCGCCGCGTGCCGCACGTGGTACGACAGGTCGAAGTCGGGGTCGTCGACCCAGACCGCCCCGGCCAGACCGAAGGCCGGCTGCAGGACCTTCTGCCGGTACCGCGGGATGAGGTGCAGACGGGAGTTGACCAGCTCCAGGAACGAGGCGAAGGAGAAGTGCGGCTCATCGTCCGGCGGCTCGAAGACGAACAGCCCACCGACGTGCATGTGGCGGGTCGGCGACTCCATCTCGAGGAAGGCCACGTCGGTCGAGCTCAGCCGCTCGGCGAAGGGCTCGACCGACCCCTGCTGGTCATCGCGCTGCGCTACGTGTTCTCCCACCTTGGTCTCCCAACCCACCGGCGTGCCGGCGCTGACGACCGGCTCCGAAGCCTACCCGTGCGCCCACGCCGCTCGCCGGGCAGCGATCGAGCGGTGCGTCAGTGCGGCGACACCCGCAACGCCGCGTCGAGCCGGATCACCTCGCCGTTGAGGTAGGGCTGCTCCACGATCTGGCGGACCAGCAACCCGTACTCCGACGGCGCACCCGGCCGTTGGGGATGACTGAGCTCGGACGCCAGTGCCGCACGGGTGGCGTCGCCAAGCCCGCCCAGCA
>CAYXJD010000082.1:6328-11845 GCA_964465225.1 uncultured Actinomycetota bacterium
ACCCTACGCACCGCGGGCGGTCAGGAACCGCTCCCGCGCTGCACGGTGCTCGACGATCGGCGCCGGGTAGGTGTCCGTGGCCAGCAGCGTTCCCGCGGCCTCCCACGGCGCGTGCACGTGGGCATCGTCCACCTCGGTGAGTTCCGGCACGTAGCGCCGGAGGTAGACCCCGCCGGGGTCGTAGCGCTCGGACTGGGTGACGGGGTTGAACATCCGGTTCGGCCGGGAATCGGTGCCCGTCCCGGCGGTCCACTGCCACTGCCCGAAGTTGTTGGCGAGGTCCCCGTCCACCAGGTGGTCCATGAAGTGCCACGCCCCGACCCGCCAGTCGACGTAGAGGTGCTTGGTCAGGAAGGACGCCACGATCATCCGGGCCCGGTTGTGCATCCATCCCTCGCGCTGCAGCTGGCGCATCCCGGCATCCACGACCGGGTAGCCGGTGCGGCCCTGCATCCAGGCCGCCGCGTCCTCGGCTGCCTTGGCGTCGTCCCGCCAGCGGTCCCCCTGGGTCCGGATGTCGGTGTGGACCAGGTCGGGCCGGGCAGCGAGCATCTGGTGGTTGAAGTCCCGCCAGCACAGCTCCTGGAGGAAGGCCTCCTGTCCGGGCTGCCGGCGGTCCACCCGATCGGCCAGCTCGTTGGCGGAGATGGCGCCGAGGTGGAGGTGGGGCGACAGCTTCGAGGTGCCGTCGACAGCGAGGTGGTTGCGGGTCTCGTCGTAGGCGTCCACCGGCCCTGCGAACCACCACTCGGCGCGGGCTCGCGCCTGGCTCTCCCCGCCGGAGGGCAACTCCTCAGCGAGGCGATCAACGTCGGTGAGATCCGCCAACGCCGGGATCCGGCCGGTGGCCACCGTCGTCGGCGTCGACACCCGGCTCGGCACGGGCAGGGGATCACGTCGTGGCACGTCCACCCACCGTCGCCAGTAGGGGGTGAACACCTTGAAGTGGTCACCCCCGGTGGGGCGCACCTCGCCCGCCGGGACGACCATGACCCCGTCATGGCTGTGGACGCGCAGACGATCGCGGAGCTCCCTGGTCGCCAACGTGCGCAGTGACTCCTCCCGCCGGTGTGCATGGGAGCTCACGTCCGCGCTGAGGTGGAGCTCGTCGGCGGTCACCTCGAGCGCCAGCCGGTGGACCTCTTCCCGGGTGTCACCGTGCCGTACCACCAACTCCCCGCCCAGGTCCTTGAGGCTGGACCGCAGGTCGCGCACGGCATCGACCAGCTGGGCGACGCGGTTCGGTGCGGCGTAGCGCGAGGCCAGGATCTCGCGATCGAACACGAACAGCGGGACCACCCGATCGGCACGCTGGCACGCCGCCGTCAGGGCCGGGTGGTCGTGCACCCGCAGATCACGGGTGAACAGCACGATCGCCGTGGTCATGGCGGCGCTCCTCGAGCGGGTGACAGGGGATGGACGTTGGCTGCTCCAGGCTACGGACCGGACCGGCGACTGGACCGGCGGCGTCGAACGGCCGGGGGGCGCACCTCGACCGCCACCGGAGAGTGCCTCCATCAGCACCGGCGTTGCGCAGGCTCTTCGCACGCCTCAGGAGGGTCTCGTAGCCGAGACGTCCTGCAGCGCACCCTAGAGGGTGCCCGCCCCAGCCAGCCGCCCCACCGCAGCCAGCACCTGCCCTCCACCACCGGCACGCGCCCTCCACCGCCGGGCGTGTCGGAGGCGAGCGGTACCGTCGCCCGCGATGGCCGACGAGGTGCTCCAGCGGTTCTCCGCCCCGGTCCGCGAGTGGTTCTCGACCACCTTCGCGGTCCCGACCGCTGCCCAAGCGCGCGGCTGGCCGGCGATCGCTGACGGCGACCACACGTTGATCCTGGCGCCGACGGGCTCGGGCAAGACGCTGACCGCGTTCCTGTGGGCCCTGGACCGGCTGACGAGCAGCCCGCCGCCAAAGGACCGTGCCCAGCGCCTGCGCGTGCTGTACGTCTCGCCACTCAGAGCGCTCGCCGTGGACGTCGACCGCAACCTCCGGGCGCCGCTCGAGGGCATCCGCCTGGCCGGGGAGCGGCTGGGCGTCGACGTGCACCGGCCCGAGGTGGGCGTGCGCACCGGCGACACGCCCGCCCGGGAGCGCGAGCGCATGAAGCGGCACCCACCGGACGTGCTCATCACCACTCCCGAGTCGCTCTACCTGCTGCTGACCTCGCAGGCCCGCGAGACGCTGCGCGGGGTCGAGGCCGTGATCATCGACGAGATCCACGCGCTGGCACCGACCAAGCGTGGCAGCCATCTCGCGCTGTCGCTCGAACGGCTGGAGCACGAGGTCCGGTTCGGTGGCGCGGAGACCTCGAACACGGACACCTCGCTGCCGGCGCAACGACGTGCTCCGCAGCGCATCGCGCTGTCGGCGACCCAGCGACCACTGGAGGAGATCGCCAGGTTCCTGGGCGGCTACGGCGACGACGACCGACCGCGTCCGGTCACCATCATCGACGCCGGCAGCACCAAGCCGATGGAGCTCGAGGTGGTCGTGCCCGTCGAGGACATGTCCGACCTCGGCCAGCCGGCCGAACAGCGACTCGAGGTCGAGCTGGCCTCCGGACCCGCTGCCGCCGGGCCCGCGCGACGCTCGATCTGGCCCGCGGTGCACCCGCGCCTGCTCGAGCTCGTGCTCGACCACCGCTCGACGCTGATCTTCGTCAACGCCCGTCGACTGGCCGAGCGCCTGGCCGCCAAGCTGAACGAGCTCCACGCCGAGCAACAGCGGGAACGGGCCCTGCGCGCGGAGGGCCTGGACGGGATCGACCTGGAGCTGGCCCTGGGCGAGGCGCCGGAGGAGCCGCCGGCCGAGCTCGTCAAGGCGCACCACGGCTCGCTGTCCCGCGAACGCCGGCTGCAGGTCGAGGACGAGCTCAAGTCTGGCCGGCTCCGCGGCCTGGTGGCCACGTCCAGTCTCGAGCTCGGGATCGACATGGGCGCGGTGGACCTGGTCGTCCAGGTCGCCTCCCCGGGAGCGGTCAGTCGCGGTCTGCAGCGCATCGGCCGTGCCGGTCACCAGGTCGGCGAGCCCTCCCGGGGCGTGCTGATGCCGAAGTACCGCGGCGACCTGGTCGAGACCGCGGTCGTGGCGCGACGGATGCACGACGGCGCGATCGAGGCCACCCGCTACCCACGCAACCCGCTGGACGTCCTGGCCCAACACCTGGTCGCCATGACGGCGATGGACACCTGGGAGGTCGCCGCCGCGGCCCGGCTGCTGCGACGCGCCGCCCCGTTCCACGAGCTCGCCGACGAGGTGCTGGCCGCGGTCCTCGATCTGCTGAGCGGCCGGTACCCCTCACAGGAGTTCGCCGAGCTCAGGGCCCGGCTGGTCTGGGACCGCACCGAGGACACGATCCGGGCGCGGCGCGGCGCACAACGGCTGGCGGTCACCAACCCCGGCACCATCCCCGACCGTGGCCTGTTCGGGGTGTTCCTGCCCGACGGGACCCGGGTCGGCGAGCTGGACGAGGAGATGGTCCACGAGTCCCGCTCCGGCGAGACCTTCGTGTTGGGAGCATCGACCTGGCGGATCGAGGACATCACCTTCGAGCGGGTCGTGGTGACACCGGCGCCGGGGGAGCCCGGCAAGCTGCCGTTCTGGCACGGCGACGGCCCCGGTCGGCCGTTCGAGCTCGGGGCCGCGATCGGCGCCTTCCTCCGTGAGGTCAGCGAGCGGGCAGCAGGCGACCGGGACGCCGAGGTGGCACGGCTGCGCGCGGAGCACGATCTGGATGCCTGGGCCGCCGACAACCTCATCGCCTACCTCGAGGAGCAGCAGGAGGCCACGAGCGCACTACCCGATGACCGGACCATCGTCGTCGAACGGTTCCGTGACGAGCTCGGCGACTGGCGGGTGTGCCTGCTGTCCCCCTTCGGCGCGCAGGTCCACGCCCCGTGGGCGATGGCGATCGAGCGACGGCTCACCATCGCCGGCTACGACCCCGAGGTGATGTGGGCCGACGACGGCATCGTGCTCCGTCTCCCCGACACCACCGCCACCTTCGGTATCCCCGGCGCGGGCGGCTGGGACCGCGCCGACGGTGGCGGCGACAGTGGCGGCGACGGTGGTGGGGACGACGGAGACCCCACCCACGGCCTCGACGACGCGACCCTGACGGAGGACCTGCTGCCGGCCGCGGACGAGGTCCGCGACCTGGTCGTCGACCAGTTGGCCGGGACCGCGCTGTTCACGACCCTGTTCCGTGAGGCCGCCGGCCGGGCCCTGCTGCTGCCGAAGCGCATGCCCGGTCAGCGGACCGCGCTGTGGCAGCAGCGCCAGCGGGCCGCGAACCTGCTCCAGGTGGCCAGCCGCTACCCGAGCTTCCCGTTGCTGCTGGAGACCACCCGTGAGGCGCTGCAGGACGTGTTCGACCTCCCCGCGCTCGAGCAGCTGCTGCGGGACCTGCATGCCCGACGGGTGCGGCTGGTACCGGTGGAGACCACCTCTGCCTCGCCCTTCGCGCAGTCACTGCTGTTCGGCTGGGTCGGGCAGTACATGTACGAGTACGACGCGCCCCTGGCCGAGCGGCGGGCCCAGGCGCTGGCCCTGGACCGGGACCTGCTCCGTGAGCTCCTCGGCGGCGACGAGCTGCGGGACCTCCTCGATGCCGGGGTGCTGGCGGTGCTCGAGCGCGAGCTCCAGCGGCTGGCCCCTGCCTCGGAGCACGATGGCGAGCCCACGGCCACCGGTTCCGATCGCCGGGCCCGCGACCTCGATGAACTCCACGATGTGCTGCGGGAACTCGGGCCACTCACGCTCGCCGAGCTCGGCGAGCGGTCCCGCCAGGACCCCGGTGGTTGGGTCGAGCAGCTGCTCGCCGAGCGGCGGGCGATCGCGGTGCGCGTGGCTGGCGAGGACCGCATCGCCGCCGCCGAGGACGCCTCCCGACTGCGGGACGCGATCGGGGTCGCACTGCCGCCGGGCCTGCCCGCCGCGTTCACCGACCCCGTCGACGATCCGCTCGCCGACCTGGTCGCCCGGTACGCCCGCACGCACGGCCCCTTCGACGAGCACGCGGTCGCGCGCCAGCTGGCACTGCCCGTCGCCCGGGTCCTGGCGACGCTCAGCTGGCTGGCACGGCAGGACCGCGTGCTGGAGGGAGCGTTCCGGCCGGACGGGTCGGGGCGGGAGTGGGTCGACAGCGAGGTGCTGCGCCGGCTCAAGCGTCGCTCCCTGGCGGCGTTGCGCGCCGAGGTGGAGCCGGTGGACGCCGCCGCGCTCGGCCGGTTCCTCCCGGCTTGGCAGCACGTGCGGACGGCGACAGGGACCCGACGTCGCGGGCTCGAGGCGCTGCTCGAGACCGTCTCCCAGCTCCAGGGCACCCCGATCCCCGCCAGCGTGCTGGAGGCCGACGTGCTGCCGGCCCGCCTGGAGGGCTACCGCGGCGCCGACCTGGACCAGCTGATCGCAGCCGGCGAGGTGGTGTGGCTCGGGGTGGAGCCACTCGGCCGCGCCGACGGACGCGTCAGATCGGAAGAGCACACGTCTGAACTCCAGTCACTCCGGAGAATCTC
>CAYXJD010000083.1:0-11834 GCA_964465225.1 uncultured Actinomycetota bacterium
GGGAGCTCGTCGAGGGCGGGGTCGACGACGGCGAGGACCCACTCACCGCGATCCAGCGGGAGCTCGCCGAGGAGGCCGGCTACCAGGCATCGTCCTGGGCGCCGCTGGGTCCCCCCCTGGCGGTGAGCAACTCGGTCACCGACCAGCGTGGCCAGCTGTTCGTCGCCCGGGAGCTACGAGCGGTCCCCCGCGCCCCCGGGCCGACCGAGGACCTGCTGCTGGCGCACCTCGCGCTGGACGATGCCCTGGGCCTGATCGACCGGGGCCAGATCAGCGACTCGCTCACGATCCTCGGTCTGCTGGCCTACGACCGCGCCCGGCGCGCCGGCTGAGTCGTGGGATGCTGCCAGGGCTCCGAGGCCGTCGTGGCACGGTGGTCGGTCACCGGCGGGTCCGGGGCGCTGCGTGCGGCGGCCCAAACGATCACCGGCGCGGTGGTCGCCCGCGGCCTCCCCGCCGCCCGCGCTGCGGCGGTCGAGCTCCTCGTGCACGAGCTGCTCGCCAACGCGCTGGAGCACGGACACCTCGGCGACGCCGATCTGGCCGTGGACGTCGAGGTGGAGCGCAGTTGCGGGGACCGGGTGCTCCTGAGGGTCGTCGACCGGGCCGTCGGCGGTCCATGGTCGCCACCGTCGTGCCCAGCTGGGGACCCGTCCGGCGCCGACGCCGAGCGCGGTCGGGGCCTGGTGCTGGTCGCCGCAGCGGCGACCGCGTGGCGCGTCACGGCCACCGCACGGAGCACGTGCGTCGAGGTGGAGCTGTCCGGCTTGGCGGGTCGAGAGCGCAGCGCTGGGTAGCGTTCCGGCAACCGCACTGAAGGGAGACGGACGTGGCGCCCGGTGCCCCGCTGCTGCTCGTGGCGATCCTGCTGTCGGCACAGGCCAGCCAGTCGGATGGCAACCGCGGTGGTCGTCTGCGGCTCGGCAGCCTGACGGGTTCGGTCAGCAACCGGGTGATCGAGGAGCTCGACGTCGATGCGATCGTCCAGCGCATCGACGTCGACGGGGTGCTCGCGCGGGTGGACGTCGACGGGGTGCTGGCGCGGGTGGACGTCGACGGGGTGCTGGCGCGGGTGGACGTGAACGCGCTGCTGGACCAGGTCGATCCCGACCGGTTGCTGGACCGGGTCGATCCCGATCGGTTGCTGGACCGGGTGGATCCCGATCGGTTGTTGGATCGGGTGGATCCCGATCGGTTGTTGGACCGGGTGGATCCCGACCGGCTCCTTCGACGTGCGGATGTCGATGCGCTCCTGGCCGCGGTGGACGTCGACGCCCTGCTCGCCCGGGTGGATCTCGACGCGCTCCTGGCGACGGTGGATCTGGACGCGCTGGTCGCCCGCATCGACCTCGATGCGCTCCTGGCGACGGTCGACATCGAGGGCCTGACCAGGCGGGCGGGGATCCCCGAACTGATCGCCGAGAGCACGGGGCAGGCGGCGAACTCCGCGCTCGATCTCACGCGACGACAGCTGGTCGCCGTCGATGCCGGCCTGCTCCGTGTGCTGCAGCGGTTGCTGCGGCGCGATCCGGCCATGCTGGCCCCCGGACCACCGCGGCTGCTGACCAACCGCCCGGATGAGGTACAGGACCCGCAGCTCTCGCGGTCACGGACGACGGCACGCATCGAGGTGAGCGGCTACTACGCTGGACCGGCCAGCCGCCTCATCGCCGTGGCCGGCGATCTGGTCGCTTCCGCGGCGACGTTCACGGCCACCGCCGTGACGGTGTCATGGCTGTTGTCGGTGGTCGTCGGTCTCAGCTTCGACACCACCCAGCGCACCGGTCCGGGGTGGGCGGTGGCGTTGGTGGTCTGGTACCTGCTGTGGTGGTGGGCCAGCGTCAGCATCGCCGGTCGCACCCCGATCATGGCGCTGGTCGGGCTGAAGGTCGTCAACCGCGACGGGACGCCGATACGTGCCGGCCGGTCCCTGCTGCGTACGGCGGTCCTCCCGGTGAGCCTGGGCCTGCTCGGCGCCGGCATGCTGCTGGTGCTGATCGACCGGGAGCGCCGGTCCCTGCACGACCTCGTCGCCGGCGCGGCGGTGGTCTACGACTGGGGCGGCCGCCCCGCCGAGCTGCCGTCCCCGATCAGCCGGTGGCTCGCTGAGCGCGGGGCCGTACCTCAGGACGCCGGTACGACCGGGGAGTCGCCCTGATGCGGACCCTGGGGCTGCTCGGAGGGATGGCCTGGCCTTCGACCGTGGAGGCCTACCGGGCGATCAACACCGCGGTGGCCGAAGAGCTCGGGGGCGCCCACTCCGCACCGCTGATCGTCTGGTCCTTCGACTTCGCCGAGGTGGAGGCGTTGCAGTCATCCGGGCGGTGGGACGCCGCCGGTGCACTCCTGGCTGACGCGGCGCGCCGGCTCGAGGTCGCCGGCGCCGAGGGTCTCATGCTGTGCACCAACACGATGCACCGGGTGGCGGACGCGATCGAGGCCGAGGTGTCGATCCCGCTGCTGCACATCGCCGATGCGACGGCGGCGGCCATCGTCGCCGACGGCGGCGTGCGTGTGGGCCTGCTCGGGACGCGGTTCACGATGGAGGAGGACTTCTACCGCGACCGCCTCAGCGCCCGCGGGCTCGAGGTCGTGCTCCCCGAGGCGGACGATCGCGCCACGGTGCACCGGGTCATCTACGAGGAGCTGATCCATGGCCACCTGACCACCACGAGCCGTGCCGCCTACCGCGCCATCGTCCACCGCCTCGTCCAGCGTGGTGTCCACGGGGTGATCGCCGGCTGCACGGAGATCGAGCTCCTGCTCGGCCCCGAGGACGTCCCGGTGCCCTACTACCCGACGACGGGCCTGCAGGTCGCCCAGGCGGTGGCCTGGCTGCTGGCCGACGACGCCGCCTGACCGGGCGTGCGACATCGCGCGGCGGCAGCGCACGGCCGGGGCCGGCACACTGCGCGGCTGGGAGCCGGACCACCGGCCGTCGGGGGTCGCCCCGCGACCTCGCTAGGTTCCCCCGTCGGGCGTTCCGCCTGATCATCCCGAGGAGGCAGCGTGGCCAGCGACCAGGGTGCGACGATCGTGCTCGTGCGACACGCCACCACCCCTGCCACCGGCAAGCGGCTGGGCGGCTGGACGGCGGGTGTGCACCTCGACGAGGCCGGTGAGGCGCAGGCGCAGGCAACCGCCGAGCGGCTGGCGGGTGCGCGGATCGCGGCGGTCTACAGCTCGCCCCTGGAGCGCACGCAGGACACGGCCAGGATCGTCGCGCGGCCGCACGGGCTGAAGGTTCGGACCCGGCGTGGGCTCGGCGAGGTCGACTACGGGGAGTGGACCGACCGGTCGCTCGGGCAGCTGCGACGCCGCAAGCTGTGGTCGGTGATCCAGGCGACGCCCTCCCGGGTGACGTTCCCCGGGGGCGAATCGATCCGCGGGGCCCAGTCGCGGGCCGTGGACGCCACCGAGTCGTTGGCCGCCGAGCATCCCGGCGAGGTGATCGTGTGCGTCTCCCACGCCGATGTCATCAAGGCGGTCGTCGCCCATCACCTCGCCATGCCGCTCGATGCCTTCCAGCGGCTGGTGATCACGCCCGCATCGATCACGGTGCTGGCGCTACCCGCCGGGGCGGCCCCGATGTTGCTCACGATCAACGACACCGGCCTGGCCGGACCACCGCTGCCATCGAGGGACGACACATGATCGACGTGGAGCTCCAAGCGCCCCACCACGTGACCGTGGGGTTCACCGGCGTCCCCGGATCACGGACCTTCTTCCTCCAGGCCGAGGACGACCGCCAACGGGTCGAGTTCGTGCTCGAGAAGGGGCAGGCCCGTGGCATCGGTGAGCTGCTGGCGCAGCTGCTCGCCCGCGTCGACGAGGCCGCGGCTACCGACTGGGACCGTACGGCGATGGCACTGCGGGTCCCGCTCGATGCCCGGTGGCGGGTTGGCGAGCTGTCGCTGGGTGTCGACCAGGAGCAGGATCGGTTCCTGCTCGAGCTGACCGAGCTGGTGGCCGAGGAGGCCGGGCCCGAGCCCCGTGAAGCCCGGCTGTGGCTCGATCGTGACCAGGCCCGGCGTCTGGCCGCCCACGCCGAGGAGGTGGTCGAGCAGGGCCGACCGACCTGTGAGCTGTGCGGGCGCCCCACGGCCGCCGATGGCGAGCACGTCTGTCCGGCGACCAACGGTCACGGCAAGCTGACGCGCTGACCGTGACCGCATCGACGACGCCGGCGGACCGGCTGCGGTCGGCTCCGGTCGAGGTGGTGGGGCGGTTCGCTGACGCGTCCAACGCCACCCTGCTCGTCCGTCTGGTCGACCGGGACGAGCGCTCGCTCGAACAACTCGAACGGTCGCTCGGGCGTGCCCCGGAACTGGACGACCTCGCACCGGACGATCTGGCGGTCTACAAGCCGCAACGTGGGGAGCGGCCCCTGTGGGACTTCGCCACCGGGACGCTGCACCGTCGCGAGGTCGCCGCCCACGAGGTGTCGCTCGCGCTCGGCTGGGAGCAGGTGCCCACCACCGTCCTGCGGGCCGACGGGCCCTTCGGGCCCGGCTGCCTGCAGCGCTACGTCGCCCACGACCTCGAGCAGCACTACTTCACGCTGCTCGAGGGCGGCGACCCCGCGGTGATCGCTCAGCTGGAGGCCATGGTCGTCTTCGACGCCCTCATCGAGAACGCCGATCGCAAGGCCGGTCACGTGCTGTTCGTGCCGGGGACACCGGGTCGGGTGTGGCTGATCGACCACGGGGTCAGCTTCCACACCGAACCGAAGCTGCGCACCGTCGCCTGGGAGCTGGCCGACCAGGACGTGCCCGCCCGGTTGCTGGCCGACGTCGACCGGGTGCGCGAGCGACTGGCCGGGGACCTGGGTGCCCGGCTGCGGTTGCTGCTGACCGACGCGGAGGTGGCAGCGCTCGAGCAGCGTTGCGTCGACCTGTTGGCGCGGGGGACCTACCCGCAGCCGACCGTCCCCCACCCCTACCCCTGGCCGTTGCTGTGAGCGGGTACGGCCTCGGGGAGCGGTGGCGCTGATGGCGACCTACCGCGATCAGGGCATCGTGCTGCGGACCCACAAGCTCGGGGAGACCGACCGCATCCTCCACCTGCTGACCCAGGGCCGGGGCAAGGTGCGGGCGGTCGCCCGGGGGGTTCGGCGGCCCGGCAGCCGCTTCGGCGGTCGGCTCGAGGCCTTCAGCCACGTCGACCTGCAGCTGTACGAGGGGCGCAACCTCGATCAGATCACCCAGGCGGAGTTGCTGGCTCCCCATGCCCGCATCCGCACCGACCACGGGGCCTCGGCGGCGGCATCGGTGATGGCCGAGGTCGTCGATCACGTGGCGCAGGAGGGCGAGCGGGACAACGGCGTGTTCCTGTTGCTGCGGGCCGGTCTCCAGGCCCTGGATGCCGAGCCCGCCGATCCCGCCATCTTCGTCGACGCGTTCCTGCTGCGCATCGCCTCGCTGGTCGGCTTCCACGTGTTCACCGACGCCTGTGCCGTGTGCCGCACGCCCGGTCAGCACGTGTTCCTCAGCGTCAAGGCCGGTGGAGCGCTGTGCGCCGACTGTGCCCCAACCGGCACCCGCGCGGTGGACCGCAGCGTCATCGACGCGGTCGCCCTGCTGGCGCGAGCGGGGGAGTGGACGGCGCTGCCGGCCCTGGCCCGCGAGCAGCCCGCTGCGCGCGCCACGGCCGCCTCCTACGCCCAGGCGTTCACCGAGCACCACCTCGACCGACGGCTGCGGGCCTACCGGGCTGTTCCCCGGCCCTGAGAGGCCGGCGCGCTCCGGTCGCGCGGCCGCCGGGCACGAACGGGACCGACCAGGGGCAGCTCCGGGTCGGGTCGCAGCACCACCTTGCCCGCCCGGGCCCGGGGTCCCGCCGAGGCGGCCGCCATCGCGTCCTGCCACCGCTCGAGGGGTGCGAGGTGCGTCACCAGGGTGTCGACCGGGAAGGCGGGGTCCTGGAGCCACTCCACGGCGTGCTCGGCGGAGCGCCGGCCGTCCAGGGACGGCTCGGGACCACCGTTGATCGTCCCGCGCACCGTGAGCTCACGGTTCCACACCAGCGACCAGTCGACCGACTGCTGCCGGGCCGCGCCCGCCAGCACGAGCGTCCCGCCGGGGCGCAGCAGGTGCAGGCCGAGGTCGATCGTGTCCGGGTAGCCGACGCAGTCGAACACCGCGGCCACGCCCCGTTCGAGCACGGGCAGCGGTGTGCGCTTGGCCGTGAGCACGCGTCCGCCGTCCTGGTCGGCCAGCGCGTGCACCGCCGCGGGGCCCGTCGGCAGCACCCGGCTCGCGCCGACCGACCGGGCGCGGGAGCTCCCGAAGCTGCCGGGCGAGACCACGGCCACATCGAGGTCGGGGTGGAGCCGCCGCAGAGCAGCGGTGAGCAGCAGACCGATCGTGCCGGGTCCGATCACCACGACCCGGTCCCCATCCCGCTCCCAGCGCAGCGCGGCGTGCAGCGCCACCGCCAGAGGTTCGGTCAGCACGGCCCGCATCGACGGCAGGTCACCGATCGGCAGGCACTGTGAGCGGTGCGCGACGAGCTGCTGGCCGAACCCACCTCCCACCGCGATGTCGAAGCCCTGGGTCGGCGCGGCGCACCCGGTCTCCCCGGGCAGGTCGAAGCGCTCGCAGGCATGGGGCAGCCCACGCTGGCAGGTCCCACAGACCGGAGCGAAACCGCGGTGCACGCAGGACAGCACCGGATCGAGGGCCACCCGATCGCCGGTCGTCAGGTCGTCGACGCCGGTCCCGACCGCCTCGACCACGGCCACGACCTCGTGGCCGGGGATCACACGGGCCGCGGTGTAGAAGGCGCTGAGCACCAGGGAGATACGGGCATGGGCCAGACCGACGTCGCTGCCGCAGATGCCCGCGAGCTCGGTGCGTAGCCGGACCCAGTGCGGCCCGGGCAGCTCCGGCGCGGGCAGTTCCTCCTCGAAGCGGAACAGCCCGCCCCGCCGCCACCCGGCGTCGGAGCGCACACGCCCGGCGGCCGTGGTCCACAGGTACCGCGGCACCGTGGTCTCGGCGACGACCGCTCGCATGGTCATCCCTGGCATGGTCATCCCCTGGCCACGGTGACGGCGGTACGACGCGTCGGCCCGAGGAGGCCCTGCGCCGCGGCCCACCGCTGGACGTCGGCCATCCCGGTGTCGAGGTCGACGGCCGGCTCGAAGCCGAGCACCTGGCGGGCGTGGTCGATCCGGTAGCTGCCGGTACGCGCCAGCAGACGCATCGACGCCGCACCGAGCTCGTTGCTGCGACCGAACCGGCGCTGCACCCCACCGACCAGGCTCGCCGCGGCCATGGCGGTCGGGGTCGGCAGGTGGCGTGGCCGGGTGCCCACCATGGCGCCCAACCGGCCGAAGTACTCGGCACAGGTGGTCGCGACCCCATCGGTGAGGTGGAACACGCCACCGGCCGCCGCCGGGGTGGCGATCGCGCGGGTGATGCCGTCGAGCAGGGTGTCGAGGTGGACGTGGCTGAGGATGCCCCGTCCGCGGGCGGGCAGGACCGCCTGCCGGGCCCGGAGGTAGGCCAGGGGCAGGACCACCCACGGTCGTGATCCCGGTCCGTACACGTCACCCGGCCGCAGCACCACCACCTCGAGGTCGCCGGCGACCCCGGCGGCCATCACGAGTCGCTCGCTGGCCACCTTGGTGTCGACGTAGGCATCCCCGTTGGGACGCATCGGCCGCGACTCGTCGACCCAGGCCGGCAGATCGAAGCCGTGGACGACCACCGAGGACAGGTGGACGAACCGGCGGACACCGGCGGTGCTGGCCGCCGAGAGCACACGCCGGGTGCCCTCGACGTTGACCGCGTGCATCTGTGCCACGGGCACGACGTTGGAGACGATCGCCGCGGTGTGGACCACGGTGTCGACCCCGTCGAGCAGGTGCGCCCAGGGTCGCGGATCGGTCGTGCTGCCGGGGTGGACCTCCGTGGCCGCTGCACCCGTGAGGTCGACCCGGCGCACCTCGACACCGAGGGTGGTGAGGTGCGCCGACAGGGCGCGACCGATGAAGCCGTTGGCGCCGGTGACCAGGACCGGGCCCACCGGGATGGCACCGCCCCGCGTCCGATCACCGGTGACGGGCACCGCACTCACCGACCCGTGCGGGAGGCCGCCCGCTGCGACACCTGCCGCAGCGCTGCGCTGACCCGGTCGCTGACCCGACCACCGGCCACGCCGCCGGCGACGCCGCCGGACCGGGGCGCCACCTGCAGGTCGGTGTCCCCGCTGCGCTCGCGCTCGCGCTCGATCGCCCGGATGTAGCGCCAGTAGTCGACCTGCATCGTGTGCCGCTGGGAGCGCAGGTACCGCTTGGCCATGGTGCGCCGATCGCGCCGGATCCAGTCGCGCATCCGTTCGACCGGCGGCAGCACCGCCGTGCCCGTCAGCAGATCGCCGACCCACTCGGCCTGGTGCTCCAGCAGCGCGATGTTCGCGCCCACGGTCTGGATGAAGCCGAGCAGGTACAGGCCAGGGCGCTCGGGTGCCACGACCCGCTGGTAGAGCGGCAGCTCGTTGTCGCGGACCTCGAGCACCGCCGGCGCGAGGAACGGCAGGCTGACCCGGTAGCCCGTGGCGTAGACGAGCACGTCGATCGGCTCGAGGCGGCCGTCGACGAAGCGGACGGCGTCGCCCTCGAGCGACTCGATGTCGCCGACCACCTCGATGTCTCCGTGGCCGACCAGGTCGTACAGCTGTGACGACACGGTGGGGTGCGCGTCGAGGAGGCGGTGATCGGGTCTCGGGAGCCCGCGGTCCTCTGGCCGGCCGACCGAGGCCCGCATCAGCAGTTCGTAGAGAGCACGTTCGACCTGGAACGGCAGGTGGGCCGTGAGCGGCGAGGACAGCTGGTCGACCGGTTTGCCGAAGACGTACTTCGGGATCACATGCACACCGTGCCGGGTCGACAGCAGCACCTTCGTGGCCAGCGGCGCCGCGTCGCAGGCGATGTCCATCCCGGAGTTGCCGACCCCGATGACCAGAACCCGCTTGCCGTCGAACACCGTCGGCTCGCGGTAGTCGTGGGAGTGGAACGCCGTGCCGGTGAAGGTGCCGGGGAGCTCCGGCAGCTTCGGGACGCCATGGTGGCCGTTGGCGACCAGGACCGCGCGAGAGGTGATCGTCTCCCCGGTGTCGGTGGTCACCCGCCAACCGTCGGCCCCGGGTGGGCCGTCGCCCTCCAGCGGCTCGACGGCGACCACCTCGGCGTTGAAGGTGATCCGCTCCGTCAGCCCGAACCGGTCCGCCAGATCCTGCAGGTAGGCGGCGACCAGGTCGTGGGAGGGGTAGTCGGGCCAGTCCTCGGGCATGGGGTAGGAGGGGAACGACGTGCGCGGGCGGGAGCTGTTGAGGTGCAGCGTCTCGTAGGCGGCCGCCCCGCCGTTGTCGTTGTCGATGCGCCACAGGCCGCCGACCATCGACCCCTTCTCGAGGTGCCGGTAGTCCACGCCGCGCTCCGAGAGTGCTTTGGCGGCGGCCAGGCCGGCCGGACCCGCACCGATCACGACCGCATCGACGTCGAGGTGGTGCTCGTGGAACGTGGCGGTGGACACGATGGGCTCCCTGGCGGCATGGGTGGCGCCAGCCTATGGCCCGGCGACCCCCAACGGAACGAGAACGGCTGTTCCGTTCACTCTACGGGCGGCAGGTAGCGTGGGAGCGCGATCGGGCCCCACCGCCGCGGGCCCGGGTGCACGCCGAGCTGGGCGGTGCGGCCCCGAGTCGGGAGGATGCGATGAGCCGTTCGGGGTTGCTCGCGCGGCACGAGCTCGACCCGGGTCGCCTCCCCGCCCACGTCGCGCTGATCATGGACGGCAACGGTCGCTGGGCCAACCGGCAGGGGCTGCCGCGCAACGCCGGTCACGAGGCCGGGGAGGCCGCGCTGTTCGACACCGTCGAGGGAGCGCTCGAGCTCGGGCTCACGGACCTGACCGTCTACGCCTTCTCGACCGAGAACTGGCGCCGTCCGCCCAGCGAGGTCCGCTTCCTGCTCAACTTCAACGAGTCCCTGCTGCTACGACGGGCCGACGAGCTCGATGACCGCCAGGTACGTGTGCGGTTCATCGGGCGCCGTTCGCGCCCCGTCCCCAGACGGCTGGTCCGGCTCATCGAACAGACCGAGGCCACGACCGCCCGTCACCGGCGTCTGACCCTGCGGATCGCGTTCAACTACGGCGCGCGGGCGGAACTCGTCGACGCGGCGCAGCGCGCTGCGGATGACGTCGCTGCCGGTCGTCTGGCCCGGGTCGACGAGGCGGCGCTGGCGGCCCGGCTGACCGATCCTGAGATGCCGGACGTCGACCTGCTGGTGCGGACCTCCGGCGAACAGCGCATCTCGAACTTCCTGCTGTGGCAGGCCGCCTACGCCGAACTCGTCTTCGTCGACACCCTGTGGCCCGACTTCGATCGGGACCAGCTTGCACGGGCGGTCGCGAGCTACCAGGCGCGGGACCGTCGGTTCGGTGTCGCGGTCGACGCGCCCGGCACGCCGGACGCAGCGCCCGGGTCGTCCCCCACGGGGTGAGCGTCACCCGGTCGCCAACTCCAGGTCGGACAGGGCGGCGAAGTGCTCGAGCAAGTGGAGCGTCAACCCCCACAGAGGGCGTCCGTTGATGTCGATGGCCGGGAAGCGGACGCCGGTGTGCCGGATGCTGCTGGCGTTGTCGGGTGCGGTCAGGTGGCCGAGCGGCACCCACCAGGCGTTGGCCACCTCGCGAGGTTGCGGGGTCATCCCCATCGGCCGTTCGAGCGCGAAGGCGTAGCAGGCGACGATGCCCGATCGGACCCGGGCGCGACGGTGTGCGATGCAGGCGATCGGTGCGCCGAGCTGGAGGCCGACCTCCTCACGGGTCTCGCGCGCCGCCGTGGCGGCCAGGGTGGTGTCGGCAGCCTCGCGACGGCCACCGGGCAGGGCGAGGTGGCCGGACCAGATGTCGCCGCGTCGTCGTGAGCGCTCGATGATGGCCACCTCGATGTCGTCGGCACCCGGGGCCAGCACGAGCGCCGTCGCGGCCTGCCAGCCCGAGCGGTCGCCGTCGGTGGTATCGGCCGCCGGTCCGAGCGCCACGCGAGCTGCCAACGCGGACAGGCGGGCGCGCACCGGGTCCTGACCGGGTGCCACCGCCGCGGCAGGGGGCCCGGGGAGGAGGTCGGCACCCACCCGCGCCGGGTGGTCAGCAGGTGCGTCGTCAGGTGCGTCGTCGGTGGCCACAGCGCCGGAGGGTAGCGCTCGACCTCGGTGGGTCGTGGTGGGGGAGCGGGCCACGGCCGGCGTGCTTCAGCCTCGGCGGCCGGTCAGTCGCTGCTCGAGCACGCGTTCGAGGTCGGCGGCGAAGGCGGCGGCATCCGAACTCGGCAGCAGCGCGGTCGTGACCCGCACGCCGGTCGGGCTGTCGAGGCGGAAGGCCTCGCCGGCGGCGACGCCCCAACCCTGCTCCGCCAGGCCTTGGACGACCGGCACCTCCTCGTCGACGGGGATCCAGACGTTCAGGCCCGATCGCCCCCTGGCCGTGATGCCGCGCGTTCGCAGCTCAGCGAGCAGCGCCTGCTGACGCTCGGCGTAGGCGGCGGTCGCCCGCTGCAACGTCCCGTCGGTCTCGGCCTGCTCCCAGGTGACCGCCACCAGGTGCTGGAGGAGTTGGCTGACCCACCCGACGCCGAGCCGCTGCCGGGCCAGCACCCGGTCGGTCGTCGCCTCGTCGCCGAGCAGGATGCCCAGGCGCAGCTGTGGGCCGAGCCACTTCGCCACCGAGCGCACCACCGCCCAGCGTGAACGACCCGTCGTCAGCGTCGCGGAGGGGATGCCCGTGATCGGGGCGGCGTGGTCGTCCTCGATCACCAGCAGGTCG
>CAYXJD010000084.1:0-11761 GCA_964465225.1 uncultured Actinomycetota bacterium
GACCCGGCCCCGCTCGCCACGAGTGGTGAGCTGTCCACCGAACCCTTCCCTGACGAGGAACCACCCATCGTGAAGACGTCCACCGAGACGATCGACCCGGTCCAGGTCAAGCTGACCGTCGAGGTCGAGCCCAAGCGGGTCAAGCAGGCCTTCGACCGTGCGGCCCGTGAGCTCGCCAAGCAGGTCGACCTGCCTGGCTTCCGCAAGGGCAAGGTCCCCCGCCGGCTCCTCGAGCAGCGTTTCGGGTCGGGCGTGATCGCCCAGACGGCCATGGAAGACGCGCTGAGCGACTACTACGCCGAGGCGGTCCAGGCCGAGGATCTCCAGCCGATCGCCCAGCCCGAGGTCGACGTCGAGACCTTCGACGAGGCCGAGGGGTGCGTCTTCACCGCCACCGTGCAGGTCCGTCCCGCCTTCGATCCGCCGGATCACACGGGCATCAGCGTCACCTTCCCCGAGTGGGACGTCGACGACGCCGAGGTGGAGCAGCAGCTCGAGAGCATGCGGGAGCGCTTCGCCGAGGTCGACGAGGTGGAGCGACCCGCCGGGGTCGGTGACCTCGTCACCATCGACCTCGAGGTCGAGGTGGGCGGTACCAAGCTCGAGGACGCCACGGTCGAGGACGCCCTGTACGAGGTCGGCTCCGAGGGCGTGACCCCCAAGCTCGACGAGGAGGTGGTCGGCAAGGAGGCCGGCGACACCTTCACCTACGAGGACGAGCTCCCGGAGGAGTACCCGGACCACGGCGGTGAGGCGGCGACCTTCCACGTCACCGTCAAGGACGTTAGGGAGAAGACCCTGCCCGCGCTGGACGACGACTTCGCCACCTCCGCCTCGGAGTTCGACACGATCGATCAGCTGCGGGCCGATCTCGAGCGCTCGCTGACCCGACGCAAGGTCGAGCAGGCCCAGCACGAGCTACGCGGCCGCATCCTGGAGGCCTATCTCGCGCGCGTCGACGTGCCCTTGCCGCCGGCGATGGTCGACACGGAGAAGACGAACCGGCTCCACGAGGTCGAACATCAGGCCGAGCGGTTCGGGATGAGCGCGGAGCAGCTGCTCGAGGCGCAGGGGCTGAGTCCCGAGGAGCACGAGGAGCAGGCGGAGGAGCAGGCCACCTCGTCGGTCAAGGCGCAGCTGGTCCTCGATGCCCTGGCCACCCGGATCGAACCGGACCTCGCACCGGCCGACATCGACCAGGAGATCGTGCGCCACGCCCAGGCCAACGGCGTCGCGCCCGATGAGATCGCGCGCATCGTCCAGGAGCAGGGCTCCCTGCCCGCCCTGATCGGCGACATCGTCCGTCGCAAGACGATCGACGCCGTCGTCGCGGCGGCTGACATCGAGGGCGGCCCGAGTGACGAGGAGCTGATCGAGCTCGGCCTGCTCGAGGACCCCGACGCGACCACCGATGACGACACGGCAGCAGCCGAGGACGCTGGTCCGGGGCTGATCGTGCCCGGCCGGGAGCAGGACCCCGACGAGGACGACGACGCTCCGGAGCTGATCGTCCCCGGACGCGACTGACCAGGGCCGGCGAGGTCAGCCCGCGGGCTGGGGGAGCGGGGTCGCTGGATCGCTGTCGGGATCGAACCCGGCGGTCGCCAGCAGCAGTTCGGCGACCCCATCGTCGAAGTCCTCGCTGGCGGCGGCGTAGTTGAACACCCCGAGGACGCCGTCCTCCCGTTCGGCCACCAGCAGCACGACCGAGGTGGTCTCGGGCTGTCCTTCGGGGGCGTCCTCGGAGGTGGGGAGATCCAGGTAGCGCAGCTGGACCGCCCGGCTGGCGCCGGTGAGCTCCACGGACGCATCGACCACCGGCGCCTGCTCGACGGTGTCGCGGTTCGCTGCGACGACCTCCTCGAAGGTGATCTCCTCCGGCAGCGTGGCGGGGTCGACGGCCTCGGCGGCGATCTGCTGCTCACCTTCGGGTGCCAGTGCCAGGGCGACGCCGCTGGCGAAGGCCAGTTCGTCGAAACTCCAGCCCTCCGGCGCCGGTAGGACCACACCGTTGGCGGCGAACACCCCGTCGATGACGTAGTCGTTCGGATCCTCGAGGTCGGTGGTGGGATCCTCGGCTCCGTCGCCGGTGCCGTCCGGATCGCCGGTGCCGTCCGGATCGTCGGTGCCGGCGGGCTCTTCGGGCTCCTCGAGCTCCTCGAGCTCCGCGGTCGCCTCCGTATCGGGGCCGTCCTCGGCGCCCGCGTCGGAGTCGTCGGTGCACGCGGTCGCCAACAGCGCCAGCGCTGCGCCGGTGACCAGCGCGCGGACGGCCGTGCGACGGCGGTGGGTGGGGGGCAGGCGGTGACGCACCGGGACTCCTGTGCTGGGGTGAGGCGGCTCGGGGCAGGTGAGTGGGCCCGGGGTGGGGATGGCGGCGGCGACCAGCCGGCCCGTGGGCTCGGTCGCGCCCCACCACGGTACGGCCTTCGCGGTGGGTAGCCGTCACGGCGCCGCCCCGGTGGGCCGGTCCACGACGTCGGGCCCCGCCTCGTGGCACGAGGCCCCTCCTGCAGCGCGCGCCCGACCCCCCGACGAGCCTGAGTGGTCCCCACGAAGACTCCGGGTGCCAGACCGGTCCGTCGGTACGCTGCTGCACCCAGGACCGAACCGGTCCGACACCGACGCGAGGAGCCCTGGTGGCGCGCACCGACCTGATCCCCGGCGGCTTCGGCCTGCCGTCGCCCGAGAACTACATCGTCCCGACGGTGATCGAGCAGACCAACCGTGGCGAACGTGCCTTCGACATCTACTCACGGTTGCTCCAGCAGCGCATCATCTTCCTGGGCACGCCCGTCAACGACGAGATCGCCAACGTCGTGATGGCGCAGTTGCTCCACCTGGAGTCCGAGGATCCGGACAAGGACATCGCGCTCTACATCAACTCCCCCGGCGGGTCGATCACGGCGCTGTTCGCGATCTACGACACGATGGAGTTCATCGGCAATGACGTCTCGACCATCTGCATGGGTCAGGCGGCCTCGGCGGCGGCCGTGCTGCTGGCCGCCGGCACCCCCGGGAAGCGGTTCGCCCTGCCCCACTCGCGGATCCTGTTGCACCAGCCCTCGGGCGGCGCTGAGGGCCAGTCGGTCGACATCGAGATCCAGGCCAAGGAGATCCTGCGCATGCGGGATCTGCTGAACGAGATGCTGGCGGAGAAGACCGGCAGGACCGCGGAACAGATCGACGCCGACACCGATCGCGATTTCATCCTCGACGCCGACGGCGCCAAGGCCTACGGCATCGTGGACGAGATCATCTCCAGCCGGAAGGCCAAGCAGCGCGTCTCGAGCTGAGGCACCGCCGCCGCGTGGCGTCCCGGCAGGGCCCGCAGCATTGCCGTACCATCACGCCCGACGGTGGGGGCGCTGCGCCCCGGGAGGCACGGCAGCAGACGCCCCGCACCGTCGGTAGGTGCGGGTCGAACTGCGACGAGCGAAGGGTCGTCGGATGGCGAAGTTCGGTGAGGGCGACGCGCTCTTGAAGTGCTCCTTCTGCGGGAAGTCGCAGAAGCAGGTCAAGAAGCTGATCGCCGGACCGGGCGTGTACATCTGCGACGAGTGCATCGACCTGTGCAACGAGATCATCGAGGAGGAACTCGCCGAGCCGGCGGAGCTCCAGCTCGACGAGCTGCCCAAGCCGAAGGAGATCTACGGCTACCTCGACGAGTACGTGGTCGGTCAGGACAGCGCGAAGAAGACGCTGGCGGTCGCGGTCTACAACCACTACAAGCGCATCCAGGTCGGGGGGACCGGCCCGGGCAACGCCGACGATGTGGAGCTGCAGAAGTCCAACATCCTGCTGCTCGGTCCGACCGGGTCCGGCAAGACCCTCCTGGCCCAGACCCTGGCGAAGCTGTTGAACGTGCCCTTCGCCATCGCTGATGCCACCGCCCTGACCGAGGCGGGCTACGTCGGCGAGGACGTCGAGAACATCCTGCTGAAGCTGATCCAAGCGGCCGATTTCGACGTCAAG
The DNA here is from genome assembly GCA_964465225.1 of uncultured Actinomycetota bacterium. Taxonomy (GTDB): domain Bacteria; phylum Actinomycetota; class Nitriliruptoria; order Nitriliruptorales; family Nitriliruptoraceae; genus T1Sed10-7. The sequence goes on from CAYXJD010000084.1 coordinate 3,976, forward strand.
AAGGCCGAGACCGGGATCATCTACATCGACGAGGTCGACAAGATCGCCCGCAAGTCGGACAACCCCTCCATCACCCGGGACGTGTCCGGGGAAGGGGTCCAGCAGGCGCTGTTGAAGATCCTGGAAGGGACCGTCGCCTCCGTCCCCCCGCAGGGTGGACGCAAGCACCCCCATCAGGAGTTCATCCAGATCGACACGAACAACATCCTGTTCGTGTGCGGCGGGGCGTTCGCCGGGCTCGAGCAGATCGTCGAGCAACGGCACGGCCAGCGTGGGGTCGGCTTCGGTTCAGAGGTCACGGCGCGCCGCGACAAGGACATCGCCGGGCTGCTGCGCGACGTGCTTCCCGAGGACCTCGTGCGTTACGGGCTCATCCCGGAGTTCATCGGCCGGCTCCCGATCGTCTCCTCCGTGGAGCCGCTCGACCGGGAGGCGCTGGTCAACATCCTGACCCGGCCGCGCAACGCGCTGACCAAGCAGTACCGACGCTTCTTCGAGTTCGATGGTGTCGAGCTCGAGTTCGGCGCCGACGCGCTCGGAGAGATCGCCGACCTGGCCATCCTGCGTGAGACGGGTGCCCGGGGATTGCGGGCGATCCTCGAGGAGGTGCTGCTCTCGACCATGTACGAGCTGCCCTCCCGTGACGACGTCGGCCGGTGCGTGATCGACGCCGACGCCGTGCGCCAGAGGACCAACCCCACGCTGGTGCCCCACGCCAAGCTGCGCGGGGTGGACGAGCCGCAGGAGCGCTCGGCCTGACGAGCATGGTGAGCCGGTCGGTGGCGCCGGTCACGTCTGCCGACGTCGCGGCCGTGCACCCGCGGGTCGCGGCGCACGTACGACGGACGCCGGTCCTGCGCCTCGACGCCGTCGAGTTCGGTCTCGACGTCGGTGACGCGTCGCCGCCGCTGGTCGCCAAGCTCGACCTGCTCCAGCCCACGGGCTCGTTCAAGGTGCGGGGTGCCGTGGCCCTGCTCACCGATCCATCGCTCTCCGACCGTCTGCGGGAAGCGGGCGTGATCGCCGCCTCAGGAGGGAACTTCGGCCTGGCCGTGGCCTGGGCAGCGACCCGGCTCGGCATCACCGCGACGGTGGTCGTGCCGGCCAGCTCGCCGCCCGCCAAGCTCGACCCCATCGCCGCCCTGGGCGCGCAGCTGGTCCTGGTCGACGGGGTGTACGGCGACGCCTTCGTCGAGGCCGAGCGCCGACGAGCGGTTGATGGAGCCGTGCTCGCCCACGCCTACGACCAGCCGCAGGTGGTGGCCGGGCAGGGCACCAGCGCCAGGGAGCTGCTCGCCTCGGTCGATGGGCTCGACACGTTGCTGGTGGCCTGCGGGGGTGGCGGGCTGCTGGCCGGCACGATCGCTGCCGTCGGTCACCGGGTGCGGGTGGTGGCGGTGGAGACCCGCGGCACCACCACCCTGCACGCCGCGTTGGCCGCCGGACGGCCGGTCGACGTCGAGGTCTCGGGGGAGGCGGCGTCGTCGCTCGGCGCGCGGCGGATCGGTGCCCACGCCTGGGCGGTCCGTGATCGGCTCGCCGGTACGGTCCTGGTCGACGACGCCGAGGTGGCGACGGCTCAGCAGCGGCTGTGGCAGGCGGCGCGACTGGTGGCGGAGCCCGGTGGTGCGGTCGCGCTGGCCGCCCTGACGAGTCATCGTTACCGGCCCGAGGCCGGTGAGCGGGTCGGCGTCCTGCTGTGCGGCGCGAACACCGACCCCTCCAGCATCCTCCCGACCTCGCCACGCCGGTAGACCGCACGTGCTCCACCTACCCGGCGCCCGCGGTGTGGACGTCACGACCGGTGCTCCCGGTGCCACGACGTCCCTGGCCAGAGATAGGGGCTTCCCCCCGTAGCGATCGGTGTCCGGTTGCGCCACCGTTGAGGTGATGGCGGAAGGTAGCGATGTGGACAGCCTCACCGACCGGCTCGACGCGTGGGTCGACGCCGGGCTCCTCAGCCCGGAACAGGCCGAACGCATCAGCGCCTTCGAGGCAGCTGACTCGAGCCACACCGGCTGGAGCCCGGCCGTGGAGGGGGCGACACAGGACAGGGTGCAGACCACCTCGCAGGCCGTCACCTCGGGCGTGGGCGCCCGCACGAGCATCGCGGAGGCGATCGGCTACGTCGGTGCGGCGCTCGCCCTCGGTGCCCTCGGGCTCCTCCTCGGCCAGCTGTGGCCCGACCTGCTGGTCGGTGGTCGCCTGGCGCTGGTCGGCCTCCTGACCGTCGCCGTGTTCGGTGCGGGGCTGGCGTTGCGTGGCTCCACGCAGCCGGCGATGCAGCGGCTGACCAGCGTCCTGCTCACGGCCACGGTGGCGGGTGTGGGCTGGTTCGCTGCCGTGGTCGCCGATGACGTCCTCGAGCTGCGCTCGGCCGCCATCGGGGTCACGGTGGGTGTCGCCATGTTGGTCGTCGCGGCCGTGCTGTACCTGTGGCGTGGTGGTGCACTGCTCCAGCTCGCGGCGCTGGGCTCGCTCCTGTTGACCGCAGGCACGTCGTTGTCGCTGTCGCCACTCGTGCCCGAGCCGATCTGGTACGGCATGGCCTTCGCCGCCATCGGGGTGGCGTGGTTCCTCCTGGCGGCCGGCGGCTGGCTCGTGCCTCGCGCCCTCGCGGAGATCACCGGGGCGTTGGCAGCGTTCGGCGGTGTCCAGACCGCGGCCTCGAACGCATGGACCGTGGCCGTGCTCGCTGTCGGCATCGTCGCCGCGGGGGTCCTCGTCTGGCTCGCGGTCCGGGGGGACCAGCTACGCCACCTCGTCGTCGGCGCATTGGCCCTGTTCGTCCTGGCACCCCAGCTGGTCTTCGAGCTCTTCGGGGACCAGATCGGCGCCCCGGCCACGTTGCTGCTGGTCGGGCTGCTGTTGGTCCTGCTCGCTGTCGGGCTCGGACGGGCCCGACGCGGGGTCGCCGACCAGGGCCCTGCACGACGCGAGCCTGAGCACACGTCCGGTCACCAGGCAGGTGCTGCATGAACGATGACGCGAACCGCTCCTCCTCGTCCGGCAGCCCGACGTCGTCCGGGGGTCCGATGTCGTCCGGGGGTGCTGGCGGCACCCGGGAAGGGTCGTCGGCCTCCGGCCCGCCGTCACCGCCGGGGCCCGACAGCTCGCGCAGCGTGCCCGCGCTCGTCGCGGCGGCGCTGCTGGTCGTCGCCGTCGTCGTGCTCGTCCTGCTGTTCGGGGTCGCACGGCCGCCGCAGCTGGCGACGGTGCAGGAAGCTCCGGCGCCGTCACCGGGCGCCAGCGTGGCCTGGTCGCAGTGGGAGGCGGGCGGAAGTTGCCTCCACACCGTGGACCCGCAGGGGGCCCGGACCGAGGTCGGCTGTGGCTACGAGGGACAGGACCTCGTCGCCTGGACCGATGAGGGGATCGTCCTGCTCGTCTGGGGGCCGCGCAGCGCCGGCGAGATCATCGACCCCGACACCGGTGAGGTCGTCGGCCGGATCGACGCCGAAGCCGAGGACCGGCGGCTCGGGCCGCAGGTCGGCGCGGTCCGCAGCCGCTACCTCGACGGCACGCTCACGGTCACGCTCGCTGACAGCGGGGTGGAGCTGTGGCAGGTCGAGGCTCCCGAGAACTACGACGTCAACGAGGGGGTGCTGTCGCCGGACGGAGCTTGGGTCGCGATGGTCGACCGGTCCGAGCGGCTGCTCCTGGTGCCCGCCGACGGGTCCGTGGAACCGCGCGTCTGGGCGGAGGTGGGGGATGGCTGGGTGCGGCCGGTCTGGGAGGGCAGCGCCCTACCGGCGCCCGAGGAGCCCTGAAGCCCGACCGTCGGCGTCGTCCGACATCGAGCCCGGCGTCCTGATGGTGGCGTCGGGGCCGTGTCGCGGCCAATAGTGCTGGCTGAGCGTGTCACCAGCGACGCTGGCTAGGCTCGGCCAGCATCCTCCGTGCACGCCGTCCCGACCCCCCGGACGCTCCCGATGCCCCAGCTGCCCAAGGCCTACGATCCTGCCGCCGTCGAGTCCGCGCTCTACGAGGACTGGCGCGATGCCGGGCTGTTCCATGCCGAGCCGGACGACGACGGTGAGCCCTTCTCGATCGTCATCCCGCCGCCGAACGTCACCGGTTCCCTGCATGTCGGCCACGCTCTGGACAACACGATCCAGGACGTGATCGTTCGCCGTGCCCGTATGCAGGGCCGCAACGCCGTGTGGATCCCGGGCACCGATCACGCGGGCATCGCCACGCAGAACGTGGTGGAGCGCCAACTCGCCGCCGAGGGCACCGACCGTCACGAGCTCGGACGTGAGGCCTTCCTCGACCGCGTCTGGGCCTGGCGGGAGACCTCCGGCGGCCAGATCCTCGACCAACTCGAGAAGCTCGGTGCCTCCGCCGATTGGGAACGGGAGGTGTTCACCTTCGACGCGCCGCGGTCCGTGGCCGTGCGCGAGGTGTTCGTCGCACTCTACGAGCAGGGTCTGATCTACCGCGGTGAGCGCCTCATCAACTGGTGCATCCGGTGCCATACCGCCCTGTCGGACATCGAGGTGGAGCACGAGGACGAGACCGGCGAGCTGGCCCGCTTCGTCTACCCGCTCGCCGACGAGGAGGCCGTACCCGCCGAGCTGCTGTCCACCGTCGGCGAAGGAGATGGTGGCCTGGTCCGCGCCCCCGGCGGGCAGCTCGGCATCGAGGTGGCGACGACACGAGCGGAGACGATGCTCGGTGACACCGCGATCGCCGTGCACCCCAAGGACGAGCGTTACCGCGCGATCGTCGGCCTCGCGGTGCGCCATCCCTTCCAGGAACGCACCTTCGCCGTGGTCGCCGACGAGTACGTCGACCCGTCCTTCGGCTCCGGAGCCGTGAAGATCACCCCCGCCCACGACCCGAACGACCACGCGATCGCCGAACGCCACGACCTCGATGTCATCGACATCATGGACGATGCCGGTCGCCTCACCGACGTGGTGGGGGAGCGGTTCGCCGGAGAGGACCGCCTCGCAGCGCGTGACAGCGTCAAGGACGCGCTGGATGCGGCTGGTCTCCTCGTGCGTGTCGATGAGCACGAGCACAGCGTCGGACACTGCTCCCGTTGCGGCACGGTGATCGAGCCACGTCTGTCGCTGCAGTGGTTCGTGGCGATGCGCCAGCTCGCGGACAAGGCCGCTCGGGCGGTCCGTGACGGTCGCACCGTGTTCGTGCCGCAGTCGCGCACCAGACCGTTCCTCGAGTGGCTCGACAACCTCCACGACTGGTGCATCTCGCGCCAGATCTGGTGGGGGCACCGGATCCCCGCCTGGTACGGGCCGAACGGGGAGATCCGGGTGTCCCGCGACGACATCGACGAGGAGGGCTGGGTCCAGGACGAGGATGTCCTCGACACCTGGTTCTCCTCGCAGCTGTGGCCCTTCAGCGTCTTCGGGTGGCCGGAGCGCACGCCCGAGCTCGAGACGTGGTTCCCCACCTCCGTGCTGGTCACCGGCTACGACATCAACACCTTCTGGGTGTCGCGCATGCTGATGATCAGCTTGTGGTTCACCGACGAGGTGCCCTTCCACGTGGTGCACAACCACGGGCTGGTGCGCGACGAGCACGGCAAGAAGATGTCCAAGTCCTTCGGCAACGTGATCGACCCGCTGGATCTGGTCGAGCGCTACGGCGCGGATGCGACCCGTTTCGCCCTGCTGCGTTCGGCGGCACCGGGCGCGGACGTGCCACTGGCCGAGGAGTGGGTCGAGGGCACCAAGCGCTTCGCGAACAAGCTCTGGAACGTCGGCGGCTTCGTCCTGTCCCGGCTGGCCGAGGCCGACGGGCTCCCGCGCGGAGCGGAACTGCCGCCGCTCGCGGAGCTGCCGATGGAGGACCGGTGGGTGCTGTCACGGCTGCACGCGGCCCACACCACCGCGGACGCGGCCTACGACGCGTACGACTGGGCGACGGTGTGCCGCACCCTGTTCCACTTCCTGTGGGACGAGGTGGCGGACTGGTACGTCGAGGCGGTCAAACGGCGTATCTACGGCGACGATCCGGCGGCGGCGGCGACCGCCCGGCGTGTGGGCCGCTTCGTGCTCGACCACGTCCTTCGGCTCCTGCACCCCGTGATGCCCTTCGTCACCGAAACGCTGTGGCGCGAACTCACCGGGGCCACGGGCGGCCGGGACTCGTTGATGGTGGCGGCATGGCCCGAGGCGGCGACGGCCTGGCACGACACCGAAGCCGAGGACGGCTTCGCCGTCCTTCAGGATCTGGTGACCGAACTCAACCGTTTCCGGTCCCAGAACGGCGTCGCACCCTCCACCCGGTTCCCGGTGGAAGTGACCTCGGAGCACCCGGCGTTGCTCGTGGCCGAGGGTCCGCTGGTGTCCTCCCTGGCCGGGCTCTCCGAGTTGCGGGTCGTCGAGGACCTCGCGGACGCGCCCGGGACCACCACGGTCCGCTTCGGCGGCGGGCAGGCGCAGGTCTCCTTGGCCGGTCTGATCGACGTCGATGCGGAGCTCGCACGGCTCGACAGGGAGTTGACGAAGGCGCGCGATGACCTCGCCCGGGTCGAGGGCAAGCTGGCCAACGAGGGTTTCACGTCCCGAGCCCCCGCCGAGGTCGTGGCTCGCGAGCGCCAGAAGCGCGCAACGGCTGCCGCTGCGATCGCCGGGCTCGAGGAGCGGATCGCCGCGCTCACGGCGCTGACCGGCTGACGGCCGTCCCCGCCGACGGTGGCCCTGCGAGCGACCGGGCGCGTCTGCCACCGGGGGCCGGAGCCCGCCGGCGCCGGGCAGGCGGTCAGGCCTCGCCCGCCTCCTGCTGCCTCGACCGCGGTGGCCACGCCGTCGCACCGAGTTCCCGGGAGATGCCGACGGCCGTGCGGCGGACCTCGTCACTGATCGTACGGCCCGTGGGCGCATCCGAGGTGGGGACCACGACGCCCACCGCTCCGATCACCGTGCCGTCGGCATCGAAGATCGGGGCTGCCACCTCGGACTCGCCCAGGATGGCCTCATCGGTGGCCACGGCGATCCCGTCCTCGCGAACGCGTTCGAGTTGCGCCGCGAGGTCATCGGTGTCGATGCAGGTGCGGCCGGTGAGCTTGGGCAACGGCGCCGCCGTGAAGAGCCGCTGGGCCCGGGATGGGTCGAAGGCCAGCATCGCCTTGCCGAGCGCGGTGCCGTGGGCCGGGATGTCGATACCGATCTCACGCATCTGGTGGCTGCCGTCGGGACGGAAGACGTGGTGGATCACGACGACCTCCCGCTCGAGGGGGACGCCCACCCGCACCGCACAGCCGCTGCGCTCGGCCAGGGCGTCGGTCCAGGTCAGGGCCCGCAGCCGCAGTTCGTTGGAGTCGAGGTAGACGTTGCTCAGCCGCAACACGCCCGGCCCGAGCGCGTACCGCCCGCTCGGATCCTGCTCGACCATCCCGCGTGCCACCAGGGTGGCGACGATGCCGTGTACGGTCGAGTTCGGGAGCGACAGGCGGCTCGCCAGTTCGGTCAGGCGTAGCCGGCGAGCTCCCTGGAGCTCGAGGAGCACGGCGACCGCCCGGTCGACGGACTGGATCACGCGTACCACCTCCTCGTCGCTGCCGGGGGGGCGGGGTGGGTGCTGAGCGTCATGCTCCCGCCGCGGCCCGCAGCGCGTCCACCAGGATCGCCGCCGAGGTCGCACCGGGGTCCTGGTGCCCCTCGCTGCGAGCGCCGAGGTAGCTGGCGCGACCGCGCCGCGCACGCAGGGGGATCGTGGCGATGGCGCCGTCCTCGGCCGCGGCAGCCGCGATCCGCAGCATGCCGGCCAGGCCGGTCCCGGAGCTGGCGGCCTCGTGGGCCCGCCGGACGGCGGG
>CAYXJD010000085.1:0-11712 GCA_964465225.1 uncultured Actinomycetota bacterium
TCCGGACGGCACGAGGTCGTAGAGCTCGACGACGTCGCGGTTGAACATCCGCACGCAGCCGTTGGAGGCAGCCTCCCCGATCGAGTCCTCGTTCGGGGTCCCGTGGAACCGGATCAGCGTGTCGCCGCCGCCGGGCCGGTGCCAGTTCAGCGCACGCAACCCGAGCGGGTTGTCGGGACCCGGACCGATCCGCGCCGGGAGGTCGGCACCCCAGCGGTCCTTCGCCGGGTTCACCCAGGTCGGCTCGAACCGTTTCGCGCCGACGACGAAGGTGCCGGTCGGTGTGGGGGAGCCGCCGGTCCCGACGGCGACCGGCCAGCTCCGGGTGAGTTGGGCGCCACGGTGCAGTTCCAGCATCCGGTCGCTCTGCCGGACCACCAGCACCGTGTCGAACGACGAGCTCGTGATGGCCGGACGGGTCGGGCCGACGGGCAGCGTCAGCTGGTCCTCGCCGGCGGCCAGCGCGGTAGCCAGGGCCGAGCGAGCCTGGGCGCGGTCGACCGCTCGTCCGTTGCGTCCAGGGGCGATCTCGACCCGTCCTCCGCGGTAGGCGGCCGTGGCGGAGACCGCGGCGATGTCCACCTCAGCGGCGATGGCTGCCACCGACTCGGTCAGATCCGTGGGCTCGATCGTCAGCGGCACCGCGGGGGTGGAGGACGGTGTTGCGAGGCTGGCGCGGACGACAGCCGCACCGTCGACACGGGCGCCGACATCACGGGCAGTGAGGCTCCAGGATCGCTCATCGAGGGTGATCGTCAGCGGACGGTCCAGGACGGCGGCCACCGCCTGCTCGGTGGTCGCGGCGGCCTGCGCCGCCTGGGCCGTCGTCAGCTGCGGCGGCAGCGCGGTCGTGGGCACCACCACCGCGGTCGGTGCGCTGGTGTCAGCGGTGTCCACCGCCTCGCTCAGGCTGGCCGCCAGCGCCGCAGCATCCACCGCGCGGCCCTCGACGTGTCCGATGACCTCGGTGCCGTCGCCGGTCCAGGTGACCGAGGCGTCGGTGGGCTCGAGGTCGATGGCGCGGGCAACCTCTGCCACCAGCTCACGTTGCGCGTCGGTGTCGTGGGTGACCGCGACGTCCAGCGACAGCTGGCTCGTGCTGCCGAACCAGCGTGTGGCCACCAACTCCGGCAGCGTCGCCTCGACGGTGCCGGCGAAGGCATCGGCGATGACCTGTTCCAGATCGGTGGTGGCGCCGAGCTCGCGTGGCGTGGTCGTCCACGTGCCCAGATCGTGGCGAAGGAGGACCTCGCCGTCGAGGTGGCGCGCCAGTTCGGCCTCGACCTCGGCGATGGCCTCGGAGCGGGTGGCCTCGCCGACCTCGACGCCCGCGATGCTCACGCCGGGCAACAGGCGTTCCCCGGCGCGCAGGTCCTGGCCCCACGAGGCAGCGGTGACCGAGAGTGCGGCCCCCGTGCCGAGAGCTACCACCGACACCGCAGCAACGGCCTGGACCAGGCGCCGACGGCGATGCTCCGCTCGGCCCGATCCGACGCTGCCATCCGCCGTCGGGCGGCGGTCGTTGCGCAGGAGCATGGGATCCCCGTGCCGTCGTGCACCCGCGTACGGCACCGTCGGTGCGGCACTGACCGGGTCGCTGTCCGTGAGCCGCGCACCGTAGGGGCAGCGCTGGCGGTGAACCCAACACTGGAACGCATCGCGCGCAGCGCGCGCCCCTCGCGCTGCACCCGGCCGCGACCGGGCCCGCCGGGCCACGCAGCCCTCGTGGGCTCGTCGTGGGAGGGTCCTCGACGGCTGACGAGCCGTGACCTGCCGTGGCCACCCGGACCGGGCGGGGCGCACAGCGTTAGGCTGTCGGGACCCATCATCGTCGAGCAGTGGGGATCAGTTGCGTATCGGGGTCGTCGGCGCAGGGGGACGCATGGGCTCGGCGGTCTGTCGGGCCGTGGCCGCCACCGACGACCTCGATCTGGTCGCGGCGGTCGATCCGGGGGCGGTGGGCCGCTCGCTCCGGGAGGCCGTCGGGCTCGATGGCACGGCGGGCGAGGTGGTGGTCACCGACGACCTGGGTGCCCTCACCGCCGCCGACGTCGAGGTGGCGGTCGAGTTCACCGGCCCGGCCACCGTGGGTGACAACCTGGTCTGGTTGTTGGAACACGAGGTGCACGCGGTCGTCGGTGCGACCGGCCTGGGTGCCGACGATCTGGAACGGGCACGGGCCGCGGCGGCCACCTCCGCCGCCAACGCCCTGATCGCCCCGAACTTCGCGATCGGCGCGGTGCTGCTGCTGCGCTTCGCCGCCGAGGCCGCCCGGCATCTACCGCACGTCGAGGTGGTCGAACTGCACCACGACCGCAAGGTCGACGCGCCGTCGGGGACCGCGCTGCGCACCGCCGAACTCATCGCTGAGGCCCGGACCACGGTGCCCGGCGACGTCGCCGGTGACGAGCAGCATCCGGGGGCACGTGGGGCGCGGCATGCCGATGTCCGGGTCCACAGCATCCGCCTACCGGGGCTGGTCGCGCATCAGGAGGTCATCTTCGGTGGCGAAGGTCAGACGCTGACCCTGCGGCACGACTCCCTGGACCGCTCCTCGTTCATGCCGGGCGTGCTGCTCGCCTGCCGCCGGGTAGGCGAGCTGGACGGGCTCGTCGTCGGGCTCGAGCACCTGTTGTGAGTGCGCCGCCGGCCGCCCTTCCGGGTGGAAGACGACGACGCGTCCAACCGAGCCTGCGACCACGGACTCAGGCCAACCGGGCCGGCTCGATGGGACCTGACAGCGGGATGACGTCGAGATCGGCCGCGACGTGGAGGTCGAGGTCCGGCGCGGCTGCCCGGGCCTCCGCCAGATGGGCCCGGGTGCCCGGATAACGCCGGGACAGGTGCGTGAGGACGACCCGGCGGGCCCCGGCCTCCGCGCCGATCCGAGCCGCCTGAGCGGCGGTCAGGTGCCCCGAGACGGCAGCGACCTCGCGCTCGCTCTCCAGGAAGGTCGCCTCGATCAGCAGCAGATCGACGTCGGCGGCGAGTTCGAAGGCCCCCTCGCACACCCTGGTGTCCATCACGTGCGCCACGCTGATCGGTCGACGGGGTGCGCTGACCTCCTCCAGCGTGATCGTGCGGCCATCGAGGCGGAGCTCGCCGTGGTCGACCAGGTCGCTGCGTGCCCGCGGCGGGATACCGAGTTCAGCCAGACGTTCGGGGAGCAGACGGACCCCGGGCGGCTGTTCGAACCGCCATCCCAGGGTCGGGATCGAGTGTGAGAGTTCGCGCGCATGGAGCTGTAGAGGAGGCTCCGTACTCACCACCCCGGCGCCGGTCGGTGCGGTGCGTACCGTGGCGGTTCTGGCGCTCGCGCTGGCGTGGCACAGCGCGTCGACGTAGGGCGTCGCGTGGTGCGGGTGGTGGATCGTGACGGGTCTGGTGACCCCGTCGAGGGCGAGGCGCTGGAGGACCCCCGGGACGCCGAGGCAGTGGTCGCCATGAGCGTGGGTGATACAGATCCGATCGATCGCCGAGGCGGGGACCCGGGCCATCGACAGCTGTCGTTGGGTCCCTTCCCCGGGGTCCAGGAGGATGCCGTGGCCATCGAAGCGCAGCAGGGCGCCGTGGTGTGCCCGCTCCCGGGTGGGGACCTGGCTCGCCGTGCCGAGCACGACGAGTTCCCGTCCGGACACCGCGGTGCTCCTGCCTCGGGGCTGTGCCGTCGACCTCGGCGGCTGTGCCATCGACCGTAGTCGAGGGGCCGAGCGTGACCGTGCGGTCCCATCGGCGCGGTCCCATCGGCCCGTCCGGGCAGGCGGCAGGTGCGCCCGCCCGGTACGGCCTGTGGGCCGAGGCCGCCGGGCCGACGACCGTGCTCGTAGACGGTGTCGTCGCTCGTCGTCCCCGCGGGGTAGCGGCTACGGTCCGTGGTCCGGCCGAGGGTCGGTTGGCCACGGGTGCGCGTGGGTGAGCGCACCAGCGGGTGGAGTGGGTGGACGCATCGACGTCCCGTGCCTGCTCACCGCAGGAGGGCAGCCTCGTGACCGAGCGGGACACCTACCTGGAGGCCCTGCGACGCTTCGCCGGCGACCTGCGCATGGTGCAGCAGGTCGAGGCCTCGATGCAGACGCGCGGCGTCACCTTCAGCGCTGAACACTACGAACTGCTCGTCGCCACCTACCTCGGTGCCCGCGAACTCGACGGCGCCCAGCGGTTGTTCGACCAGATGGCCCGCGAGGGGGTGACGCCGCCGACGTCGGTGCGCTGGGACGTGGCCCTGTCCACCGCTCGCGCCGGCCGCAGCCAGGAGGCGCTCGCGCTGCTCGACGGACTCCACGCTGAGGGTGTCGAGCCCGACCCGCGCCATGCCCATGGGGTGCTCAGCGTCTACCTGGGGGCCGGGCGGTACCCGGCGGCCCGGGCGGTACTGCGGCAGATGGCGCAACACGGCGAGGCGGCGACGCCGCCCGAGTACGAGCGGCTCCTGCGCGACTGCCTCGACCGACGTGCCATCAAGGACACCCGCACCGTCATCGAACTCATGCTCGATGTGGACCAGCGGCCGCCTCCCGGGCTGGCGACCGAACTGGTCGCCATGATCGCTCGCGCAGGCCACACCGACCGTGCGCTCGATCTGCTCCAGCGGCTGCGCTCGGCCGGCGTGGAGCTGCCCGGTGACGTCCACACCGAGCTGTTGCTGGCACACGCGAAGGCCGGCGACGCGACGGCTGCGCGGGCAGCCCTCGAAGCGATGCAGGCAGCCGGGACCGAGCCCACCAGCTTCCACCGCAACGCGGTGCTCCAGGCCCGCCTGGCCGCAGGCGACGTCGACGGGGCGTGGGCCGACGCGCTCGCACTCGCTGCTGACGGGCGGATCCCGTCCGGGGCCAACCTCGAGTCGCTCCTCGACGTGTCACTGGCAGCGGGCCGTCGGGCGGCTGCCAGCGGCGTGCTCGACTGGATGCTGATCCTCGGTGTGCCTGTCCCGCCGGCCAAGGCTGCGGAGATCATGACCCGCCACCTCAAGGCGGGTGAGTTGGACACGGCCTGGAGCTTGTTCGAAGAGCTGACGGCACGAGGGGTGCCGGCGGATCGTCGGGTCGCTCGTGATCTGGTGGAGCGGTTGGTCCGGGCGCAGCGGATCGACGAAGCGCTCGCCCTACTGGAGCGGCTACGGGCGGCGGGCACGTTGACCCACGGCCGGCACTACGGATCGCTGCTGCAGGCCCTGGTCGGTGCCAAGCGGGGGGACGAGGCCGTGGCACTGCTGGAGCGTTTGCTCTCGGAAGACGTGCAACCGACCAGCGCCGATGCGTCCAAGCTGCTCGGCGTCCTGATCAAGGGCAAGCAGCACGGGCGCGCCGGCGCGTTGATCAGCGCGTTGCAGGACGCCGGGGTCAGCGTGGACGAACCGACCTACCGCGAGCTGATGTGGGCCCACGCGCGCGCCGGGGAGCTCGAGCCGGCGCAGCAGGTCTACGAGCGGATGGTGGCTGCCGGCATCACCCCCGACGAGCGGCACCACAAGGCGTTGGAGTGGGCCTCGGGGGAGACCCGCCGTCGACTCCCCGACACCCCCGGCGGCGAGGCTGCAGCGGCGCACGAGCCTGCGCCTGCTGGGCGGCCTGAGGCCGTGCCCGCTGCGGCGCCCGAGCCTGCGCCTGCTGGGCGGCCTGAGGCCGCGCCCGCTGCGGCGCCCCCGCCCGAGTCCGAGCCGGCACCCCCGGCTACCGAGCCGGCACCTGCCGTGGAGCCGGTGCCAGGTGAGCAGGCACCCCCGGCTACCGACTCGGCACCTGCGCGCGAGACTGAGGCGCCGTCTGGTGGATCCGCTGTCGCTGATGGTGACGCCACCACCGCACCGGACGAGGAGAACGCTGCCGCGGAACCGCCCGACGCGGCGGGCCCGCAGGATCCCCCGCCCGCCGGCTGACCTGGCGGACCTCCCCGTGCCGTGGCCGGCGTCGGGCGATCCGCGGCGTCAGGTGCCCGGCCTCAGGGTCGTCAGCCGACGCCGACCAGCTGGGTCCGCGCCAGTTCCGCGTACAGCCCATCGGCCAGCAGCAGCTCGTGATGGGTTCCCCGCTCGGCGATCCGTCCGGCGTCCAGGACCACGATCTCGTCGGCGTCCACCACCGTCGACAGCCGGTGCGCGATCACCAGGCTGGTCCGTCCCTCGAGCGTCTCCTTCAGGGCGGCCTGGACCAGCCGCTCGGACTCGGTATCGAGGTGGGCGGTCGCTTCGTCGAGCACCACGATCGCCGGGTCCTTCAAGAGCACCCGGGCGATGGACAGGCGCTGCTTCTCCCCGCCGGAGAGCCGGTAGCCACGCTCACCGACGATCGTGTCGTACCCGTCAGGCAGCGCAGCGATCGTCTCGTGGATGCGGGCGGCACGGGCCACGCGCTCGAGGTCGGCGTCGGTGGCGCCGGGCCGTGCGTAGCGCAGGTTGACCGCGATCGAATCGTGGAACAGGTGGGGGTCCTGGCTGACCACCCCGACCGCGTCGGCGACCGAGGTCAGGGTCAGGGAGCGGACGTCGTGGCCGTCGATGCGGACGGCACCCTCGGTGACATCGTGCAGCCGTGGGACCAACGATGACAGGGTCGATTTCCCGGCACCCGAGCGTCCGACCAGCGCGATCATCTCCCCGGGTGCGATGTCGAGGTCGATGTCCCGCAGGATCCAGTCCGAGGCCTCGTCGCCGTGGGCAGCGGTCGGCCCCTCCAGTGACGCCAGGTGCGAGCCGCTGGCCGCCGGGAACCGGAACCACACGTGGTCGAAGGTGACACGGCCGCTGGGATGCTCGAGGTCGATGGCTCCAGCCGCGTCCTCGATCGGCCGGGGGAGGTCCACCACCTCGAAGACCCGCTCGAAACTGACCAGCGCCGTCATCAGATCGACCCGCGCGTTGGACAGCTGGGCCAGGGGGCCGTAGAGCTGGGTCACGTACAGCCCCAGTGCCACCACGGTCCCGATCTGGATCGCCGAGGTCTCGTCGATGACCAGCCACCCTCCGACGAGGTAGACGACCGCCGTCGCCAGCGCACCGACCAGCCCGAGCGAGGCGAACAACGCGCGACCCGTCATCGCCTGCTTCACCCCGATGGCGGCCACCCGCTCGGCCCTGTCGTGGAAGGTCTCGACCTCGCGGTCGATACGCCCGAACAACTTGACCAGCAGCGCTCCCGCCACGTGGAAGCGCTCGGTCATGACGGTGTTCATCTCCGCGTTCAGCGCCATCCCCTCGCGCGACAGCGCCTGGAGCCGACGCCCGACGATGCGCGCCGGGATGATGAACAGCGGGAGGAGCGAGACCGCGATGAGCGTGACGCGCCACTCGAGCGTGAACATCACGACCAGGGTGATCGTCACGCTGATGAGGTTGTCGACGATGCCACCCAACGTCCCGGTCAGCGCGCGTTGCGCGCCGATCACGTCGTTGTTGAGCCGGGTGATCAGCGAGCCGGTCTGGGTCCGGGTGAAGAAGGCGATCGGCATGGTGTGGACGTGCCGGTACAGCATCGTCCGCAGGTCGAGGATCAGCTCCTCACCGATCGAGGAGGACAGCCACCGCTCGAGCATCGACACGACGGCCACGACCACCCCGGCGCCGACCAGGCCGGCGAACAGCCAGACCAGCTGCGATCGGTCACCAGCCGGGATCGCGTTGTCGATGATCTCCCGGATCAGCAGCGGCGGCGTGGCGGACACCCCTGCCGCCAGCACGATCAGAGCGACGAAGCCCAGGAGCCGCTTGCGGTAGGGGCGCGCGAGGCCCCAGGCCCGCCTGGCGACGGTGCGATCCAGCCCACGCGAAGCGAGTTCGGTGCTATCGCCCATCGGTCGCAGCGGCATCCCGCCGTGTCCTCGCACCTGCTCGCTCCTCGTTCGTCACCCGCAAGCGTGGGCCTCGGGTGTCCTGGGGATCCGGTGATGCGACGGGCGGCGCCGCACGGTCCTAGTCTGTGACGGTATGTCCTCCACGCCGCGCCGAGGTCCGACCTCACTGCCAGCCACGCAGCCTCGGCCTCGACGTGGACCCGCAACTGTGGGGTCACGTCGACACGCCTGGCTGTCCGGGCCTTCGGTGCCCGCGGGGTCCGTGGCCGGGAGCCTGGTGCCGTCAGCGCTCGCGCTACTCGCGGCATCGCTGGCTTCAGGTCTCCACGCGGCCTGGGGGGTTCGTCGGATGCGGGTCCGAGCTGCCGGGGTGGCGCCGCTCGATCATTCGCTCGACCTCCCCGGTCGTTTCCCGCCCCGGTACGTGGTGATGCTCGGGGACTCCGCCGGCGCCGGCCACGGTCTGGATGGCGCGGAGGAGGCGGTTCCACGCCGGGTGGCGCGCGCGCTGGTCGCTCTCGATGGCCGTGCCACCGCCGTCCGTAGCGTCGCGGTGGACGGGGCCGCTACCGACGATGTGCTCCGGACGCAGGTCGGTGCTGCCCGAGGCGCGGAGGTGGTCCTGCTCGGCGTCGGTGCCAACGATGCGTTCCGCGTCCTTCGGTCGTCCACGGAGGTGGCCGACCTCACCCACCGCCTGCTGACCGCGATCGCTGAGCTGGCAGCACCGGACGCTCGCATCGTCTTCCACACCTGCCCCGACCTGTCCATGGCGCCAGGGTTGCCGGTGGTGCTGCGACCGGTGGTCGGCTGGCGATGTCGCCGCGTCGCCGAAGCCCAACACGCGGTCGCCGCGATGCACGGTGTCCCGGTCGCCGAGATGCCCCGCGATCGCCTCAGCCCAGAGGTGTTCGGGGTGGACCGCTTCCATCCGGGATCGGTGGGCCACGCCCGGCTCGCCGAACGGGTCGTCGCCATCCTGACCCGAGGTTCCGCGGGCGGCACCGCTGCCGTCGGCGGTGGCGGTCTGGGAGCTAGCCTGCCCGGGCGGTGACTGGCCGCCGCGTCGCGCCGCAGCGGTCCCCGCAGCCGGACCACCGACCGCTCTGCGCCACGACCCGCATCCCTTCGTCCCCGACCACCTCGAGGCCGCCGTGTCCGATCCCGAGCCGGAGGCCCTGAGCGCTGAAGAGCGGGAGCTGCTCAGCCGCTACGTCACCGATCCGGATGGCGAGGTGTTCGCGCTCACCGGTCTGCCCGAGGTCGTCAAGGGGGCCCTGTTCGCCCGTTACTCGCGCTACGGCGGATCCCTCAAGCGCCTCTTCCTCGACGAGTTCGCCGCCGACCTCGACACCGACGATCCGGCAGCCCGGGCGGCCACCCTCTACGACAAGGTGTTCAACGAGTACGGCGATGACTCGGTGGCGCAACTCGGGGGAGCGCACGTGGCGCTCGAGGATGTCTCGAACCTGCTGACCAAGCGGATCGAGTGGGGCCGGTTGGCCGCCTACCTCGAACAGTCCACCCGCTACATCCCCTACGACACCAAGGTGGGTGGTCGCTACCGCTATCACCGGGATGCGGAGGTGATGGCCGGGCCGCACGCCGCGGCGTACGTCGAGCACCTCGACGCCATCTTCGACCGGTACGCCACGATGCTGCCGCAGGTCCTCGACTGGGTCCGCCAGCGGTGGCCGAAGGACGAGGCCACCTCACCGTTCGCCTACCGCAACGCGACGAAGGCCAAGGCACTCGACCTGCTCCGGGGCCTGTTGCCGGCGGCCACCACCTCCAACATCGGGATGTTCGCTTCGGGGCAGTCCTACGAGGGGCTGCTGTTGCGGTTGCAGGCCGACGAGTTGGCGGAGTCGCGCAGCGTCGCTGATCGGCTGCTCACCGAGCTCAGGCAGGTCATCCCCTCCTTCCTCACCCGTGTCGACCGTCCCGATCGGGGAGGGGCCTGGTCGGCCTACCTCGCCGCTCGCCGCGAGGAGACCCGTGCCCTGGCCCGAGCGTTGGTCCCGTCGGCACCCGTGCAGCCCGCCGAGCTCGTCACCCTGACCGACTGGTCGCCGCGTGCTCCCGTGGACGCCGAGGTGGCACTGGTCACCGCTGCGCTCTACCCGCACGTGAACCTCCCCGAGCGGCAGCTGGAGGCCGAGGTCCGGCGCTGGTCGCCGGCCCGTCGGGCCGAGGTCCTCACCACCTACGTGGGCGACCGTGCCAACCGACGTCACAAGCCGGGACGTGGTTTCGAGCGCGTGTGGTACCGGTTCGACGTCCTGGGTGACTACGGGGGGTTCCGTGACCTGCAGCGGCACCGGATGCTGACCATCGAGTGGCAGGATCTGACGACGGCGCACGGGTACGAGACCCCGCCGGAGCTCGCCGAGGCCGGCGTGGAGGAGCTCTGGCACCAGGCCCTGGAACGCTCAGCGACGCTCGAGGCACTGCTGGCCCCGGATCATCCGGCGGCAGCTCAGTACGCGGTGTGTTTCGCCTATCGCGTGCGGTACGTGCTGCAGCTCAACGCCCGTGCGGCGATGCAGATGCTGGAACTGCGTTCGATCCCCCAGGGGCATCCGCAGTACCGCCGGGTCGTGCAGGCGATGCACCGCCAGATCGGTGAGGTCGCCGGGCACCGAGCGGTCGCGGACGCGATGGTCCACGTCGACCATGGCACGAGCGACCTGGAGCGTCTGGCGTCGGAGCAGGCCGCCGAGCGCCGCCGTCAGGGCCGAGCCGCTGGCGGTGACCAGGGTCGGGCAGTGGGTGATCGGCGAGCACCGGTCGACGGTCCCACCGGCGCAGGAGAGGGTCCGTCGTGAACGAGCGTCTGCGCACCGTGCTGCTCGGGGTGACGGTCGGCGTGGTCCCGCTGCTGCTGCTGGACCTCGCCAGGATCCTGACCGACGCCGTGGCCGCCGACGGCGGGGAGACCAGCGTGTGGTGGCCGGTGGCCTCCTACGTCGCCGCAGGTGCGGTGGCGGCCTTCGGCATGGGTGCTGGACGCCACGACCGGCTCGTACCTGCGATCGGTGCGCTGATCCTGCTGCTGGTCGTGCTGCCCACCGTGCCGGTCTCCCTGGCGGAGCGCCTCCCGAGCCTGCCGCTCCTACCGGCCGCGGCCGCGAGCCAGGCCGTGGTCTTCGCGATCGCCGGCGCCTATCTCTACGCAGCCGTGCGGGGGCCGCGGAGCTGACCTACCCGTCCGCGACCGCCGTGAAGGTGGTGCGCGTGCGCACGGGCGGCCCCAGCGGGGTCCCGTCGCCACGCTGCAGATCGACGGTGAGTCGCCACGTGCCCGGCATCACCGGCAGTTCCACCACCACCTCCTCGCAGGGGTCGGCGACGGTGCATCCCGTCACCTCGATGTCCACACGCCGTTGTGGGCTGACGTCGTCGTCGTCACGCAGTTCCTCGATCGCCACGGTGAGCTGTCCGGCTTCCTCCGGGTCATCGGAGAGGTCCTCGGGCGGCACGCCGCCCGGCCCGATCGAGCCGCCCGTGACGACCACCGACAGCGGCACGGAGCCAGCTCGGACCTCCGCGCCCGCGGCCGGCGTGCGGATCTCGAGTTCGGCGTCGTCGCTGCGCGGCAGGATCTCGGCTGGCGGGTGCAACGCGAGGGCCACGGGTGCGGCGAGCAGCCAGGCGCCGACCCCGGCCAGCGCCAGGGCACCCATGGGCAGTGGCGCGGGGAAGCGCAGGTCGACGCCCGCCACCGCACCCAACAGCAGGGTGATCGACGCCACCACGGCCAGCGGCAGCCCCCATCCGATCCCGTCCGAGAGCACCTCGCTGACCAGCACCCCGAGCCCGGCGACGATCGCTGCGCCCGCCACCGGGGAGAGCAGGTCGCCCGGTCGCTGCACCCGAGATCGGAAGAGCACACGTCTGAACTCCAGTCACTCCGGAGAATCT
>CAYXJD010000086.1:0-6493 GCA_964465225.1 uncultured Actinomycetota bacterium
CGCTCGGCGAACCGCTCGGCGCGGTGGGCCTCTCGCTCAGCGTGCAGCTCCTCGAGCCGCTCGACCACCGCATCGCCGTCGAGGCCTTCGAGCTCAGCGACCATCTCGGCGTGGCGCTCACCGGGCTCGGCGTTGCCGGCCCAGTCGGGTTGACGCGCACCTGGCGCCTCGTCGGAGCCCTGCGCCAGCGCGGGAAGGGCGAAGGCGGCGCTGGCGAGGGCGGCGGTCGCGCCCAGCACCGCCCAACGCCTGGTCCTCGGTGTCGTTCGCATCGTCATCTCTCCTGTCGTGGACGCCGCACGGGGGGTAGGTAGGGAAGTGGGGCGTTGCTGCGGCGCTGATCACAGCATCGGCCCCGACCCTGAGCGCCGGCTGAGTTCCGGCCGCGTGCGCTGTTCTGGGTCCCCGATGAGGTTCCCGAAGGGCCTCCCGCGGGCTGGCGCTCAGGGCCACAGGCCGATCGCGAGCGGGGCGAGCACCAGGCTCGGCAGGAGGTTCGCGACCCGGATCGGACGTAGCTCCAGCAGCCGCAGCCCGATAGCCATCACCAAGAAGCCCCCGGTCGCGGTCAGGCCGGCCAGCATCGGCGGGGTGAGGACGCTCTGCAGTGCGCTGGCTGCCAGCGTGATCGCGCCCTGGAGGACCAGCAGGGGGAGCGCCGCGAAGGCAACGCCGATGCCGAGCACGGAGGCGAAGGCCAGTGCCGCGGACCCGTCCAGCATCGACTTGACGGCCAGCAGCTCGAACCCGTCGGTCAGTCCGTCCTCGAGCGATCCCAGGATCGCCAGCGGCCCGACGCACACGATCAGGCTCGTCACCACGAAGCCCTCGACGAACAGCCGGCGGGGATCGTGGGCCGGCCCACCGGCCTCGTGCTGCGCCGTCGGGTCGGTGCCGGGCTCGAGGTCGGACAGGGGGTCGGCATCGCCGACCACCCGAGCTCGGAGCCAGATCCCGAGGCGGTGCAACCACGCCTCGAGATCGATCGCTTCACCGATCATGCCGCCGACCAGCAACGAGGCGAGGATCACGAGGACCGCCGCGGCACCCAGCGCCCTGGACAGTTCGTCACCGAAGGTCGTGAGGGCATCGCTGGCGCCGAGCACCAGCACGAAGATGCCGAGCGTGTCGGTGACCGTGCCGCGTACCCCCGACGAGAGCCGGCTCCCGAGCAGCGTTCCGACGCCGGCGCCCAGGACGATGGTGCTCGCGTTGAGGAAGGTCCCGGTCATCTCATGACCGTAGCCGTGCCCCGTGGTGGCGCAGTTCTCTGGTCACCGATCGGAACCGGTGGCTGGATCCCTGGCCGGTAGGTGCAGCACGACGGTCGCCCCACCGGTGGGTGTGTCCTGGACCTCGACGCTGCCGCCGTGCATCCGCACCGTCTGCTCGGTGATGGCAAGCCCCAGACCTGATCCGGGCCGAGCTCGTGCCGCCGCCGAGCGGTAGAACCGCCCGAGCACCTGGGCCCGGTCCTGCGGATCGATCCCCGGGCCGTGATCGCGCACGGTGATCCGCGCCTCGTCCGCCGTCCGGGACACCACCACCTCGACGTCCCCGCCGCCGTGGACGACCGCGTTGTCGACCACCGCTCGCACGGCCCGCTCGAGTCGCCGCTCCTCGCCGGAGATCACCGTCGGGGTGGTCTCGACCGTGAAGTGGGCGGCCGGATGGTGCCGTCGGGCGGCAGTCACGACCTCTGCCACCAGCACGTCGAGGTGGAGGGGAGCCAGATCGGCAGGTGCCTGCTCGCCTCTGGCCAGCTCCACGAGTCCGTCGACGAGGTGGCCGAACTCCCGCAGCTGTCCGTCGAGGTCGGCCAGCAGTTCGGACTGGTCCTCGGTGCCGAGCCGCGCTCCGGAGCGCAGCAGGTCGATGTTGGCCCGCAGACTCGTCAGCGGCGTGCGCAGCTCATGGGAGGCGTCGGCGATCAGCTGGGTCTGTGCAGCCCGGGCCTCCTCCAGGCGCACCAGCATGCGGTCGAAGGCGCGCCCGAGGCGGGCGAGCTCGTCATCGCCCTCCGGGGCGATGCGGGTGTCCAGTTGCTGGGTGCGCGCGACGTGCTCGGCGGTAGCGGTGAGCGCGCCGACGGGCCGCACGAGCCGGTCGGCCACGAGCAGCGAGGCCGCCGCGGCCAGGACCGCGAGTACGCCGCCGATCACCAGCAGCCGGGTCGTCAGCCGATCCAGGGTGGCCTCGACCTCGGCGAGGCTGCGACCGAGCTGCACGGCGCCGCCCCTCGGCAGCGGCACGGTGAGCACCCGAACGGGTGCCCCCTGGACCGTGACCGTCTCGAGCACGGCGTCGCCGTCGCCTCGGGCCACCTCGGTCGCGGTCGAGGTCACCGGCAGTGTGGGATCAGTGGCCGCGGCGATCGTGCCGTCGGCCGCCAGCACCTGGAGCGGACCGTCGATGGCGAGCAGCGCCGCGACACGACGGCTGCCCGGTGGCAGCAGGGGCCGCAGCTCGTTGAGCGACCGGCGACGTAGCGGGCCGTCCTCGCCGGCGTCGCTGGCGCCGTCCTCGCCGGGGTCGCTGGCGCCGGGTCCCGCCGGTCCCAGTGCCGCGGGTGCCACCTCGGCGAGGGTGCGGAGATCGTCGTCGATCGCCGCCAGGAGGGCGGTGCTCGCGACCTGGCGGGCCACCACCAACACCAGCACGACGGCCAGCACCATCACCACGGTGGTCCGGATCGCGACGCGACGCCTCAGGGTCACCGCGGTGGCCGCAGGACGTAGCCGACGCCGCGGACCGTGTGCAGCATCCGTGGCTCGCCGCCGGCCTCGAGCTTGCGGCGCAGGTACCCGACGTACACCTCCAGGGCGTTCTTCGTCGTCAGGTCCTGTGCTCCCCAGACGGCAGCCAGCAGGACCTCGTGGCGCAGGACGATGCGGGGGTGCTCGGCGAGGTGCACGAGCAGCCGGAATTCGAGATCGGTGAGCTCGAGGGGGCGATCCCCACGCCACACGTCACGGGTGGCCGGGTCGATGGTGAGGTCTGCGACGCGCAGGCGCTGGTCCGGTGTGGTGGTGACCCGGCGCAGGAGCGCGCGGACCCGTGCCAGCAGCTCCTCGAGCGCGAAGGGCTTGACGAGGTAGTCGTCGGCGCCGACATCCAACCCGGTGACGCGATCGTCGACGCCATCCCGGGCGGTGAGGATGAGCACGGGGCGGTCATCCCCGTCGGCGCGCAGCCGACGGCACACCGCCAGGCCGTCCATACCGGGCAGTCCGAGGTCGAGCACGACGAGGTCGGGGTCCTGCTCGGTCACGGCGCGCAGTGCCTGGAGCCCGTCACCGGCCGTCACCACCTCGAGGTCCTGAGCACGCAGAGCACGGTCCAGCGCGTCACGCACCGACCGGTCGTCCTCGACCACCAGGATCCTCATGGCGCCAGCTTGGCACGTGGAGCTGAGGACTGCCTGAGCCCTGCCGGGGGATCCCTCTCCCCGCGTGCTGGGCGGCGCGCGGGTTGGGGCGTGTTGCCGGCCAGGGGTGGCCGGAAGGCGACCCCGGTGCTGCGTGCTGGGCGGGTTGGGGCGTGTTGCCGGCCAGGGGTGGCCGGAAGGCGACCCCGGTACTGCGTGCTGGGCGGGTTGGGGCGTGTTGCCGGCCAGATGTGCCTGTAGCCCGTCGGCGTGACGCGCATCGGCGGCAGGCCTCACGCGGTCGGGTCGATCTCCCCCTCGTCGACCCGCTCGCGGACCTCGGCAGGGACCACCCCGAGTAGGCCACCGAGCAACTGGCGTTTCTGGGCCGCGAACTCCTGCTCCGAGAGGTGCCCGCGCTCGCGGAGATCGGCGAGCGCCTCGAGCTGCTGGACGACATCGCGGGCTGCCACGTGGCCGGTGGAACGGAAGTGCAGTGTGCGCAGCTCTCTGGCGCGGTAGACCTCCGATTGGAACCCCTCCGGATCGGGGATGTTCCTGAGCCGGCTCTGACCCTGGCTCCCGGCCGACTCGATCAGCACGTCGCCGTAACCGAGCACGCGTTCGATCACGCGCTGGCTGAACAGGACGTTGGTGATGTTCTCCAGTGGGATCTCCGTGCCGGTGCGCGCGACCAAGCCCCGTCGGACCACGATGCGCTCGGTCGTCAGCACGTAGTTGGTCGCGTACCAGGCCAACAGTGCCTTGGCGGAGACGGCCAGCCACAGCGCCAGCGCGATCCCGAACGACCAGCCGAAGGACCAGTTCGGGCTCCACCGCTCGGGCAGCGCCGCGGCCGCGAAGCCCGCGATGGCCGCCAACAGCATCGCCCAACCGATCGCCGGCAGCAGCACCTTCCAGTGCGGCCGGAACTGGGTCAGGACCTCCTCGTCCTCGGTGAGGAGGTGGTCCGGGTATCTCACGCTCATCCACTCCCGCGTGCGGATCTCTGTGGCCACCGCCGACGTTGGCGCCCGCGACCTCGAACTGGCAGCCTACGTGTCGTCGGCGTCGCGCGAGCAGCGTCGTCGGCGCGGTCCGGGCGCCTGTGCATCCGGGTCGCAGGTCCCTGGCCCCTCGTCCGTCGTCATCGCATGCTGTGAGGTGGAGGCCGGTCGGTCACCATGCCGACCGTCCGCCAGGCTCCACCACCGCTGCTAGGAGGGATCGCCATGACCGCTCGGATCGTCGTCGGCCTCGACTCATCGGAGGAGTCGTCGCGCGCGTTGCGGTGGGCCCTGGACGAGGCTCGACTCCGGGACGCGGAGCTCGAACTGGTCCATGCCTATCCGACGCCCGAACTGGTTGCCCTCCCCGCAGTGGTCACGCTGCCCTCCGACGACGAGCTCCGAGGAGCAGCCGGTGAGGTGATCTCCGAGCAACTGGAGCGGGTCGGCGGGGCGGGGGACATCCCCGTGTCCCAGACGGTGCGCTCGGGTGGGGCAGCCGCGGTCCTGTGCGAGGTCGCGGAGGGCGCGGACCTGCTGGTCGTCGGCGCCCGCGGGCTCGGCGGCTTCCGGGGCCTGCTGCTCGGCTCGGTCACGCACCAGGTCATGGCGCACTCGCCGTGTCCCGTGGTCGTCACGGTTCCCGAACACCGGTGACGGTCGCGACGCATCGCCGGCAACTCGCGGTCCCGGCGGCCCCCGGTGGCCTGATCGACGCTGTCCTGTACGAGCCCGATCACTCGGCCAGCCCACCGGTCCTGCTCGTGCCCGGCGCGGGCGGGTCGTTGGACAGCGAGCCCCTGGTCGCGCTCGCCGAGGCGGTCGTGTCCTGCGGTCACACGGTCGTGCGGGCGAACCTGGTGCACCACCAACAGGGACGACGTGCCCCACGCGCTGAGACCGCGGTCGCCGGGTTCCGTGAGATCCTGGCGGCGGCGCGTTCGGCCGTCGGTGCGCCACCGGACGTGCCGTGGGTGCTCGGTGGCCGGTCCTACGGAGGACGTGTCGCTTCGCTGGCAGTGGCCGGTGCAACCCCTGCGGCGGGCCTGCTGCTCTCGGGCTACCCGCTGCATCCGCCCGGGAAGCCGGACCGGCTCCGGGTCGAGCACTGGCCGAACGTGGGTGTGCCCTGCCTGTTCCTCCAGGGTGACCACGATCCCATGGCCGATCTCGAGCTGCTGGACACCAACCGCCACAAGCTCCCGCGGCGATCGCAGCTGGCGGTCATCAGCGGCGGCGACCACGCGCTCAGGGTCACGGGGGCCCGAAGCCCGGACGGGGTGCCGCGGTCGCCCACGGCAGCTCTGGCCGAGGTGCAGCCGACGATCTGTGCCTGGCTCGCTGAACGCTGAGCTCGGTGCGGGGCGTGCGGCGCGCGGTCGACCGACCTCACCCCTCCATCACCACCTCGGGAAGCAGGTCGGCCGTCGGGTAGCGTCCCGCCGCCGTGCTGCGAGCACGCCTTCGACCGCTGGAGCACCACACGCCCGCCGGCCGTCCGGTCACGGTGCCGAGCACCCCTGCTGCCGCGGCCGTCCCACCATGATCGAGACAGGCTCGAGACATGATCGAGACCAGGAGAACGCTGACGTGATCGCCGAGTTCAAGGAGTTCATCAGCCGGGGCAACATGGTCGAGATGGCCGTCGCCTTCGTCCTCGGGGTCGCCTTCCAGTCGGTGATCTCCGCCATCACCGGACGGGTGCTGACGCCGCTGATCGCCTGGATCTTCGGCGAGCCCGATTTCGACGCACTGCTGACCTTCGGCGCCGTCGATCCGGAGACCGGACTCCCTACCGGCAGCGTCGGTGCGGTCCTCACCGCGTTGCTCAGCTTCTTCCTGGTGGCGGTCGCGCTGTTCCTGGTCGTCAAGGCCTACAACCGGCTCCAGCGCCAGGGCGACTCGACCGAGCCGGAGCCCGAGGCAGAGCCAGCGGAGGTGGTGCTGCTGCGAGAGATCCGCGACGCGCTCTCCGCGGACGCTGCGGGGGACCGGGGGCCGCTGGCGCCCTGACCTGTCGGCTCCACCGTCGGGGCCGTGCAGGCTGGTCGGGGTGCGTCGTCGGGGCCGTGCCGGCCGATCGGGGTGCGGTGTCGGCCATGGGTGGCCGGTCTGCGTC
>CAYXJD010000086.1:6593-11583 GCA_964465225.1 uncultured Actinomycetota bacterium
CGGGGTGCGGTGTCGGCCATGGGTGGCCGGTCTGCGTCCACGCTCGGGCCGTGCCACGTCAGTACGTCTCAGGTGCCGTGGAACCGCCGGGTCACGGCGCGCTGGACGGCACGCTGGGCGGCTTCCTGCTCTGCGGCCTCACGCTCGCCCGACAGCGAACCACCCGAGCCAGGTCGTACGTGGCCCTGCTCGCGGGCCACGCGGGCGACCGCTTCGGCGACGACGGGAACGACCTCGCGGTCGAAGGGGGAGGGGACCACGTAGTCGCGGGCGAGGTCGTCGCCGACGATCGACGCGATGCCCTCCGCGGCAGCGATCTTCATCTCGTCGGTCACGGCCGTCGCGGCAGCGTCGAGCAGCCCGCGGAAGATCCCGGGGAACGCCAGCACGTTGTTGATCTGGTTGGGGAAGTCCGAGCGCCCGGTGGCCATCACCCCAACGTGGCCGGCGGCGAGGTCCGGGTGCAGTTCCGGCACCGGGTTCGCCAGGGCGAACACGATCGGATCGTCGGCCATCGTGGCCACGAGCTCCAGCGGCAGGCTCTCGGGGCCGGAGACGCCGACGAAGGCGTCCGCGCCGGCCAGCGCGACCTCCTTGCCGCCGGACAACTCACGCGGGTTGACCTGGCGGGCGAGCCGGAAGCGCACCGGGTCGAGGCCGGCGCGCCGGCGGGGCTCAACGATCCCGTCGATGTCGACCGGCACGATGTCCTCGATGCCGGCGGCGCGCAGCAACTGCACGATCGCGACGCCGGCGGCACCGACCCCCTGGACGACGACCCTGAGGTCGGCGAGCTGCCGGCCGGTCACCGCAGCGGCGTTCATCAGCGCGGCGAGCACGCAGACGGCGGTGCCGTGCTGATCGTCGTGGAAGACGGGGATGTCGAGGCGCTGGCGCAGCTTGCCCTCGATCTCGAAGCACCGAGGTGCCGAGATGTCCTCCAGGTTGATGCCCCCGAAACCGCCGGTGACCCGCGCCACCGTCTCCACGAACTCATCCGGGTCCTGGGCGTCCACGAGCAGCGGGTAGGCGTCGACGTCGCCGAAGGACTTCAGCAGCATCGCCTTGCCCTCCATCACGGGCAGCGAGGCGAGCGGCCCGATGTCGCCGAGCCCGAGCACGGCCGACCCATCGGTGACGATGGCCACCGCGTTCGACTTGATCGTCAGTCGGTACGCCGCCGTCGGGTCGTCGGCGATGAGGTTGCAGACGTTGGCGACGCCGGGGGTGTAGACCAGCGACAGGTCCCGGGGACCGTTGACCTCGCGGGTCACCTCGACGCGGATCTTGCCGTGGTCGTGGGCGGCCAGCACCTCGTCGGTGATCGCCAGCAACTCCACGCTCTCGAGCTCGACGAGCTCGGCAGCGATCTCGTCGGCGTGGACCGCGTCACGGACCTCGACGGTCAGGTCACGGAAGGCGACGTGTCGCTGCTGGCTGGTGGTGTCCGTACCGACCAGCTCCGCCCCACGCGCCTCGATGGCGGCGACGACCGCAGCGAAGGCCCCGGCGGCGCGGTCGACGGCGACGCGGTAGGTGATGCGTTGGGGCAGCGGTGGCACGGACGGTCCCTCCCGGTGGCGTCGCGCGAGGATAGGGGACGGGGTTCGCTGACTAGCATCGCGCACCCCCCCTGCCTCGAGGTGCCATGCCCGCCGCCTTCAACCCCGCCGAGACCCCGCCCAGCCTCGTCGATGCGTCGATCACCACGATCCGCACCCTGGCGATCGATGCCGTCCAGGCCGCGAACTCGGGACATCCGGGGATGCCGATGGGCTGCGCGCCGATGGCCTACCTGCTGTTCCGCGAGGTGCTCCGCCACGACCCCGTGGCGCCGGATTGGCCCGGGCGCGACCGGTTCGTGCTCTCCGCCGGCCACGGCTCCATGCTGCTCTACGCGGCCCTGCACCTCTCGGGCTACGAGCGTCCCACCCTCGAGGACCTCAAGGCCTTCCGGCAGTGGGGCTCCGTCACCCCCGGCCACCCCGAGCGGGATCCCGGCCATCCCGGGGTGGAGACCACCACCGGTCCCCTCGGGCAGGGGTTCGCCAACGGTGTCGGCATGGCCCTGGCCGCCGAGCGGCTGTCGGCGGAACTCGACCCCGACGACCTCGGGATCATCCCGCAGCGCGTCTACGCGATCGTCTCCGACGGTGACCTGATGGAGGGGATCAGCTCGGAGGCGGCATCCCTGGCCGGCCACCTGCAGCTCGGGCGGCTCACCTACCTCTACGACGACAACCGCATCACGATCGACGGCAGCACCGAGAAGGCCTTCTCCGAGGACGTGCTGGCCCGGTTCGATGCCTACGGGTGGCACATCCAGCGCGTGAGCGACGGCAACGACCTCGATGCCCTGCGTGCCGCTGTCGCTGCTGCCGACGCCGACCCGCGGCCCTCGCTGATCGCCGTGCGCACGGTGATCGGGTTCGGTTCCCCCGGCAAGGCTGGCACCGCCGGGGTCCACGGCGCTCCGCTCGGCGAGGACGAGGTGGCCGCCACCAAGCACGGTTACGGCTGGGATCACCCTGCGTT
Organism: uncultured Actinomycetota bacterium; assembly: GCA_964465225.1. GTDB lineage: Bacteria > Actinomycetota > Nitriliruptoria > Nitriliruptorales > Nitriliruptoraceae > T1Sed10-7. Next base: position 9,129 of record CAYXJD010000086.1, read on the forward strand.
CTACGTGCCTGCCGAGGTGGCCGACCACCTCGATGCCCGGGCCCGCGGGGCCGAGCTGCGGGCCGACTGGGACGAGCGGGTCCGCGCCCACCGGGCCGCCCAGCCCGAGCTCGCGGCGGAGTTCGAGCGCCGCGTGGTCCGTGGCGAGCTCCCCGACGACTGGACCGAGGTGCTGCCGAGCCCTGCCGGCGATGCTGCGACCCGCAAGCACTCCGGGGCGGTCATCGCCGCACTCGCGCCGGCGCTGCCGGAGCTGTTCGGTGGCTCGGCCGACCTCGCGGCCTCCAACAACACCGACGTCCCCGACGGCGGGGACTTCAGCGCCGAGGACCGACTGGGCCGCAACCTGCGCTTCGGTATCCGTGAGCACGCGATGGTCTCGATGGCCAACGGGATGGCGCTGCACGGCGGGCTGCTGCCCTACGTCGCCTCCTTCCTGGTGTTCACCGACTACTGCCGGCCTGCGATCCGGCTGGCGGCCTTGATGGGGCAGCGGGTCGTGTACGTCATGACCCACGACTCGATCGGCCTCGGCGAGGACGGCCCGACCCACCAACCGGTCGAGCACCTCGCCAGCCTGCGGCTGCTCCCGGGGCTCAGCGTGTGGCGACCAGCCGACGGCCACGAGACGGCCGTGGCGTGGCGGGCCGCGATCACCGCCGACCATCCCACCCTGCTGGCACTGAGCCGTCAGACGACCCGCGACCTCGGCGTCAGATCGGCCGCCGCGATGGCGCGCGGGGGCTACGTGCTCCGCGAGGTGTCCGCCGACGGCGACACCGAGGTGGCCGGTGAGCCCGACGTCGTGCTCGTCGGCACCGGGTCTGAGGTCGCGGTGTGCAGCGACGCCGCGGACCTGCTCGCCGCCGACGGGATGTCGGTCCGCGTGGTGTCGCTGCCCGCCGTCGAGGTGTTCCTGTCCCAGGACCAGGCGTACCGCGACGAGGTCCTGCCGCCCAGCGCGACCGCGCGCGTGGCGGTCGAGGCGGGGGTCACCTTCGGGTGGGAGCGGATCGTCGGGGCCGCCGGGGCGGTGGTGGGGCTGGACCGCTTCGGAGCCTCGGCTCCGTCGGCCCGGGTGCTCGCCGAGTTCGGGTTCACCCCCGAACACGTCGCCGAGGTGGCGCGAGCGACCCTGGCGGGAGCCGGTACCTCGCCGTCATCGCCGTAGCCAGGCCTGCCGCGGCGTCGCGTCGGCCGGGTCAGCCGCCGAGTGTGTGCGGCGGCAGGACCGAGCTCCTCGCTCAGCGCCCGCGGCGCTTCCTGCCCCGAGGTTGGTAGGGACGTCGCTCGGGTGGCAGCTGCGACTCGGGGCGCCGCCCCTCGGCAGGGGACGGGCCGGCCTGACGCTCGCCGCTGCCACCGGCGTCGCCGCCGGCCTGGCGGGGCCGGCCCGGCAGGTGCCCCTGGCTCCCTGAGCCGCCGGCCGTCGTCGCCGGCCGTGTGTCACGCCCGCCCCACCAGCGCCGTGCGGTCCGTTCGCCGCGTTCCTTGGTCTCGGAACGCTGCCACCAGCGCCGCCCGGGCTCAGGTTCGTCGGGAGCTGGTCGCGGGCGCTTGCCGCCCATCAGCGCGAGGTTGGCCTCCACGGAGCGCTGTGCCCGCAGGTAGAAGTACGCGGACATCGCCCCCAGCAGCGCGGTCGCCAGCAGGGCGTTGAGCGCCGCCGCCACCGGCCCGAGCTGTCCGATCTGCAGGAGACCGACCGCCGGACCGATGATCCAGGACCACTTCCAGAACCGCATCTGGCGGTGCGCGATGTGGACGGCGAGCGGAGCGTGCTTGCGGACCTCCACGGCCCGTCCACGGTTGACCGCCCGCACGATCGAGCGGCGCTCCTTGGAGTCGAGCGCGCCGAAACGCCGCTGGAGCGCCTCGCGGTCGTCCTTGCTGGCCACCTCGCCTGCCTTGGTCGTCGGTTCCAGCAGGGTAGACGCTGCTCGACCCGTCGACGCCGGCCGTGACGCGACCCGCTCCGAACCCGTGGCAACACACCCCCGGAAGGAGCTCCCATGCGGCACCGACCGCAACCCGATCCCGTCGGCGAGGGCCAGGAGTCGGTCTGGTCCTACCCCCGACCGCCAGCGGTCGACCCCTCCAGCGAACACGTCGTGGTCGAGTTCGCCGGACGTGTCGTCGCGGACACGAAGCGGGCGGTCCGGGTGTTGGAGACCTCGCACCCACCCTCCTACTACCTGCCGCTCGAGGACGTCGACCGGAGCCTGCTGGTCGAGAACCCGCGCCGCACCTACTGCGAGTTCAAGGGGCAGGCGAGCTACGTCGATCTGGTCGCCGATGACCGCCGCTCCCCGCTGGCCGGCTGGTACTACCCGCAGCCGACACCCGGCTTCGAGGCACTCGCCGACCATCTGACCTTCTACCCGAGCCGGGTCGATCGCTGCCGGGTCGACGGCGAGGTGGTCCGTGCCAGCGACAGCGACTTCTACGGGGGGTG
>CAYXJD010000087.1:0-11468 GCA_964465225.1 uncultured Actinomycetota bacterium
AGAAGAAGCCGGCGGTGAGCGGGAAGCCGGCCAGGGCGAGCGAGCCCACGATGAAGGTCCAGAACGTGTGGGGCATGGCTCTGGCCAGCCCACCCATGTCCGAGATGTTGTTGGAGTGGACCGCGTGGATCAGCGAGCCCGCGCCGAGGAAGAGCAACGCCTTGAAGAAGCCGTGCGTGAACAGGTGGAAGACGCTGGCGGTGTAGCCCCCGACGCCGATCGCGGCGACCATGTAGCCGAGCTGGGAGATCGTCGAGTAGGCGAGGATCTTCTTCAGGTCGTCCTGGACCAGGGCGAGCAGCCCTCCGAAGAACAGCGTGATCACCCCGAAGATGGCGATCGTGGCCATCACCGCCTGGCTCTGCGCCACCACCGGGAACAGACGGGCCAGCAGGAACACCCCGGCGGTGACCATGGTGGCAGCATGGATCAGGGCGGATACCGGAGTCGGACCCGCCATCGCGTCCGGCAACCACACGTGCAGGGGCATCTGCCCGGACTTCGACACGCAGCCGAGGAAGATCATCAGCATGCCGAGTACGACGGTGGTGGTGCTCAGCTGGCCCGCGGCCGCGGCCTCGTTGATCTGGAGGATGTTGAAGGGCGTGTCGGTCATGGAGAACATGCCGGCCGACAGCACGATGACGCCGACGATCAGCCCGACGTCACCGAACTTCGTGGTCATGAACGCCTTGTTGCCGGCGTCCTGGTTCGACTTGCCCTCCCAGTAGAACCCGATCAGCAGGTACGAGCACAGGCCGACCAGCTCCCAGCCGATCACCGCCTGCAGCAGGTTGTTGGACACGACCAGCAACAGCATGGAGAAGGTGAAGAGGCTGAGCATCGCGAAGAAGTAGGTGAAGCGCACCTCACCACGCATGTACTCCCGCGAGTAGATGTGCACCATGAAGGACACCGTGGTCACCAGCAGCAGCATGACCGCGGTCAGTCCATCGACGAGGATGCCCAGCTCGAAGATGAACCCACCTCCCAGCGGCGACCAGTCGATGGCCCGTTCGACGGGCTCGATCGGCGAGTTGACGAAGGTCTCCCAGGCGATGCCGAGCGCGAGCAACCACGAGATGGCCAGCGAAGCGATCCCCAGCTCCGACCCCTTGCCGGGGAGTTGCTTGCCGAACGCCGTGATCAGCACCGCCGACAGCAGCGGCAGCACCACCACGACCCAGGCGTAGTCCAGGAGCGGTTCCACGAGTGCCTCCCCTACCAGCGCATCAGGTCGGCGTCATCGACGTCGACCGAGGCACGGTTGCGGAACATGTTGAAGACGATGGCCAGCCCGACGCCCACCTCGGCGGCGGCGACCCCGATGATGAACAGGGCGAACATCTGACCGGTGACGGCCGGGTCGTCCGGGAACAGCAGGTTCTGGAAGGTCACGAGGTTGATGTTGACGGCGTTGAGCATCAACTCGACACTGAGCAGCACCAGCACGGCGTTGCGCCGGGCGATGACGCCGTAGACACCGGCACAGAACAGGAACGTGGCCAACAGCAGCGGTCCGACCGGGCTCATGGGTGCTCCTCGCCACTGCTACCCGCGCCCGCGGTCAGCGCAGGCTGCTCGTGCTCGGCGGTGTCCGGATCGCGATCCACCGACAGCTCGATCCGGGTGACGGTCGACTCCTCGCCCGACTCACCCGACTCCCGTCGCGCCAGGACGATCGCACCGATCAGCGCCGCCAGCAGCAGCATCGACAGCACCTCGAAGGGCAGGACCCAGTCGGCGAAGATCGCGATCCCGAAGTCGCGGATGCCGGGTCCGGAGACCTCGGCCGTGCCTTGGCCGCCGAAGGCGCCGATGACCAGCGTGGACAGCACCACGAACAGCCCACCGGAGACCGCCATCCCGAGACCACGGTTCTGTCCATCGAGCGCCTCACGCCCGATCGGCGCCCGGGTCAGCATGAGCCCGAAGAGGAACAGCACCGTGACCGCGCCCACGTAGACCACGATCTGGACCAGCGCCAGGAAGTCAGCGGCCAGCGTCAGGAAGACGCCCGCCATACCACCGAGGGTGACAGCGAAGTACAGCGCCGCGTGCATCAGGTTCTTGGAGGTCACGGTCAGGACCGCGGCACCGGCCGTCACCAACCCCACGACCACGAACACGACATCGTGACCGGTCATGTGCCGCCCTCCTCGTCGAGCATGGCCTGCTTGCGCTTCTTGACCCACGCGGCCTTGGCCTTGGCCCGCGCGATCCGCTCGGACTTGCCCTCGGCGATCAGGCGGTCGAAGACCTCCTGGTCGATCTCACCGGCACCCTCGACCTGGACGTCACCGAGCTTGGGGGCGTCGAGGGCCTGCTTGGCGGCCTCGGGGGAGGCGCCGAGCTCGCTCGGCACCTCGGCCGGCTCGTCGGCACCGGTGCCCTCGCCGGTGTCCGACTCGGCTTCGGCCCTGAGCCGCGCCTTCTCCTTCTTGACGTAGGCCGCCTTCGCCTTGGCCCTGGCCATGCGCTCCGGCTTGCCCTCGGCGATCAGCCGGTCGAACGTCTCCTGGTCGATCTCCCCGGCCTCGACCGTGATGTCGGACGCCTTGGGAGCCGCCGCGGGTGCCGCCGCCTCGGCCGGTCCGCCGGCGGCCTCGGCCTCCGCCTTGAGCCGCGCCTTCTCCTTCTTGACGTAGGCCGCCTTCGCCTTCGAGCGGGCCATCCGCTCCGACTTGCCCTCGGCGATCAGCCGGTCGAAGGTCTCCTGGTCGATCTCCCCGGCCTTGACGTGGATCTCCGGCTCGGCCGCGGTCGCCTTCGCCGCCCCGTCGCCGGTCGGCTTCTCGGGCGCCTCGGCGGCCTGCTTGGCCTCGAGTGCCTTCGCCGCGGCGAGCTCGCGCTCCTTCTCGACCTTGGCGATCGCGTCGCTGACCTCGGCCGGCGGGACCGCGCCCTCCTCGAGCGGGGGTGGGGGCGGCACCGTGTCCGCCCACTCACGCAGCTTCTCCTTCTCGTGCAGGAGCCCGTCCATGTGGTACTCGGAGTACTCGAACTCCGGCGACCACCACAGCGCATCGAAGGGACACACCTCGATGCAGATGCCGCAGTACATGCACAGGGAGAAGTCGATCGCGAACCGGTCCAGGACGTTGCGGGTCCGGGCGCGTCCACCCTCCTTGGCGGGGGGGACGGTCTCCTTGTGGGACTCGATGTAGATGCACCAGTCCGGGCACTCACGGCTGCACAGCATGCACACGGTGCAGTTCTCGTCCATCAGCGCGATGACCCCACGGGTGCGCGGCGCCAGGTCGTCGCGCTCGTAGGGGTACATCAGCGTCGAGGGGCGCTTGAACAGGTGCTTGATCGTGACCCCGAGTCCCTTCAGGAGCCCGACCCCGGGTGGAGCGGAAGGAGCCATCAGTACACCACCTTGGCGATCGTCACGACGGCGAGGTTGAGCAGTGCGAGGGGGACCATGACCAACCAGGCGATGCGCTGGAGCTGGTCCTCCCGCAGACGCGGGTAGGCGACCCGGAGCCACACCATCACGAACACCAGTGCCAGGATCTTGCCGAAGGTCACGGCGACGCTGAGCACGGTGCCGGTGGCATCGCAGTCGAACAGCCCTCCCGCGCCCTCGCAGCCCGGCATCGGGACCCCGGGAAGCAGCTGCCAGCCACCGAGGTAGAGGACCACCATCAGGCCGGACATCGTGACCATGCCCGCGTACTCGGTGAGCATGTACATCGCGTACTTGATGCCCGAGTACTCCGTCATGTAGCCGAACACCAGCTCCGAGTCACCGATCGGCATGTCGAAGGGCGGCCGGGACAGCTCGGCCAGCGCGGCGACGAAGAAGATGGCGAACCCGAGCACCTGCGGGATCACGTACCAGAGGTTGACCCCGCTGCCGAACAGCATGAACTCGGCCTGCGCCTCGACGATGCCGACCAGGGAGAGGGTCCCGGCCTGGACCGCAACGGCGATCGCCGCCAGGATCAGCGGGAGCTCGTAGGCGATCAGCTGTCCACCGGCACGCAGACCACCGAACAACGAGAACTTGTTGGCGGAGGCCCAGCCGCCCATCAACACGCCGAGTACCGATACCGAGCTGGCCGCCAGCACGTAGAACAGACCCAGTTCGAGATCGAGCGCGAACACGCCCGGACCGAGCGGCAGGACCAGGAAGACCAGCATCGCCGGGACCAGGGCGACCCCGGGCGCGATGGCGAACACCCACTTGTCGGCCGCGGAGGGGATCAGGTCCTCCTTCTGGATGAACTTGATCCCGTCGGCCACCAGCTGCAGCGTGCCGAACGGCCCCGCCTCCACCGGGCCGCGCCGATGCTGCATACGACCCATGACCTTGTGCTCGAGGTAGCCAGCCACCAGGGGCACGACGAAGAACAACCCGAGGACGAACGCGAGCTTGAGCAGCAACGGGAGGATGAAGGTGTCGCCCACGTCCAGGATCGACTCGGCCTGGGCGAGGTACGGCGCGACGCCGGAGGTGACCAGCAGCATCATCGGTCGATATCCCCCACGACGAAGAACACGGAACCCAGGATCGAGATGGCATCGGGCAGCAGCTGCCCCCGCATGAGGTACGGGATGGCCTGGACGTTGGCGAAGGACGGCGTCCGCATCTTCAGTCGCCAGGGTGTGCGCCCGCCGTCGGACTCCAGCCAGTAGCCCAGCTGACCGAGGGGGTTCTCCGTGCGCACGTAGGTCGCCCCCTCGGGGGCCTTGACCATCTTCGGCAGCTTGGTGTTGACCGGGCCAGCCGGGATGTGATCGTGGATCTGATCGATGATGTCCAGCGAGACCCGGATCCGGTGCAGCAGACAGTAGAAGCGGTCGAACGCGTCACCGTTCTCGCCGACCGGGACCTCGACGTCGATCTCCGAGTACTTGAGGTAGGGCTCGGTCACCCGCGGGTCCTCGGGCAGCCCGGTGGCCTGCAGGGTCGGGCCGCTGACGCCGATCGACAGTGCGACGTCGAGCGGGAGCGGGCCGACGCCCTTGGTCCGGCCGTGGAAGATCTCGTTGCCGAGCACCAGGTCGACGTAGTCGGGGAAGCGGGAGCGCACCAGCGAGCTCAGTCGATCGGACTCCGCCAGGAAGCCCTTGGGCAGATCGATCTTCAGGCCTCCGACCTGGTTGTAGGTGAAGTGGAGCCGTCCGCCCGTAGCGGATTCGAGCAGGTGCTGGATCTCCTCGCGTTCACGGAAGGCGTAGAACATCGGGGTGATCGCACCGAGCTCCAGCGCGTAGGAGCCGATGAACATCAGGTGGTTGAGGATCCGGTTCCACTCGGCGATGAGCATCCGGATCCACTGCGCGCGATCCGGGACCTCGAACTCCATCAGCTTCTCGACGGCGAGCGCGGCACCGAGCTCGTTCGAGAAGCCGGAGAGCCAGTCGTGCCGGTTGACCAGGGCGAAGATCTGGCGGTAGTCGCGGTGCTCGGCGAGCTTCTCGAACCCGCGGTGCATGTAGCCGATGACGGGACGGGCATCGCGGACCCGCTCACCATCCATCTCCAGCACGATGCGGAAGACCCCGTGGGTGGCAGGGTGAGCCGGACCGATGGACAGCGACATGTCCGCGGTGCGGAAGTCGCCGTCACCGCTGAACTCGATCGCTACGTCCTCACCCGGCGCGGTGCCGGCGAGGACCTCCTCTCGGACGTCGAGATCGCTCACGCGTCCTCCTCCCCGTCCGTCTCGGACGGCTCCGCGTTCTCGGCACGTGCCTTGGCCCTGGCATCGCGCAGTTCCGCCTGCCGCTTGCGCCGGGCTTCGGCCTTGGCCTTGGCTGCGGCCGCGCGGCCCTGCGAACCCGAGGGCTCCTCGGCCACCGGCTCCGCAGGTGCCGGCTCGGCCGGGGTTTCGGAAGCCGGCTCAGCTGGCGCCTCGGCCGGGGTCTCGGCGGCCGGCTCGGCCGGGGTCTCGGAAGCCGGCTCGGCTGGCGCCTCGGCGGCCGGCTCGGCTGGGGTCTCGGCGGCCGGCTCGGCCGGCGCCGCGTCACCCGCGGCGGCATCGCTGGTGCCGGCAGCCTTGTCCGCCCGTGCCTTCGCCCGGGCGGCACGCGCTTCGGCCTGCCGCTGGCGCCGGGCGGCCACCCGGGGATCCTCGTCCGGCGCCGGACCCTCACTGGCCGACCCGGCCGACGGCTGCTCGGCTGCGGGCTCTGCCTCGTTCGCAGCTGGGGCCTCGGCGGAGGACGGGGTCTCAGCAGCGGGTGCGGCCTCAGTGACAGGTGCAGCACCCTCGGCCTGCTTGGCCTTCTCGGCGCGGGCGCGCGCTTTGGCGGCCCGGGCCTCGGCCTGGCGCTTGCGCCGCTCGTCGGCCTTGGCCTTGGCCCGTGCTGCCGGGTCCTGAGCGGCGTCACCGTCGCCGGCGCCATCCGCTGCGCCGTCGGGAGCCGCGGCGGCAGCCGCAGCACCTGGCTCGCTCTCGGCCGCCGTGGCAGACGCCGAGGTGGGTGCTGCCTCGGCCTCCGGCTCGACGGCTGGCGCCGGCGGTGGGGCGTTGACGACCTTGGCCTGCTCGGCCATGGCCTTGTCCAACTCGTAGGGACCGGGGGCATCGCCGATCGTGCGCTCCCGCTCGATCTTGTTGCCCTCCTCGTCGAGCTCGACCGGCTCGGCGACCCCGGGCCACGGCTTGGCGACGCGGGAGGCGAGGTGGAAGTCCTTGCGCAGGGGCCAGCCCTCGAAGTTCTCCACGGTGAGGATGCGCGGCTCGAGCCCGGGGTGTCCCGGGAAGTCGATGCCGAACATGTCGTAGGTCTCACGCTCCATCCAGTCGGCACCGCGATACACATCGGTGATGGAGGACAGCGACGGGGCCTCCCGACCCCCCTCGCACCGGGCCCGCAGCGCGATGCGGTTGCCCGTCGAGGTGGAGTAGAGGACGGCGACCACATCGAAACCGTCCTCACGGACGTCGACGCCGAACAGCGAGTCGAACATGTCGTAGGCCAGCAGGCGCTCGTCACGGCACGTGCGAGCGGTGTCCAGCCACCCATCGGGCGAGATCCACACGGTGAAGACGCCGTACTCGACCACGGCCCGCTGGACACGGTCGCCGAGGCGGTCCCTGAGCAGTTCCTCGGTCTCCTCCGGCGTGAGGGCGCGACCCTTGTGGGCGAGGACCTCGGTCACGCGCCATCCTCCAGCGCCAGCGGGGCATGGGCACCGAGCGTCACCGGATCGAGCCGACGGCCCTCCATACGGTCCTTCAGGGATTCGTTCTGTATCCGATCCTGCAGCGCGATGATGCCATCGAGCAGTGCCTCAGGCCGCGGCGGGCACCCCGGCACGTACACGTCGATCGGGATGATCTGATCCACGCCCTTGGTCACCGAGTAGCTGTCCCAGTACGGGCCACCGCAGTTGGCACAGGACCCGAAGGAGATCGTGTACTTGGGCTCCGGCATCTCCTCGTAGAGACGCTTGACGGCCGGCGCCATCTTGTCGGTCAGCGTCCCCGAGACGACCAGCAGGTCCGCCTGCCGGGGACCGTGCGCGAACGGGATCACGCCGTGGCGGATGAAGTCGTGCCGTGACGTCGAGGCAGCGATGAACTCGATCGCACAGCAGGCGAGGCCGAAGTTGTAGCACCACAGCGAGTACTTGCGGCCCCAGTTGAAGACGTACTTGACCGGTTTGGGCAGCTCGACCTGGTCCATCAGTCCCATGTGAGGACCCCTTTCTTCCAGGCGTACGCGAGACCCTCCAGCAGCGTCCCGATGAACAGGAACATGGCAACGAGCGCGAACAGCGGCGAGACGGGCGTGGTGGCGTCCAGGTCCCCGATGATGACCGCCCAGGGGAAGAGGAAGATCGCCTCGACGTCGAAGATGACGAAGAGGAAGGCGAAGATGTAGTAGCGGATGTAGGTCTGGGACCACCCGGCCCCCAGGGCCTCGACGCCGCACTCGTAGGTCGTCAGCTTCTGCGGCGAGGGTACCGACGGCCGCATCACACGGTTGACGAGCATGATCACCGCGTAGAGCAGACATCCGACGATCACGAAGATCCCCAGGGTGCTCCACTGCTCGAAGTTGCTCACCCGGTCCTCCAGGCGTCGGTCGCCGTCCCTGCCCGCTATCGCCGGTCGGTGTGGGACCGGCGCCGAGCGAGGGAGTTCGTCTCGGATCGCGGAAGCGGTCGAGCGCTGGCACGAGCCGCTCGCGTGCTGGTCCAACACCTGTGGGAGCGTGCGGGTCCGGGCTCGCCGCAGTGCGCGACGCGGCCCGTCACCGGGCCGCGTCGCCGATGCTAGCAACCTGGCCGCACCCCGACCCAACGGCGGTGGCCGCGGACGTTCGCGGCACTCAGGGCAGGCGCCAATCGATCGGGTCGGCCCCCTGCTCGGCGAGCAGCGTGTTGGCCCGGCTGAAGGGGCGGGAGCCGAAGAAGCCACGATCGGCCGACATCGGTGATGGGTGCGCCGACTCGATCGTGGGCGTGGCACCCAGCCGCGGGGCCAGCGACCGGGCATCGCGGCCCCACAGGATCGCGACCAGCGGCTGATCCCGGGCCACGAGCGCCTCGATCGCGCGGTCGGTCACCGCCTCCCAGCCACGCCCCCGATGTGACGCGGGCGCACCCGGCTGCACGGTCAGGCACCGGTTGAGCAGCAGGACCCCCTGGTCCGCCCAGGGGGTGAGGTCCCCGCCGGTCGGTGCGGGCACGCCCAGATCCTCGGCCAGCTCCCGGAAGACGTTGGCCAGACTGCGTGGCAACGGCTGCACGGTCGGCGCCACCGCGAAGCTCAGGCCGATCGCGTGCCCTGGTGTCGGGTAGGGGTCCTGACCGACGATCAGGATCCTGACCCGGTCCAAGGGCCGCTGGAAGGCTGCCAGCACCCGGTCCCCGTCGGGCAGGAACCGGCGACCGGCAGCGAGCTCGTCCCGCAGGAAGGTTCCCATGGCCCGCAGCTGCGGCTCGACCGGCCCCAGCGCCTCCGCCCACCCGACGTCGACGAGGTCGTGCAGTGCCCGCGCCTCGGTCATGCGCCGACCGTCCACGGTGCGCCGGCGTGGGCTCCCCGCAGGTGCGCCTCCACCGCGCCGCCGGCGATGGGCTCCTCGCAGGCACCGCCGGTGCCGGCATCGACGACGTCGAGGGCGACCGAGCCGCGCACACGCACCAGCCCCTGACCCACCTCGATCCCCTCGATGTCCACGCCGTCGGGGAGCTCCACCCCCAGGGACAGGCCCAGCGAGGTCCACCAGGACGGCGGCCCGAGCGCTGGGACGAGTGCGACGCGGTCCGGCGTCACCGTCGGCACGAAACGGGCGTCGAGCCCGAGACCGGGCGCGCCGACGACGACCTCACCATCCTCGAAGCGCAGCGTCGGCTGCAGGCCGAACGGGGTGACCGCCCACAGCCCGGCGCGGGCATCCGCGGCGGTGATGCGAGCCTGGACACGAGCGGCCGGTACGGGATCGGTGACAGCGGACCCCCACGGGAGCACGACCACCGGCAGCGCGACCGTCACGTGGTCCACGCGCAGTTCACCCAGCTCCACGCCACTCGCAGCCACCTCGACGTCGTGCACCCGGCCCAGCAGCAGCTGCGGCAGCAGCGGACGGCTCAGGCTGGTGAACTCCAGCTCGTCCACGGCCACGCAGCGCGCGAGCTCCCGGTCCAGCGCCCGCTCGGCGAACCAGGGCGCGGTGAGCTCCGCGACGAGCAGCACCAGCAGCACCAGCCCCGCGGCCAGGAACCAGCGGCGGCGGTTCACCCGACGCGGTCGACCGCGTACTCGGCCAGGCGGGTCAGCGCCGTGGCGACGGGGACATCGCCGAAGGTCTCCAGGGCCGCCACCGCCGCCGCCACGTACCCCCCCGCGTGGTCGCGGGCCCGGTCCAGCGCCTCGGAGCTCCTCAGCAGTCGCAGCGCCCGCTCCACCTCGACGTCGTCCAGGTCGCCGTCCAGCAGCTGAGCGAGCTCACCCGAGGTGTCGGACTCCAGGGCGTAGAGCACGGGCAACGTGCGCACACCCTCCCTGAGGTCGGTCCCCGGGGTCTTGCCGGAGTCCTCGTGGTCGGAGGCGATGTCGAGGATGTCGTCGGAGAGCTGGAAGGCCATGCCGACGTTCCACCCGTAGCTGGCCGCCGCCTCGACGCCGGTCTCGTCCGCACCGGACAGCAGCGCCCCGTAGCGGCAGGAGGTCTCGACCAGCGATGCGGTCTTGCCGGACACCACCTCGAGGTAGTGCTCCATGGTCGGTGCGAGCCGGGGGACGTCCGGCGGCAGGGCGCCCTCGGAGCCCTGCACCTCACCGATCTGGCCCTCACACAGCCGCGCCAGGGTCCGGGCCATGATCCGGGTCACCTCCACGCCCAGATCCGCCGAGAGCTCCGAGGCCCGCGCGAACAGGTAGTCACCGGTCAGGATCGCGACGGTGTTGTCCCAGCGTGAGTTGGCGCTCGGCGTCCCGCGTCGAGCGGCGGCCTCGTCGATGACGTCGTCGTGGTAGAGGGTGGCGAGGTGGACCAGTTCGACGATCGTCGCGGCGTCCACCAGGGCGGTGGGGGTGTGCTCGGCCGTCGGTGCGTGCGGACCCAGGTGGCCGGTCAGGGCCACCAGCAGGGGCCGGAAACGCTTGCCGCCGGCATCGATCAGGTACCGGGCCAACTCGTCGACGAAGGCGTGGCTGGAGGCGACCTGGGTTCCGAGCTTGGCTTCGACCGCATCGAGGGTGCCGCTGACCGGGAGGCCGTGTGCCTCCAACCCGTCGAGGACGGGTCCGGGGATCGACAGGCGCGCGACCGAGCGACCCACCGTCTGCGGTGGGTGGCCCGGGTGGCGGTCGCCGTCGTCGGCCATCGGGGTGGTCACCTCACGAGCGCCGCGGCCGACTCGGCCAGTCGCAGGATCGGCTGGGGCTGGATCCCGAGGAACACGACCAGCGCCGCCGCCACCGCGATCGCCAGCGACATCCCGCTGGACTGCGCCGGGGGAGCGCGCTCGGGGTCCGGTTCCTTCAGGAACATCATGCCCGCGATGCGCAGGTAGAAGAACGCCGCGACCACGGTGGAGAGCACACCGATGACGACCAGCCACGTCAGGTCCGCGTCCAGACCCGCACGGAACACCAGGAGCTTGCCGACGAACCCGGCGGTCGGTGGGATCCCGGCCAGCGACAGCAGCGACAGCGACAGGATGCCCGCGATCGCCGGTGAGGTCTTGCCGAGGCCACGCAGGTCGATCAGGCCCACCTCACCGTGACGTGTACGTTCGACCGCGACCACGCAGCCCAGCGCCCCGAGGGTGGAGACGGCGTAGGCCAGGAGGTAGAACAGCGTGGCCGACAGCCCCTGATCACTGACGGCGACGACACCGATCGTGGCGTACCCGGCGTGGGTGATCGCCGAGTAGGCGAGCATGCGCTTCAGATCGCGTTGCACCAGGGCCACGTAGGCGCCGTACAGCATGGAGGCCGCCGCCAGCACCGCCAGGATCGGCACCCACAGGGTCTGCAGGCCGGGGAAGGCGA
>CAYXJD010000088.1:0-11371 GCA_964465225.1 uncultured Actinomycetota bacterium
CCTCACGCTGCGGGGGCTCCAGACCGCGTGCGGCGAGAGCCTCGCCGCCCTCGGTCGCTGCCTCGGTGCCTGACACGTCCCGGTCCGAAGCACGTGTGCACGGATCCGCGTGATCCTCCCGATCTCCTCCCAGGAGGCCCCCGTGACCCGCCGGTTCGCCATCACCTTCGACTACCTGTGCCCCTTCGCACGCAACGCCAACGAGCACGTCATCACCGCGTTGCGATCCGGCGCCGACTGGGACGTGCGGTTCATGCCCTACAGCCTCGCGCAGGGCCACGTCGAGGAGGGGGAGCAGGACGTGTGGGAGCGAGACGATCCCCACCGGGTCTCGGGGCTGCTGGCGCTGCAGGTCGGCATCACCGTCCGTGACCGCTACCCGGACCACTTCCTCGACGTCCACGACGCGCTGTTCGCCGCTCGGCACGACCAGGGCGATGACATCAAGGATCGCTCGGTGCTCGCCGAGGTGCTGGAGCGTCACGACCTGCCCGCCGCCGAGGTGTTCCGGAGCATCGACGACGGTGGCCCGCTCGGCCAGCTCCGGAAGGAGCACGAGCGGGCGGTCGACGAGCACGGTGTCTGGGGCGTGCCGACCTTCGTCACCGATCGCCGAGCCGTGTTCGTGCGCCTGCTCGACCGTCCGGACGGTGACACCGAGGTGGCGGCCACACGCATCGGGCAGGTGATCGACCTCGTCGACGGCTCGCTGGACCTGCACGAGTTCAAACAGGCCGATCTGCCGATCTGAACCGTGCGGCGTGGCGCTCCGGCGGATCGGCCACGTCGACCAGGGGCGCCGCCGCGACCCCGGCGGCGTGCCGTTCGGTCACCTGGAGCTCCGCCCACCAGCGACCCGTCCCGTCCGGCAAGGGCGCGTGGAGCAGGGTCTTGATGTCCACGGGCGCGGCGGCAGACGTCCCGGGGGTGTCGGCAGACGTGCCCGGCGTCCCGGAAGCCGTCCCCGGCAAGCCCAGCTGGTCGTGGACGCTGACCAGCCAGCGGTGGACCAACGAGGCCACCACCTCGACGTCGAGTCGCTCGAGCCCGCCGTGGACCTCCGGCACCAGCCAGGCGTCCAGTGGTCCGAGCGGCACCGGTGGTGCCACCAGGTGCACACCGCCGAGCACCGCGATCGTGTGCGGGTCCGCGAGGACCTGGGCGGGGGTGGTGCCGCGATCCCAGCGCCGCTGCTGCTCGAGGACCACCGGGGGAACGACCGCGGAGAGCAGGACCTGACCGTGCGGATGGTGCTGGGAGGCACCGGCACTGACGCCGACCGCCGTGGTCAACAGGGCCCAGCGATCCGGCTCCCGGCGCGCCAACTGGAGCTGGACGTCCAGCTGGGTCGCCCACATCGTGGCGAGTTCCGGTCGTAGGTGGGTGAGGGTCGGATCGTGGTCCGTGGCAACGGCGAGGACCGCGCTCCCGGTGGGTCCGGTCAGGGGTGGGTAGATGTTGCGCAGACCGAACCAGCGGCCTGCTCCCCGGTCCGCCGTGGGCGCCAGGAGCCGCGGGTCGTCCGGTGCCGGTCGACAGAAGGGGCAGTCGCGATCATCGGCCGGCAACGGCTGACGGGGCACCTCCGGGCGCGGTCGCGCCTCCCGGCTCGGGGTCCACAGTCCGAGGCGACCGGTGATCGGGCAGGGGGTCGCCCGCGGCGGCGAGGGCTCGGGGACGGCAGCGACCGACGCCGTGCTCACGCGTCGACGACGCCGAGCAGCGCTTTGGCACGGTCCACGTCGTCGCAGACGATGACCAACTTGCTGCCCGCGGCGATGTAGGCCTGCTCGATGTTGATGCCCGCCTCTGCCAGGGTGCGACAGGCTGCACCGAGGTGGCCGGGCTCATCGGGGAGCGGGACCACCACGACCCGGCGGGCGGCCCGGACCTCGATGCCGGCGGCGGCCAACGCCTCGAGCGCGTCATCGGCGCGATCCACGAGCACGTGGACGATCCCCTTGCCCTGGCCGGTGAAGGCGCTGATCGCCTCGATGTTGATGTCAGCGGCCCCGAGCACCTCGCCGAGCCTGGCGAGCTGTCCGGGAGTGTCGTCGGGGATGACGACCAGGTCCTTGCGCATCACGACCTCCTCCGCGGTCCGATCGAGACTAGCCAGCGACCGGCGGTACGGGGCCGGTGACCGTGGTTGGTACACTTCCCGCCGCCCGCAGACCGCGTCTGCGTGCCCTTTCCGGGGTAGCTCAGTTGGCAGAGCGTTCGACTGTTAATCGAAATGTCGCCGGTTCGAGCCCGGCCCCCGGAGCCACCTCCCGAGTGGAGCCGATCCACCGCCGGCACCGGACGCGCACGTCCGGCGCGGGGACGTCGGGCTCTTCGGCTCAGGGTCGCAGCACCAACTTGCCGAACACCTCGCCGTCGAGCATCCGCTCGAACGCCTTCGGGGCCTGATCGAGCGGGAACACCTCGTCGATCGGCGGACGCACACCGGTCGCCTCCAGCAGGCCCAGCAGGCGGACGAGCTCGTCACGGGTGCCCATCGTCGAGCCGACGACGCTGAGCTGTCGGTAGAAGACCCTGGCGAGGTCCGCCGGCGGGTTGGGTCCGGAGGTCGCCCCCGACACCACGATCGTGCCGCCCGGCTCCAGCGCACGCAGGGAGTGGGCCCAGGTGGCCTCCCCGACCGTCTCCATCACCGCATCGACCTTGGCCGGGAGCCGCTCGCCGGCGGCCAACGTCACGTGGGCGCCCAGATCGCGGGCCCGGGCCAGCTTCTCCTCGTCGCGACTGGTCACCGTGACGTGGAGTCCGGCCGCACGGGCGAGCAACAGAGCGGCGGTGGCGACGCCGCCACCGGCGCCCTGGATCAGGACCCGCTGCCCGGGCCGGAGCCCCCCCCGGGTGAACAGCATCCGGTAGGCGGTCAGCCAGGCCACCGGCAGGCAGGCGGCCTCCTCGAAGCTCATGCCGGCCGGCTTGGCGACCAGGTTGCGACGGGGCACCGCCAGCCGCTCGGCGAAGGTGCCGTCCACCCGCTCCGACAGGATCGAGAAGTCGCCGCTGAGCGTCTCATCGCCCCCGTCCGGATCGGCGATGACCGCGTGGACCACCACCTCGCGTCCGTCGGCGGTGACCCCGCTGGCGTCGCAGCCGAGCACGATCGGCAGCCGCGACGCGTCGATACCGACACCGCGCAGCGTCCACAGATCGTGGTGGTTGAGGGCGGCGGCGCGGACCTCGACGATCTCCCAGTCCTGGGGAGGTGTCGGCTCCGGGCGCTCCCCCAGCGTCAGCCCGGCGAGCGGGTCGTCGCGGTCGATGGCGGTGGCGGTGACGGAGAACATGCCGTGAGCCTAACGGTTGACGGCACCCACTCAGAAGGCGAGGTCGAGCGGCTCCGGCACCGGCTCCAGTGCCGCGTCGATCCACCCGGCGACGCTGGCCGCCAGCGAGGGCTCGGCGATCCGCACCAACAGCTGCACCGCGTCGGGCTGCGGCGCCGCACGCCATCGGGTCCACGAGACCTGCACGGCATCGACGCCGAGCTCACCGGCGATCCGGTGGCGCTCCAGATCCCCGGCCAGCTGCGGACCCACGCGCACGACCACCCGGAGGCGCCCGAGCACGGTCGGGTCCTCCGCGCTGAGCGCGTGCAGGGCGCGGACGACCTGGCGCGTGTCGCTCGCCGTGATCGTCACCGCATGGCGGTCGGCGGTCGCGGTGGCGGCCAGGAGTCCGACCGCGACCGCGAAGCCGGGATCGTCCACCAAGCGCTGGCGAGCGAGGTCCGCAGCATCGGCGCGGGCGAGCTGGGCGGCGACCTCCAGCTCCTGGTCGCCGGTCGCTTCGGCGCCCGTCGATCCTGCGCCGGTCGCTTCCGCGCCCGCGGGTTCGGCGCCGGTGGGCGCCGCTGCACCACCGGCCGCACGCCGGTGCTGCCGCGTGGTCGGTGCCACCTCGCCCACCCAGGCCGTCACGGCCAGCTGATCAGCATCCAGTTGGCGGGCGATGGCGCTGATCGGGACCCCGGCGCGCCGCAGCGCGCGGGCCCGCGCCGGACGCGTGTCGGCGGGTTCCTCCAGCGCCCCGTCGCCGGGTGCCGGGGAGGTGCGGGAGCCGACGCCGACCACCGACAGCTCCGGCAGGGCCCCTGGGGCGACCGCCCGGCGGGCGCGGGCGGTCAGGGCGAAGCCGATCGGCTGGTCATGGGCCGCGTCCGGTCCGGCAGCCGCCGGCGAGGCGCCTGCTCCGGCCGGTTCGCCCGCGGGGCTCGTGCGCCCGACCCCGCCAACCTGGGAGGATCCCGGCAGGTCCAGCGGCAGCACGGTCTGTTCCGGACCAGCGACGGGCGCAGCTGGCTCTGGCACCGCGTCATCGGTGACGTCGGGCAGGGGGGCGGCGAAGGTGGTGGCGGGTTCCATGGGTCGAACCTACGCCCGGGCTGTGACATGCCCCGGCCCGGTGGACCTCGCCGGCCGCCTCAGGCGTCCAGGTACCCGTCCAGCTGGTGGACCCGTCCTGGCCGGCGCAGCTTGGCGAGCGCCTTCGCCTCGATCTGCCGGATGCGCTCACGGGTGAGGCCGAGGTTGCCTCCCACCTGTTCGAGGGTCGAGGGCTCGCTGCCGACCAGGCCGAAGCGCTGCTCGATCACGGTCCGCTCCCGGGGATTGAGATCCTCGAGCACCGCGGCGATGTCGGAGCGCAGCAACAGCCGTGCCGCTGCGTCGATCGGCACGGTGGCGTTGCGGTCCTCGAGCAGCTCACCCATGGAACTGTCCCCATCGGCACCGACCGGTGCGTCCAGCGAGGCCGGATCGATCCCCATGCGCCGGAACTCCTCGACCTTTTCCAGCGGGAGTTCGGCGGCGGCGGCCACCTCCTCGAGCGTGGGCTCCCGCCCGAGCCGCTGCACCAGGGAGCGTTCGATACGGCCCAACCGGTTCATCGTCTCCACCAGGTGGACCGGGATACGGATGGTGCGCGACTGGTCCGCGATCGCCCGGCTGATCATCTGACGGATCCACCAGGTCGCGTAGGTGGAGAACTTGTACCCGCGCGTGTAGTCGAACTTGTCGACCGCCCGCATCAACCCGAGGTTGCCCTCCTGGATCAGATCGGGGAACTGCAGCCCCCGACCCACGTGGCGTTTGGCGATCGAGACGACGAGCCTGAGGTTCGCCTCGATCATCACCTGCTTGGCATCGCGTCCCAGGCGCTCCACGCGCCGCAGGCGGGTCCGCTGCGTGGTGGCCAGCTCCTGCGACGAGTCCAGCACCGCCGCCGCCGCCAACCCGGCCTCCACGCGCTTGGCCAGGTCGACCTCCGACTCCTGGTCGAGCAGATCGACCCGACCGATCTCGTTGAGGTACAGCCGGACCGCATCGACGCTGACCGGAGCGTCCGGTGGGGTCGGCTGGCGTCGCGGCGTGCCCGACGTGGCCGGCGTGCCCGGGCGGTCGTCCACCACCGCCACACCGGCGTCACGCAGCCGTCCTCCGACCTGCTCGACCGCCGTCGAGTCGAGCCCCGCGTCCCCGACCGCCGTGGCCACCTCGCGGACCGTCACGAACCCACGCCGGCTGCCGCGCGCGACCAGCGCGTCGCCCACCACGTCCCTGAGGTCGACCACGAGGGCCGGCAGGGTGTCCGCGGACAGTGCGGTGGCAGGCACCTCCCGTCGTACGGGGGGACCGCCCACGGCTGCGCACCTCCCAATGCTCGCCAGCGCGATAGATGCTACGCAGCGCTCGCGGGTGGGGCGCCGTTCTTCGGTGGGGCGCATCCAACGCGCACCGACCGCACAGCTCAGACGGGCTGGCCGAGCAGCGAACGGCGCCGCTGCTGCAGGGTGGCCAGGTCGCGCTGGAGCTGTCGGACGCGTTCGGGGTCGGTGGTGTGGCTGAGCCGGGCGAGCTCGTCGCGCAACGCCTTGGTCTCGGCGTCGACCCGGTCCACCAGCAGCCGCCGGATGCGCCCCGCGACGACCTCGCCGATCAGCTCGGGGTCCGCGGTCTCCGGATCCTCCTCGAGCGCCAGCGCCCGCAACAGGCCGCGGATGCGGTCGTCCTCGGCCGCCGCGAGGACGGCGTCCAGCGGGGCACCCGCTCCCCCGCCAGCTCTGACCGCCCGAAGGACCGCCCGGGCGTCGGGATGACTGAGGTCGTCCTCGACCAGCTCGGCGGCCTCGCCGGGGAGGTGGTCGGGGTGCTGCAGCAGGGCCCGCAGCGCGGCCCGTTCGAGCCGGGCACGGGCGGCGGTGAGGGAGCGCCCCCCGCCGGCGCCTCCGTGACGGGCGGCCTCGTCGCCGGACGGCGGGCCCGCACGCGTCCCGCCCGTCGCCACCCCCTCATGGGCGTCGAGCTGGACGCCGAGCCGCGTGGCGGTCTCGGTGACGAACCCGTACGCGTAGCCGATCCGCTCGGCGATCTCCGTACGTGCCCACTCGCGGCGCAGGTCCGGATCCGTCTCACGGCCGAGGACGGTGAGCGCGTCACGCAGCGCGGCGGTCCGGCCGGCCTCCGAGGTGAGGTCGGCATCGCCGAGGTGGTGGCGGAGCACGAAGGGGACCACCGGTGTGGCGCCCTCGAGCGCGGCCCGGACCCCGTCCGCGCCGACCTCGCCGACGAGGTCCGCCGGGTCGGTCCCGTCGGGCAGCACGAGGACCCTGAGGTCGAGCCGTGGCCCCTGCCCCTCACCTCCCAACTCCCGGGCGGCCTCCCAGGCCCGCTCGGCCGCCTTCACCCCGGCCGCGTCGGCATCGAAGGCGAGCACGATCCGTTGCGCGTAGCGAGCCAGCATCCTGAGGTGCTCCACTCCGACCGCGGTGCCGCAGGTGGCCACCACGTTGGCGACCCCGGCCTGGTGCAGGGCCATCACGTCGGTGTAGCCCTCGCAGACCAGTACCTGCTCGGCACGCACGATGTCCGAGCGTGCCTGCCGGATCCCGTACAGCACCCGCGTCTTCTTGTACAGCGGGGTCTCGGCGGAGTTGAGGTACTTCGGTGGCTCGAAGCCGCCGTAGTCGAGGTCGGGCAGCACCCGGCCACCGAAGCCGATGACGTCACCCCCGGGGTCGTGGATGGGGAACATCAGCCGACCGCGGAACCGGTCGCGCAACCCGCCCCGCTCGTTGCGAGCGACCAGGCCGGTGGCGATCAGGTCCTGCTCGGGGATGCCCTCGGCGGTCAGCGCCCTGGACATCGCATCGAAGCGGTTGGGCGCGAAGCCGACCTCGAACGCCTCCGCGTCCGCGCGGGAGAAACCACGGGAACGCAGGTAGTCGCGGGCGACCTTGCCCTGGTCGGCGAACAGCTGGGCGACGAGGAAGTCGCGCGCGGCGGCGGTGGCGGCCACCAGCCGGCTGCGCTCCCCGACGGCCCGGCGCTCCCGGGCGCTCATCTGCTCGTAGCGCAGCTGGAAGCCGGTACGTCGCGCCAGTGCCTCCACCGCTTCGGGGAACTCCAGGCCCTCGATCCGCATCAGGAAGTCGTACAGATCGCCGGACACGCCACAGCCGAAGCAGTTGTAGAAGTTGCCGTCGGGGGTGACGGTGAAGGACGGGGTCTTCTCCGTGTGGAAGGGGCACAGCCCCTTGAACGACCGTCCTGCTCGCTTCAGGGTGGTGTACTCACCGACGACGGCGACGATGTCGGCCTGCGCCCGCAGTGCGTCGATGTCGTCCTTGACGATCCGGCCGGCCACGACCACCTCCCTGCCCACGCCGCTGCGGCCCCGCGTGCCCTCGTGTCCCGACCGTAGCGCGAGAGCACCCGGCTCAGCCCGCCAGGTTGGCGTCGTCCCAGTCGGGGTCGAGGTCAGCGAGGAAGTCGGTGAGGCGGGCCACCTCGGCGTCCTCACCGATCGCGGTGGCCGCAGCCCGAAGGCGGCCGAGGCACCGCAGGAAGGCCCGGTTGGTCGGCTCGGTCCAGCGGACGTAGCCGCGTCCACCCCAGCCGGCACCGCGTAGGGCGTCCAGCCCACGGTGGTAGCCGACACGGGCGTAGGCGTAGCGCTCGACCGGGTCGCGGCCGAGGTCAGCCAGTTCCGCCCATCCGGTGATGCTGGCCGGATGGGCGGCCACGACGTCGGCCACCGCGCCACGGCGCTCCTCGGGCGCCACCGTGCGCGCCGCTTCCAGCGCCGCAGCCAGCTCGGGCGCGTCGCCGGGCAGGATCGTCTCGTGCCGGTCGGCCATGGGCAGCTCTGCCACGTCGTTGCCTCCAGATCGGTGGTCGAACCGGTCGTCCGACCGGACCCGCCGGGGCGCCGCTCGGTGGCGCCACAGGCTGGCGGGGCGGCGAAGGTAGCCGCACCACGGTCGGTAGCCTCCGCGTGGTCCAGGTCCGAGTCGTCCCGATCACACAGGAGCGTAGGTGCCAGCACCGATCCGCTACCGCGTCGACCTCGGCGACCGGCTGCACCACCTCGTGCGGGTCACGCTGACCGTGCCCGCCGAGCTCGCCGCCGGCGCCCGGCTGGTCCTACCGGTGTGGACGCCGGGCAGCTACGTGGTCCGCGACTACGCCAAGCATGTCCAGACGATCGCGGCCAGGGATGCACGTGGCGACGCCGTTGCGCTGCACCGGGACGGGACCACGGCCTGGCAGCTGCCCGAGGAGGTGACCGGTGACATCGAGGTCACCTGGGAGCTCTACGCCAACGACCTCAGCGTGCGCACCAACCACGTTGACGACCACCACGCGCTGCTGATCCCCGCGGCCACGTTCCTGTGCCTCGACGGTGCCGAGGACCGCCCCCACGAGGTGCACCTGCCACCCGTCCCCGACGACCACCGCGTCTTCTCGCTGCTGCCCCCGGGCGAGGCGCCGGACACCTACGTGGCCACCGACCGTGACCACCTGATCGACAGCGCCTTCGAGGTCGGCGACCTCCCCCGCCTCGATCTGGACATCGAGGGCGTCCCCCACACCTTCGTGTGGTCGGGCCACGGTGGGGCTCCGGACCTCGAGCGCATCGGCCGGGACCTCGAGGCGATCGCCGCGGCCAGCCGCGAGATCTTCGGTGGGGCGCTGCCCACCGACCGCTACACGATCCTGTGCGCCGGCTGGGAGGACGGCGGCGGCGGGCTCGAGCACCGCGACGGAGCGGTCCTGCAGATGCCCGTCCACACCTTCCAGGACCCGGAACTGACCGCCCGGTTCCAGTCGCTGCTCGCGCACGAGTACCTCCACCTGTGGAACGTCAAGCGGCTGGTGCCCGAGGCGCTGGTCCACCCGACCTACGACCGCCCCACACACAGCGAGTCGCTGTGGGTCGCCGAGGGCTGGACGGCCTACTACGACGAGCTCGTGCCCACCCGCGCCGGTCTGTGGCAGCCCCGCCGGCTCCTCGACACGTTGCAGGCCACCTGGACCCGGACCCGGGGCACCCCGGGGGTGCACCGCCAGAGCCTGCGGCAGGCCTCCCACGAGGCGTGGATCAAGCACTACGTCCGCGATCACAACGCCCCCAACGTGATGACGGACTACTACGGGCACGGCTCGTTGGTCGCCTTCGAACTGGACCTGCGGTTGCGGCGCTCCGACCCCGATGGCGATGGATTGGACGAGGTCTTCCGCCGTCTGTGGCAGCGCCACGGCCAGCAGCCGGCCGGGTTCGACGAGTCCGACGTGCTGGCCGCCATCGCCGAGGTCGGCGGGGACGAGCTGGCCGCCCTGGCCGCCGACCGCGTCGCGGTCCCCGGCCTGCCGGAGCTCGATGAGGTGGTCGCAGCCATCGGCCTGCGCTGGCGGGACGCGGACCCGCCAGCGCTCCCCCACCTCGGCGTGCACCTGCGTGAGTCCGACAGCGAGGTGGTGCTGGCGAGTGTGCTGCGCGACGGTCCGGCGTGGTCAGCGGGGCTGTCCGGCGAGGACCGGTTGCTGGCCGTCGACGCTCGCACGGTGGGCCGCGGCCGGCTCGATGCGGTCCTCGCCACCCACGCCCCGGGCGAGGAGGTGGCCGTCACGGTGGCCCGTGGCCCCCGGTTGCTCACCCGTACCGTCACCCTCGGTGCCCCTCGACCGCAGCAGCGCCTGGTCCGCGACCCCGATGCCGATGCGGCCGCGTCCACGGCCTTCCACCGGTGGTGCGGCGCCGAACTGGACGAGGTCGAGCCGTGATGGACGCCCCCGCCGACGCGGATCCGCTGCACCTGATCCGACTGCACCGCGAGGAGGTCTTCGAGCACGACGTCGAGGTCGTGTGGCGCTGGATGGCGCGAACCGAGCGGTTCCCGACCTGGTGGCGTTGGCTGCGGGAGTTCGAGACCGAGGGCGGCGGCCTGGTGGACGGTGGGGTGCTCCGGGGCCTGGTCGTCCCGCCCATCCCCTACCGCTTCCGGGTCGGGATCCACCTCGACGAGGTCCGGCCCGCTCAGCACATCACCGCACGACTGAGCGGCGATCTCCACGGCCCGGCGGACGTGTCGCTGGAGCCGCTGGGCCGCGGCACCCGTCTCACGATCCGCTGGCACGTCGAGATGCGCAAGCCCTCGATGCGTGCCGCGGCGCGGTACGCCAAGGGGCTCATGGTGTGGGGCCACGACCAGGTGATCGACGTGACGGTGCGCCGGTTCCACGAGGTCGTGGACCGCGAGGAACGATCGGGCTGACACCTCGGTGGTGGGTCGAGGTGGCCCCGCGCGCCGCGGTCTGCCACCCTGCGGCCATGGACCACCTCCCGAGCCCCCGCGAACTCCACATCGCCGCGCGCGCGTGCGTCCTGCTGGCCTACGCCACCGGACTCGGCGGCATCGCCGCGGGGACCTGGTTGCTCCGGGAGGGCGAGTGGCCGATGGCGATCGTGCTCTGGCTGGTCACCTTCGCCGTCGGTGCCACCCTGATGGGGATGTCGCTGCTGATCCGCGCGCTGTCCGGGGTCGCCTCCCAGCTCAGCCGGCTCGAGTCGGACCTGCGGGTGCTGGCGGACGAGCGGACGCAGGGCTCCCGGCCGCCGGGAGCCAGTGACCGTGACCCGTGGCTGCGGCACTGACCGACGAGCTGGCCGCGACGGTCCCGGCGCCGGGAGGGTGGTCAGGGGGACGGCATCGCCGCCGCTGACCGGTGCACGGCGGCGAGCAACCCCCGCAGGAAGACCGAGCGCAGCGGCTCGACGGCCCGCAGCGCCGTGCCCAGCGAGGAGCGCTCGAGGTGCTGCAGGAGCCGGGCGACGGCCACGGTGGCGGCCCTGTTCGGGTTGGACTGCGTGGTCTACATGGGCGAGGAGGACGTCGAGCGGCAGTCCTTAAACGTCTTTCGCATGCGTCTGCTGGGCAGCAAGGTCGTACCGGTGCTGAGCGGCAGCCGCACCCTGAAAGACGCCATCAATGAGGCCTTCCGCGATTGGATAACCAATCTGAAGAATACCCATTACATCTTCGGTTCCACGGTTGGTCCCCATCCCTACCCCA
>CAYXJD010000089.1:0-10581 GCA_964465225.1 uncultured Actinomycetota bacterium
CTCGGCGGCATCCTGCTGCTGGCCGTGACCACCGACATCGGCGGCGAGGTCGTCGTCGGCTTCGCGGGCCTGGCCTTCCTGGCCGCGTACGCGACGCAGCGCACCTACGGTCTGCTTATCCCGGGCGGCATCCTGACCGGCCTCGGGACGGGTTTGCTCCTGGAGAGCGTGGGGGTCGGCGGGGACGTGGCGGCGTTCGGCCTCGGCGCCGGGTTCGTCGCGATCGCGATCATCGACCAGCTCGTCACCCCGGGTCGTTCCGCGTGGTGGTGGCCGCTGATCCCGGGTGGAGTGCTGCTGGTCAGCAGTGCCGGTTCGGTCACCGGCATCCCCGATCTCGGTCGCTATCTCCTGCCTGCCGTGCTGATCGTGATCGGGGCAGCGCTCCTGCTGCGCCGAGGCGGTGACCGGGCACCCGGCCACGACGAGACGTCCCAAGGACGCGAGGAGGAGGCCGCGGCACGGCCCGCTGGCCAGCCGGCGCCACCTCCGCCTCCACGGTGAGCCGTCTGGGGCGCCGGCGCTGGCGGCGCAGTACGGTCCTGGTATGGACGAGGTACTCGCGCTGTGTAGCGGTCTCCCCTCACGCCACCTCGAGGCGGGTGAGGTGCTCCTCGCCGAGGGGGGGCGCTCGGGATCGATGTTCGTCCTGGTCTCGGGCCGGGTCGAGGTGCGCAAAGGCCAGGTGACCGTCACCTCGGTGTCGGAACCGGGTGCCTTCCTCGGTGAGATGTCGGCGTTGCTGGACACCCCGACCAGTGCCGGCGTCGTCGCCGTGGTCCCGACCGAGGTGCTGGTCCTCGAGGATGCGGTGACCGCGGTCGCCGCTGACCCGCAGCTGACGCTGGCGATCGCCCGGCTGCTGGCTCGACGGCTCCGGGCGGTCACCAGCTATCTCGGCGACCTCAAGCGCCAGTACGCCGACCTCGACGGCCACCTGTCGATGATGGATACCGTGCTCACCGAACTGAGCTCGATGCGCCCGCGCGACATCGAGGCGGGCTCCGAGCGGGACGACCTTCCCGACTACTGAGGTGGCTGCGGCGGGTTCGTCGCTGCCTCCGCGACCGCCTCCAGATGGCGGTCGAGCGGGCCACTGGTGCCCGTGAGGCTCCGCTCCTGCACCCCCTGGTAGGAGACCCAGCGGGCGACCCCTCGGGCCAGGTCGAGCTCGATGTGGCTGGGTGCCGGTCCAGGTTGCTTGCCGGCGTTGAACAGCCAGGTGTCGCCGAGCTGCTCCACCCACGAGCCCTCGGGGGTGAAGGGCGCCTGGTGGATGTGGCCGGTCAGGACCGCGGTCGGCCGCCACCGTTCGATCCACTCGGCGATGACCGGATCGCCGTAGTGTCGGGTGCCGGTCCAGGCCAGCGGCCCGTGCGGCGGGGAGTGGTAGACCCACAGCCAGGGCCGCTCGCCCACGGTGTCGGCCGCTGCTGCCAGCTGCGCTTCCACCTCGGCTCGGGTGTGGGGGCCGTCCCACCACTCGAGCACGCTCCAGCACGTGCCGGCCACCTCGATCGTGTCACCGTCGACGGCGGCGCCGGCGTCACGCAGCGGTACGAGCCAGTCGCTGGTCTTCTCCCCGGCCGGGTTCCGGGTGTTCAGGTCGTGGTTACCGGAGGCGGCCAGGAGGTGGGTACGCCTCGCGAGCGCGGCCAGACTCGCCCGCATCGCGACGATCTGGGTGGTGAGGTCCACCGGGGACACGATGTCGAGGTGGTCGCCGGCGAGCGCCACCGCGTCGAAGTCGTCGGCGTGCGCCGTGACCCAGTCCACGTGGGGCAGGGCGTAGTGGAGGTCCGACGCCAGGAGGATCCGCATAGGCGGACGGTAGTCGCTGCCATCTCCTGTGGACGGGGGCCGGCACCCCGGTCGGTGCGCAGCGCCCCCGCGGGTACCTACATACCGCGGCGGAGCACACGCTGCGGGGTGATACGCAGGATCACGCGTTCGGAGGCGATCTGCTCCGGGGGATAGGGGCGGCCGATGTAGCGGTGCGCGCAGCGGTCGATGTGCTCACGCGCCTCGGGCCCGCGGACGACGTCGGTGACCTCGCCACGCACCTCGATGTAGCGGTACGGATCCTCCTGTGGCCAGATCGTGACGGCGACCCGCGGGTCCCGCTCGACGTTGCGGAACTTCGCCCGGTGGACCTCGGTGTTGATCAGGACGTGGTCGTCGTCGGCGTCGACCCACATCACCTGGCTCTGTGGGCTGCCGTCGGCGAACAGGGTCGTCAGGGTGGCGAAGTTGCCGGTGGTGGCGAACGCCTTGAGGTCCTCGTCCAACGCCATCTCAGCCACTCCGATCGACCTCACACGCGCCCTGCGGCGCTCGGCGAGGCTAGCGCTGCTTGAGCCGCAGGACCGCCCCACCGTCGTCGGTGCGAAGCGGGGTGATCTGGAAGCGTGACCGTTCCTCGGGCTCGCCCTCGATGCCGTGCAGCACGCGGTGCAGCTCCGCGCCGAACGCCTTGGCGTTCGGGTCGCCGCTGTCGATGGCCTTGCGCACGGCCGCCCGCAGGTCGTCGCCCACCCGCACCGCCAGGAGCGGGTCGTCTCGCTGCGCCGACGAAGCGGACAGCCAGGCACGGTTGACGGCTGCGACCGATCCGTCACCGTCGATCACCGCCACCGCGTCGTCGAGCGCATCGAGCACGGAGGAGACGAAGGCGTCGCGGCGGGCGAGTTCACGGTGCACCGAGACCTGTTCGGCCACGTCCTCGAGTCCGCACACCGCTCCGATCACCGAGCCCGAGGCCACCGACAGCGGGGCCACCTCGACGTGCAGCCAGGTGCCCTCGATGGTGCGGACGTCCAGCCGGTGCTCGCGGCCGAGCTCTGCGGCCATCTGGACCACCTCGCGGAGCGCATCGGCATCGGCCTCGACCAGGCTCATCAGGAAGCCGGGCCCGAGGAGGTCACTGGTGGAACGGCCGAGCAGTGTGCCGGCGCGCGCGTCCGCGTAGACGCACCGACCGGTCAGATCGGTGTGGAGCAGCCCCGTGGAACCGACCGCACTGTGCCGACCGAGCTCGGTGGTCACGTCCCGTTCCACGGCCACGTAGTGGGTGATGCGGCCCGTCTGGTCCTGGACCGGGCTGATCGTGGCATGGTGGGTCCTGAGCGCCCCGTCGCGTCGGCGGTCGACGAGCTGGCCCTCCCAGACCTGACCGCTGGTGATCGTGTCCCACAGTTCCCGGTAGAACCGCTCGTCCTGGTAGCCGGAGGACAACAGGTTGGGGCGGGATCCGATCGCCTCCCGCTTCGAGTAGCCCGTCACCCGGACGAACGCATCGTTGACGTCCACGATGCGGCCCTGGTCATCGGTGATGAAGACGACGTCGCCTCCCAGATCCAGGGACGTGACGTCGATGTGGGGTGGCCCGCCCCCGGTGCCCGTGCCCTGTCGCCGCTCCCCGATCACGCGCGCCTCCCTCGCTCTCCGGGTGCCCACGTTAGGCGCCAGGGCCGCGACGGTCACCGGTCGTTCGAGCGGTCCGTGTGGGCGACGGGATCAGTTGACCGCGTGCAGTGGCGCCGTGGCGATCGGGGACGTCCCCTCGCTGCGACGCCCGGGCGTGTTCGCCAGTGCGACCGGCACGCCCCCGAGCTGCCAGAGATGGCGCAGGTCGACGCCGAGGTGGAGCAGAGGTACCAGCCGGGCGGTGGGGCCCCAGCCGATCGGCAGCGGCCCTATCCGTCCCACCCCGCGGTCGCCGAGGTCGATCAGGCGGCCGAGCTCCAGCAGACGGGCCGGCCTGGTGGCGTGGCCGGTGGCCAGGGCGGCGGCGTTGCGCCCGGCGATGGCACCAGCCTGGCTGGCGATCTGGGCCGACATCGGCAGCAGCCGCCCGACGAGGTCCCGGTGGGCGGCGATGTCACCGGCCGCCAGCACGCGACGGAGACCGGAGACCCTGAGATCGCTGGTCACGATGGCCCGACCGTCCTGGGTGGGAGCCTCCGGCAGGAGGACGGAGGCATCGGCCTGCCATCCGCCGGCCCAGACCACGGTGCCGTCGAAGCGACGTCCGTCACCGAGCACCACCCCGCGGCGGTCCACCCGTGCCACCTCGGTGCTGAGGTGGAGATGGACGCCCACCCGCAGCAGCGCCGTGGTGGCGTCGTCGCCGAGCCGGCGGGGTTCGGCTGGCAGCACCCGGCCGGCGATCTCGATCAGGTGGACCTCGACGCCGGGCCGGGCGGCGGCGACCTCGGCAGCGAGCTGCACGCCCGTGGCCCCGGCTCCGACCACCACGAGCCGGTTCGCGCGGGCCAGCCGACGCCGCAGCGTCAGGGCGTCGTCGGGGGTGTGAAGGGTGGCCGCGTAGCGCTCGCTGCCCACCACGCTGCCGGCCGGTGACCCCGATCCGGCAGCCACGACCACCGCGGCGGCGCGCAGGGTGGTGGCGTCGTCGAGCGTGACGAGCCCGGCTTCGTCATCGATGCGCACCGCACGGCCGTGGACCACCTCGATGTCGCCGTCGATGAGCTCCTGCAGGGGGGCGCGCGCGTCGCTGGCACGCAACCGGCCGGCAGCGACGCCGGCCATCCGGGGCAGGAACCCGTGCCGCCCGTCATGGTCGACGACGACCACCTCGACGTCGCCGCTCCGGCTGGCGGCAGCAGCCGCGTGGCTGCCCGCGTAGCCGGCCCCGATGATGACCACCCGCGGCGCCGGGGAGTGCAGCGGCGCAGGCAGCTCCGTGTCATCGTGGTCCGGCATGCTCGCTCCGAGCGGTGGGGGCGGCGGGAAATGACCCGGGAGGGTGATCGGGGATGGTCACGGCCCTCACCCACCCTTCGCGGCGGGGTCAGCTCCAGTATCGCCGGTGTCGTCCCCTGTTGGGGCGGATCCGCTCAGCCGACCGGGCGCGGGGTCAACAGCTGATCGACCGGAGCGTGATCGTCGGTCAGGATGCGGGCATCGCCGACGAAACGATCGAGCTCGGCGCCGACCAGCAGGTCGTCGGTCCGCCCCCGGCGGGTGTTCGCCGCTCGGATCGCCTCGATGGGCAACGCAGCGTCGGAGGCCACGACGACGTAGTTGCCGCCGACCCGGCGGGTCGCGTCACCGAAGGAACCGGGACGCCCGAGGACCGCGACGTGATCGAACACCGCGGCGAGGGTGGCCAACTCGGCCCGCAGGAACCCGCGGGGGCCGTAGTCGATCACGTTCATCGTGTAGACCCCGTCGGGCTGCAGGCGCTGCTCCACCAGGCGGGCGAACTCGACGGTGGCCAGGTGCCAGGGGACGGCGACGCCGCCGAAGGCATCGCCGATGACCAGGTCGTGCGCTCCTGCGGGGCCATCGTCGACGGTGGCACGGGCATCGCCGATCCGCACGGTGATGTCCTCACCGAGCTCCAGCCCCAGCTCGTCCTGGGCGAGCTCGACCAGCAACGGGTCCACCTCCAGCACCTCGGAGGTCGACCCCGGGTGGACGTCACGCAGGTAGCGGGGCATCGTGAAACCCGCGCCGCCGAGGTGC
Source organism: uncultured Actinomycetota bacterium (assembly GCA_964465225.1). GTDB lineage: Bacteria > Actinomycetota > Nitriliruptoria > Nitriliruptorales > Nitriliruptoraceae > T1Sed10-7. Next base: position 5,491 of record CAYXJD010000089.1, read on the forward strand.
AGCGTGGAGAGCGGCTCGCCAGCGGGTGCGATCGCCGTGATCGCGTCCCCGAACCACTGGGTGTAGGTGAACTCGAGGTAGCTCGGGTCCTCGAGGTCGACGTAGGAGTGCCGCAGCGTGTCCAGCCACAGCGCCCGGCCCGACGGCCGGTCCTCGTCGGCGACGACGTAGGCGCAGTAGTACGCCGACTCGTACTCGCACGGGTGTGAGGCGGCGAAGGAGAACGCCCCTGCCGCCAGGACCCCCACGGCGGCGCCGGCGCCGAGGCTGCGGCGGCGTCCCAGTGCCAGGGCGGTCCCGACCCCCAGCAGCACCAGGAACAGTGCCGTGGCGCGGACCACGGGCCGGGTCGGGAAGGCGGCGACCAGGAGGAAGCCGGTGACGAAGGTGCCGACGATGGCACCGGCGGTCGACAGCGCCGAGAGCCGCCCGACGACCCGGCCGGTCTCCTCCAGGCTGGCCAGCTGGATCTTGATCACGGCGGGTGTCACTGCGGACAGGACCGCTGCCGGGGCGAAGAAGGCCAGCACCGTCAGGGTGGTGGTCGTCGTGGGCCCGGCGCCGCGCAGGGAGGTCCCCAGCCCGTCGAGGATCGGGATCGAGGCGAAGGCCAGCGCACCGCCGGCGACCAGCAGGGGACCGAGCAGTCCGCGCGGGTCGCGGGCGTCCGCGGCCTTGCCGCCCAGCCAGGAGCCGATCGCGATCCCGGCCAGGATCACGCCGATGATCGCGGTGTAGGTCTCGAGCGTGGCGCCGACGTAGGGCGCGAGCAACCGGGCCGCCAGGATCTCGAGGACCAGCACGGCGGCCGAGGACAGGAAGACGAGCGCAGCGGCGGCGAAGGGGGGCATGGGGGCAGCAGGGTACGGCGTCGCCGTGACCGCCACGCGCCACCGGGACTCAAGTCCCGGCAGGTGGCTGCCGATGCTGGCATCACGGGCCCCGGTCGGCCCATGGAGTGTGTGCCATGTCCGACGTGTCGCGCGAGATCGTCGATCGCGAGCCGACGTTCGCCCAGCGGGTGAGCAAGTTGCTGCGCGGTCGCCGCGGTCACCGCCCCCGACGCCTGCTGGCGTCGCGCTCCGGTGGCGCCCTCTCGTCACGGCAGCTGCGCGCGTTCGAGCATGGGGCCGAGGTGCCCGACGACACGCTGCTGCTGGCACTGGCCCGTGTCTACGGCTTCGAGACCGACGAGCTCTACCCCGCGCGCACCCTGCTGGACGTCGATCTCGACGAGGGGGCCGTGACGGCTGCCGGGGTGACGCGGCGGTTCGATCCGGCCGACCGCACGTCGCTGCTCGTCGCGTACCTGGAGCTCGTCCGCGAGCTGCGGGGCGAACCACACGCGCTCACCCTGTCGTTGCGGCGCGATGACATCGAGGTCCTGGCCACCGCGCTGACCCTCGACGGTCCGATCGTCGTGGAGCGCCTGGGGGCGTTGATGGGATCGACCGCGCTGCAGCAGCGCGTCGCGGCTGCTGCCTTCACCCTCGGCAGGCCCGCGATCGTGCTGCCGGGCTGAGTCCGACACCGGTCCCGACGGCCCGCGGCGCCGAGGTGGCAGGCTGTCCGCGCCGGCGCTCTGGCCGGCCATCGGCTCAGTGGAACGGAGCGGGGCATGGATGCTCAGGAGCGCGACCTCGTCGCGGTGCACCTCGGCTTCGCCCTGGTCGCCTCGGTGGTGCTCCTGGCTCCCGGGGAGCTCGCCCAGGGATGGCGTCTGTGGATCCTGCTCATCGGCTACGACCTCGTCAGCGTGGTCGTCGTCCTCGTGCGAGGCCATGAGCGCTGGCTGCGCGCCTGGTGGCTGGCTGCGGTCACCAGCGTCTTCCAGGTCGTGCCCGATGCGGTGCTGGCGGCAGGGCTCGGGACGCTTCGCTTCCCGGCCGACGGAGCCCCGGACCTCGGCCCCGTCACCGCTTCCATGGCGCTGATGTGGACCGTGCCGCTGGTGGTCATCGTCGCCGCTGCGGACGCGGCTGCCAGGCGTCGAGGCCCGGCAGCGGGCTGGATCACGGCGGTCCTCGCGGCGGGGGTGGTCTTCCTCGGAGCGGAGGCGCTGCTGCCCCCGCTCGGGATCTGGGAGCCGGTCGGTGTGACCACGGTCGGCGGCTGGCTCGCGCCCTACGTGCTCCCACCAGAGTTGCTGCTCGGTGCCGCCGCGTGGTGGGGCGTGCAGGCCACGCGCGATCGCCACCCGTTGCTGGTCGTGCCGGTGGGGGCCCTGATCAGCCTGCTCTACACCGGTGCGCTGGCTGCGAGCTGGCTCCTGCTCGAGCGGGGGCTGCTGGCCTGAACGCCGGTCAGGCCGCCGGCTCCACCACCACCTCGGCGGTCATGCTGGGATGGATCCGGCACCAGTAGGCGTACGTGCCCGGCTCGTCCAGCGTGATCTGGACCTCGCCGCCGGCAGGCAGGTCCTCGTCGAAGACCTCGGTGGGTGCATCGGGTGTGCCCGAGGTGACGGTGTGGGCGACCCCGTCCTCGTTACTCCACGTCACGGGCGTGCCGGCCTCCACGGTGACCGACGCCTGCTGGAACTCGATGTCACGCACCACCACGGTCGGCGCTGGCGTCCCAGCCGGCTCCTCCACGGCGGTGTCGTCCCCATCGGCCGTACCTGCGACCGAGTCCTCGGGATCACCCACCTCGCCGCCGGCACAGCCGGCCAGCGCTGCGAGCGCGAGGGCGAGCACGGCGAGCCAGCGGGGTGCGGTCCGGATCATCGGCTTCCTGTCCTGTCGCGGGGCGAGAGGCTGGCCACGGTCGCGCAGATGGCGCCATCGGGCAACGCAGCGCGCGGTCCTGCAGATCGGGTCGCGCGCTGCCCGACACACCGGCGGTGTCCGAACGGCCCGTACCCTCGCGCCGACCACCCGACCCGCGCCGACCACGAAAGCTCGTCGATGGCTGAGTACTGCTACGTCATGAAGGGCCTCACGAAGACCGTGCCGGGGGGCAAGGAGGTCCTGTCCAACATCTGGTTGTCGTTCTACCCCGGGGCCAAGATCGGTGTCATCGGGCCCAACGGTGCCGGCAAGTCGACCCTGATGAAGATCATGGCCGGCATCGACACGAGCTTCGAGGGTGAGGCGTGGCCGGCGAAGGGCATGAGCGTCGGCTTCCTGCCCCAGGAACCCGAACTCGACCCCGACAGCTCGGTCCGCGACAACGTCCTCGCAGGGCTCGGCGAGGTCGCCGCGCTCGTCCCGCGCTACAACGAACTGGCCGCCAAGCTCGGCGAGCCCCTCGACGACGATGAACTGCAGCGCGTCTACGAGGAGATGGCCTCGGTCCAGGATGCGATCGACGCGGCGGATGCCTGGGACCTCGACCGCACCATCGAGGTGGCGATGGATGCGCTCCGCGTCCCCGACGCCGACGACCCCACCACGCTGTCCGGTGGGGAGAAGCGGCGCGCGGCCCTGTGCCGGCTGCTGTTGTCCAAGCCCGACATCCTGCTGCTCGACGAGCCGACCAACCACCTCGATGCGGAATCCGTCGCGTGGTTGCAACGCACGCTGAAGGACTACGCCGGGATGGTCGTGTCGATCACCCACGATCGCTACTTCCTCGACGAGGTCGCGGAGTGGATCCTCGAGCTCGACCGTGGCAAGGGCTACCCCTACCAGGGCAACTACTCGGGCTGGCTGGAGCAGAAGCGGGAGCGGCTGCGCCAGGAGGAGCGTGAGGAGTCGGCACAACAGCGTCAGCTCGCCGAGGAGGCCGACTGGGTCAAGCGCTCGCCGGAAGGGCGTCGGACCAAGGCCAAGGCGCGGGTCCAGGCCTACGAGACCCTGCTGCAGCGCGAGCGTCCCAAGCAGGTCACGAAGCCGACGATCATGATCCCCGACGGTCCCCGGCTCGGTGACGTCGTCGTGGAAGCCGAGGGCGTGCTCAAGGGTTTCGGCGACAAGCTGCTGTACGAGGACCTGACCTTCTCGCTCCCGCCGGGCGGGATCATCGGGATCATCGGACCGAACGGCGCGGGCAAGACCACCCTGTTCAAGATGATCGTGACCGCGGCTGGCCAGGCCGGCCTGCTCGACGGTCCGCTCGAACCCGACGACGGGGCGCTCAGGGTCGGCGACACGGTGGCGCTGTCCTACGTGGACCAGTCGCGCGCAGCGCTCGATCCCGGACTGACCGTGTTCGAGGAGATCACCGGTGGCGTGGACTGGGTGCAGCTCGGGCGCACCGAGATGGCCTCCCGCGCCTACGTCGCGGCGTTCGGGTTCAAGGGTGGCGAACAGCAGAAGGAGGTGGGCAAGTGCTCCGGCGGGGAGCGCAACCGGATCCACCTCGCGAAGCTGCTGCAGCAGGAGGCGAACCTGCTGCTGCTCGACGAGCCGACCAACGACCTGGACGTGGACACGCTCCGGGCGCTGGAGGAGGCCATGCTCGACTTCGCGGGTTGCGCGGTGATCACCAGCCACGACCGGTGGTTCCTCGATCGTGTCGCCACCCACATCCTGGCCTTCGAGGGCGATTCGGAGGTGACCTGGTTCCCCGGGGGGTACTCGGAGTACGAGGAGGATCTGCGCCGTCGCAAGGGCGATGAGGCGCTGCAGCCGCACCGCCTGAAGTACAAGCCGCTGACCCGGCGCACGGCCTAGCAGCCACGGGGCCGGGCATGGCGGGACGTCCCGGCGGGGTGGGCGCGTTGCAGCGGATGATCGCTGCTGCGTGCCGACGCCGCCCCGCTCACTCGAGCACGAAGTCGATCACGACGCGTTGCGGGTCGTCGAGGCGCTCGAGCCGGTAGGGCCGTTCGGCGTCGAGGCCGACGAAGAAGTCGTAGTAGCCCTCGTAGAGCACGTCCTCGATCACCTCGACGATCGCCTCGGTGCGCTCGGGCTGGAGCCGCTCGGGGCCCTCGTAGGGGGGGACCCCGGGCTCCGTCGGGTAGGGCATGCCGCGCAGCGCCACCCGCATGACCGCCTCACCTGCGATCTCCACCGGGTCGCCGCGCCCCTGTGAGCGTGGGTCGTCCTCGTACTCGATCAGCCAGCCAACGTCACCCTCCCCGCCGATCTCGAAGGTGACGTTGGCTGGCTGATCGAGTACGAGGACGACCCACGAGATCGGAAG
>CAYXJD010000089.1:10591-11306 GCA_964465225.1 uncultured Actinomycetota bacterium
CCCTCCCCGCCGATCTCGAAGGTGACCCGGTCGAAGGTGCCGTGGTGACCGACGCGAACGTCCTCCACCCACAGCGGCCCGTCGGCGTCGGGTTCACGTGTGGACCGCTGTGTGGTCGCGGGCCCGTCGATCGGCGCGGCCTGGTCCGTCCCCTCGTCGTGGATGGTGAGCTCCTCGGTGACCATGCGCTCGAGGATGCGCTGGTCGCGCTCGTAGTCGGTCTCGCCGACCGACGAGGTCGTGGCGACGAGGATCTGACCGTCGAGGTCGATCATCCAGGTGGTGCTGCGCTCACCCTCTGGGGTCACCTCACCGGTCGAGCGGTACTCCGCCACCACGGCGGTGCGGCCATCGACCGTGGTCTCCCGCTCCTCGAGGACCTCGCCCAGGCCACCGCTCGGGTCGATGTCGTCGAGATCGACGTCGTCCACGTACATCGACACCGCGTAGTGCAGGTCCCGGTCCCGTGGCCGCTCCGGCACGTCGATCGCTTGGGGGTGGAAGATGCGGCAGGGTCCGAGCACCCCCTCATCGCTGTTGGTGTTCCAGTCGCGGGGGTAGCCGACGGTGTAGCGCTCGGTTTCGCAGTCGGTGAAGCCCAGCGCGCCGACGTCGGTGTCGTCGTCGGGGTCGTCGTCGGTAGCGCCATCGGTATCGTCGGTGTCGTCGGTGTCGTCGTCGGTGTCGTCGGTGTCGTCGGTGTCGTCGTCGGTGC
>CAYXJD010000090.1:0-11303 GCA_964465225.1 uncultured Actinomycetota bacterium
TCTGGGTCGCCATCATCGACCAGCTCTTCGGGAACTCGACCCCGCGCTGCTCGAACGAGGTGGAGCCGTCCCGCCAGTTCGTCAGGACGGCATCGCGAAGCTCCCATTCCAACTCGTCGTACGGGTGCGTTGCGGCGTGGGTGAAGTAGCGATCCAGACGTAGGCCGCGTCGACCATCGCGTTCCTCGACGTGCAAGGGCGCGCTGGGCACCGCATCGCTGACGCTTATCACGGTCGGCTCGTCTGCTCGGGTCGTGTCGGCCATCGCTCTTCGACTCCTGTTCGCGTCCACCTGGCGGTCGGTCGGTGACCAGCGGCGGGTGGTGCTCGGCTCGGGTTCTCGGCTCACACCCCGGGAACTACACCGGTGCGATCCGGAGCGCACTGAACCGCTCAGCCCCACCGTACGCAAGCACCTCTTCCCATCGGTGCGCGGCCGGGGACACAACTGGTGGTGGTCTCTTCTCCAACGCAAGTACTACATATTGTGTTCCCACAGCTCCTCCCCCGCTACCACCTCCCGTCATCCCCAGCCAGGACCCTGTTTGTCCACAGCTTCATCCACCGCTTGGCCCATCGCTTCCCCTCGGCAAGCAGCGCGCTGAGTGCACGGCCCGCGACCTCAGTGCACGTCCCGGTGCGCTGGCCGTCGTGGCCCGAGCGGCCACCGTGCGACCCGGGCGGCCACCACGGGGTCGGCGGGTACCGGCAGCTCCTGCCGTCCGGCTGCCAGGGTCCTGCTGCTCCCGCCGGTGCCGGCACGCACCTGCCGTCGATCGCGGTCGTCGCGGCCGGTGCGGACCCCGGCTCCGCACCAACAGCCAGGTGCTGGCGTAGCATCCCGCCGACGCGCACCGAACCCACATCGGAGAACACCGATGGCCGCTGAGCCACCCGATCCGTCGAAGGCAGCCGCAGAGGCCCGGGTGGGCCCTGGCGACGTGGCGCCGGTCACCGTGCGACGGGGCTCGGACCAGCGGGTCCCCTCCTGGCTCGACACCACCGTCCAGTACACCTGGCGGGCGCTCGTCCTGCTGGTCGGCGCTGCCGTGCTGATCGTGGCCCTGACCCGGCTCTACCTCGTCAGCCTGCCGATCATCATCGCCCTGATCCTGTCCACCTTGTGCGTGCCACCAGCTCGCCGTCTCGAACGCGCCGGGTGGCCACGGCTGGCAGCGGCGGGCCTGGTGGTCGTCGGTGGCGTCGGGTCCTTCTTCGGCGTGATCGCGCTCATGACGCCGGCGTTCGTCGATCAGATCCAGGAGCTCGGCCCAACGGTTGCTGAAGGCTTCGACCAGCTGCTGCTGTGGCTGGAGGAGGGACCGATCGGCTACGACCGGGAGCAGCTCGACCAGCTCCTCGACACAGCGATGTCGGCACTGTCGGGAGCCGCCGGCACGATCGCTTCCCAGCTCGGCAACGTCGCCGTCGCGATCGTCGAGGGTTTCACGGCACTGGCCCTGGCGCTGGTGCTGCTGTTCTTCTTCGTCAAGGACGGCGAGCAACTCGTGTCCTGGTTCCTCAAGATGACCCCCGCTGCTCACCGCGACGACGTGCGTGCGGCCGGTCAGCGCGGGTGGGTCGCCCTGTCGGGCTTCGTGCGCGGGACCTCGCTCGTGGCGTTGATCGATGCCGTCGGTATCGGTCTCGGACTGCTCATCCTCGACATCCCCCTCGTCCTGCCGCTCTCCGTGCTCGTCTTCTTCGGCGGCTTCGTCCCGGTCATCGGGGCGTTCGTCACCGGGTTCCTGGCGGTGCTGGTGGCCCTGGCGGACCAGGGGCTGCAGGCAGCCGTCATCATGACCCTCATCGTGCTCCTCGTGCAGCAGATCGAGTCGAACCTGCTCCAGCCGACCATCATGAAACGGGCGGTCTCCCTGCACCCGGTCGTGATCCTGGCCGTGCTGACCGCGGGGGCGGTGCTGGTCGGTATCGTCGGCGCCTTCCTGGCCGTTCCCGTCACCGCCGTGGTCGCCGCCGTCGGCAACGAGCTCCGGATACGCCAGGGTCTGCGATCAGGAGGCCACCCTGCGGGTCCGCGCCCGGTCGGCGGCCCCGGTGTCGATCCGGACACACTGCTGGCGCAGTTCCCCGAGGAGACCCAGCTGCGCTCGGCCACGCGACGGCGCGACGACCCCGAAGACGGCCGCGGGACGGGGCGTCGGCGCGCACGTCGGCGCACGCGGGTCAGGGTCGACGACGACGGTTCCACGGTGTCCCGCACGGTCTCAGGGACGCCGCGGCATCCGGCCACGCCTGGAGAGGAAGCTGGTGAACCGGGGATGACCGAGGGACCGGACAGCGGCACGCAGCGCTGAAGCAGAACGGACGCCGCGTCACGCCCCCAGCCGGTCCGTCTGCCGGTACGACCTGACGTCGGCCGGCACCAGCAGCTCAGCCGGCGACACCCCAGCCCGGTGCGTGGCGTCTGCGCGGCACCATCGACTCCAACAACGCAGCGACCGCGAGCACACGGTCCTCGCGACCGGCGTCAGCGACGATCTGGACCGACAGCGGCCGTCCCCCCTCCTCCCACACCGGCACGACCGCAGACGGCAGATCGGCGAGGTTCCATGCGGCGGTGAAGGGGTAGGTGGACAGGTTCGCCGCGATGTTGGCAGCCCACGGACGAGTGTGCCAGGCGGTCGCCGACGGTTGCGCCCGCGCGAAGGCCGGCGTCAACAGGACGTCGTGATCGGCGAAGAACGGCGCGAGGCGCTCCCGCCAGCGCACCACGTCGTCCTCGGCGACCTCGGTCACCTTCGCGAGCCGTTCGCCGGCAGCGATGTGGGCGCGGGTACGTGGCTGGAGCAGCTCCGGGTCGAGTCCCAGTGCCCCGACATCGATGCCGGCACCCTGGGTCCATCGCGCCACCACCGCCTGGACGGTGGTGCGGTCGTAGGGCGGATCCGCGCGGGTCACGGTATGGCCGGCATGGTGGAGCAACCGCCCCGCTTCCAGCGCCGCTTCCCGCCAGGCGCTGCTGACACTGACCCCGGGTGCCGGCGCCCGCCACGACACGGCGACATCCAGTGGGTCGTCGAGTGCCCCTTCCAGCGGGAAGCTGGATCCCGACAACACCTCGGTCAGCAGCACCGCATCGGCCACGGTCGTCGCCAGCGGCCCGAACCTCGTCATGCCGAACCAGTGCGGTTCACCGTCCCGTTCGTAGGGAAGATGAGGCGCCCCGGGCCGGAACCCCACGAGACCGCACGCGGCAGCCGGGATGCGCACCGACCCCAGGCCATCGGTCCCGACCGCCAACGGGACGGTCCCCGCCGCCACCGCAGCTGCCGAACCACCGGAAGAACCACCGGCGACCCGCGTGGGATCCCATGGGCTGACCACGGTCGCGGTCGGATCATCAGAGGTCCCCCACAGCGAGAGTTCGGGCCCACGTGTCTTGCCGAGCACGACAGCCCCGGCGGCCCGGAGGCGGCCGACCAGTTCGTGATCAGCGGTGGTCGGTTCCGGCGAGGTCGCCAACGAGCCGTGCCGCGTCGGTTCCCCGGCCACGTCGATCACGTCCTTGATGGCGATGGGCACCCCAGCCAGCGGGAGTTGGCTGCGTTGGGGGTCGGCATCGACGGCGTCGGCCTCCGCCAGTGCCGCCCGCGCCCGCGTGGCGACGAAGGCGCCGAGACGATTCTCGACCCCAGCCAGGTGATCCAGGTGCGCCTGCACGACCGACCGAGCGGAGCAGGCTCCGGTCGACACGGCCCGGGCCAACTCGGTCGCCGTCCATCCCACGAACTCCACGCCTCGCCTCCCGATCGCCTCGGCGCAGCACCAGTCTGCGCCGGTCCGACACCCTAACGGGGCAGCCGTGACGGCGTCGGTCCGACGGCACAACGGGCGGCGTCGGTCCGACGGCACAACGGGCGGCGACGGTCCGACACCACAACGTCGCGGCCGCGGCGCTTCCTCTGCCAACTCCCGCAACGACCGCCGCAGCGATGACGAGCAGCGGGACTGGCAGCTGCGCGGGGCCTACTGGCGGCGATCACCGTCCGGCCGCCCGCCGGTATCGACGAACGGGCACCGGTCCATCTGGCATCATGGTCATGCCCGGCGCGGGATGCCGGGACGTCCCATGGACCACCATGGCTCACCCCGGGACGACCGAAGACACCAGCCCGGCGGTGGTGCCGCCGCCGGACCTTCACCTCAGCACCGCGACACCTCCACGTGGGGCAGCCGACGGGTGCGAGCTGTCCGTCGTTAGAGGTAGGTCCCCGACGTCCCCGGAGCACGCTGTGTCCCGATCAACGAACCGATCCGAGGTCCATCTCCGGATGCTCGTCCCCGACGACGCCGGTTGGGTGGTGAACACGGACCGACGCTCGGCGACCAACGTGGCGAAACCGATCGGCTTCGTCGAGGACAGGCTCCGTCGGGAACTCGAAGCCGGCGAGTGGGCAAGCACGGACCGGTTCGGCTGGGCGATCATCATCGACGGGACGACGGCGGGCTTCGCCCTGGTGGACGGCCTCGATCGGCGTGATGCCGATGTCCAACTGCGGATCACACCCCAGGCACGAGGACGAGGAGCCGGTCGCGAGGTCCTGCGCCAACTCGCCGACCATCACTTCTCCGCGCACCCCGATCTCGTCCGCCTGACGGGGCGCACACACGAGCACAACGTCCCCATGCAGCGGACCTTCAACGCGGCGGGCTTCCGGATGGAGGCCCGCTACCGCGAGTCCTACGCGGCTGGCGATGGCACGACTGCGGCCGCCGAGTGGGGCTATGCGTTGACACGCAGCGACTGGGAAGCCGGACGTCACCGTAGCGGCGTCTCTGGCTACGACCTCCACGGTCTGAGCTTCGAACTCGAGGAGACGATCGAAGGGTCCGTCATCACCGGTCTGCTCGTGCGCTTCCTCCAGGAGGGCCGGCGAGTGGTCGGTCGCTACGAGGCGGACCATCTGCTCGACGGCGAGGCCGGCGGCATCCTGGCCGGCGACCTGCTGCGCTACCGGTTCGTCCACACCGCGGAGGACGGTGACCACGCCGAGGAGATCATCGGCCGCGGACGTGCACGGCTCCAGCATCGCAACGACGGCCGGTTGGAGATCGTCGACCGGTGGTCCGACGAGCGCGGGTCCCACGGTGAACGCGTGCTGGTGCAACGGACCACCCCCGACTGAACGGCGATGATGGCTGCCGCGGGATGCGCTCGGGCAGGGGGTACGGGGGGCCGCAGACCTAGCGGCAACGGACATGGCCGGCACGCATCCGCCACGAACCGACCGCCACGCGGGCTGGTCACACGGTGGGCAGTTCTGGCACCGCGACGTGCAGGGCGGCCGCCAGGGCGTAGACCGTGCGCTCTTCGTCGATGAGGGCGGCCCGAGCCCGGCCCTTGCGCCCGTCGAGGCCATCCCACCGGGCGACCACCCGAACGGGCTCTTCGACCGGCAGATCCCGGAAGACCTGCAGGTGGAAGCCCCCCAGCAGCGCACCGCCGTAACCGGCATGCCGTAGGCGCTCGAAGCCGGCCCACACCGTCGGGCAGTCCAGGACCGCGGCGACCAGGAGCGGATCGACCACGCCGGGCCGGTCACCGGCGAGCGCCGCAGCAGGTATCCACGGCTGCACGATGGTGTCCGGGGCGCGCGGTCGTGGATGCAGTCGCAGACCAGCGGGGTGGCGGGGGTGAGGACCGCAGGCGAAGCAGGTCGGGTAGGCGTCCTGTGGGACCGGTTCCGGGAAGGGCACGGTGGCGAGGTCGAGGAGGTCGAGACCCAACGGCGCCGGGTCGTGGCCCGCCAGTTCGACCTCCGCGCTGACCAGGACCGTGCCACCGGTACGGATCTCGACGACGTGGCTGCCGACAGCAGCACCGTCCCGAACCCGGGTGACCACGCTCGCACCGAGCGGCGTCGGTGCGTGCAAGCGCGCATGGACAGCGGTCAGCGGCGCACCGTAGGTATCGGCAGCACGGGCGATGCCGATGGCCAGCCCGGCGGCCAACCCTCCCTGCAGGATGCCCGGAGGGCCATCGAGGCCATCGGGCACCTGCAGTTCACGCACCGACCACCCATCCTCCGTGGCCACCTCGGTGGCCAGGGCGAGTCCGAGCGTCGATGGTCCGAGGGCGATCGATGTGCTCATCTGGGGCACGCTAGCGCGACCGACGACGACTGGGATGGCCATGACATGGCGCTGGGGCATCATGGGGACGGGCATCATCGCCCACGCTTTCGCGGACGCGATCCGGGCGGAGGGGGGCAGGATCGTGGCGGTGTCGTCGGCCACGCCCGCACGAGCCCAGCGCTTCGCCGCGGACCACGGCATCGAGGTCGCGGTGCACCCGCACGCCGCACTGCTCGAGCACAGCGACCTCGACGTGGTCTACGTCGCCACGACCAACGAGCGTCACCATCTCGACGCACACGCCTGCCTCGACGCCGGCATCCCGGCGCTGGTGGAGAAACCGTTCGCTCTCGACGCCGACACGGCCCGCACCGTGCTGGCGGCGGCAGCGCGGGCCGAGGTGTTCATCGCCGAGGCCATGTGGATGCGCCTCCAGCCCGCCATCACGCGACTGCACGCCGAACTCGCCAGCGGGACGATCGGACCGCCAGCGGCGTTCCAGGCCTCCCTCGGGGTCCTGCTGGATCCCGACCCGACGCGCCGCTGGCGCTCGGCGGAGCTCGGTGGCGGGGCGCTGCTCGACCTCGGCGTGTACCCAGCGACCCTGGCACACGATCTGCTGGGTCCCGCCAGGGCGGTCCGCGCTACGGGCCGGCTCGGCGACACCGGCGTCGACCTGAGCGCCGCCGTGCTCGCCGATCACGACCGAGGCACCGCCGCGTGGCGCTGCTCCTTCACGGACGCATCGGGGGTGTGGGCCACGGTGGCGGGCCCCGAGGGCAGCATCTGGATAGCGGAGCCCTTCCACCACGCGCCCAGCCTGACCCTCAGGCCACGTGACCGGGCTCCCGTCCACCTGCCGATCGGGGGACATGAGCTCGGGTACCGCTACGAGGTGCGGGAGGTGCACCGCTGTCTGGAGCTCGGAGCCTTGGAGAGCCCTGCTCTGCGCCACAGCGACACGGTCGCGGTGCTCGAGGTCCTCGATCTGGTCGCCACACAGCTCGGGATCCGTCGGCCGCCCGTCGCCGCACGTCCGGTCTGAGCCGAGCGGGCCGACAGCCCGGGTCGACCGGTCGCAGATGCTCGTCTTCGGCCCCGGGCCGACCTACCTTCGCGCCCTGCCCACCAGGAGCGGTGCGAGGTGCGTTGCCCCGGTTGTGGGACCGATGACGATCGGGTCGTCGACTCCCGACCTGCCCCGAGCGGCGACGCCATCCGGCGTCGTCGCGAGTGCCACGCGTGCGGGCTGCGGTTCACCACCTTCGAGCGCATCGAGCTCCCGGCTCTGGCGGTCCGCAAGCGCTCCGGTGCAGTGGCGCCCTTCGATCGCGCCCGGGTCCTCGATGGGATGGCTCGTGCGGCCAAGGGACGCGTCACATCCCAGGCGCTCGAGGACGCGGCCGCTGCCGTCGAGCGCGAGCTACGGACGACGGGGCAACGGGAGGTCACCTCCGAGCAGGTCGGCCTCCAGGTGCTGGCGCAGCTCCAGAACCTCGACGAGGTGGCCTACGTGCGGTTCGCGAGCGTCTACAAGGACTTCCAGGGACCAGAGGACTTCGAACTGGAGCTGTCGAGCCTCCGGAAGGAAGCACCGCCCAAGAGCGCCTGAGGGCGAACCTGGGAGGTCAGCGAGCCGGGAGCAGCACGACCGTCCACGGTGCAACGGTGCTGCCGTCGAGACCGTTGAGACCCCGGATCGCCGCCAGCTGCTGCCGGGGGTCCACTCCGTTCGGCGCGGTGTCCACGGCGACATCCCACAGCGTGTCCCCCGGGGTGACCACGGCGTGCCCTGCGACCGGCTCGATCAGCTCGGCCTGTGCCCCGACCCGGCCGATGACCACCGTCAGCAGTATCGAGAGGGCGACCAGCGCCACCAGAGCGACCAGGCGTCGGCGGCGCAGCGTCGAGCCTGGCACCACGGCCGCCGATCGGGTGGCAGCAGGGACACGCCGATCGGCCAGCGCAGCGTCCCGCAGGGTGCCGTGCCTGATCATGAGAACTCCTTCGATGACGGCGCCGGGGTCAGGAGTCAGGGTCAGAGGTGCGGGGTCAGAGGTGCGGGGTCAGAGGTGCGGGGTCAGGTGCGACCTCGCGGCGAACGTCCGTTCGGCCCCCAGTCAACCGAACGTGCGTTCCCACGTCAAGGTGGAAGCGAACAGATGTTCCCACTCGGGACCCCGACCTGCTACGCTGGACGAACGCGCGTTCGAGCCACCCGGGAGCCCAGCCATGGAGCGCACACCAGCTCAGACCTCTCAGCACGACCCCGCCGCCGCATCCGACCGCACCTCCGGTCAGGACGGCACCGGTGAGTTGTCGTTGACCGCCCCGGCGACGGATGCAGCGGGCGAGCTCACCGAGCGCCAACGGGCGATCCTCGAGATGATCCACAGCCACGTCGACGAGCACGGGTACCCGCCCTCGGTCCGCGAGATCGGCGATGCCGTCGGGTTGCGTTCGCCGTCATCGGTCCACGGACAGCTCGAGTCCCTGGAGCGCAAGGGTTACCTGCGGCGCGATCCGACCAAGCCGCGTGCGCTCGAGCTCGGCCGGGACCCGATCACCGCGCTGGACGTGCCCCGCTCCCCCGCCCGGCACGTTCCTCTGGTGGGCGAGATCGCCGCCGGTGGCCCGATCCTGGCCGAGGAACGGGTCGACGCGGTCTACCCGCTGCCAAAGGAACTCGTCGGGGACGGACAGCTGTTCCTGCTGCGCGTGCGCGGCGAGTCGATGTTGGAAGCCGGTGTCTTCGATGGCGACCTGGTGGTGGTCCGTGAGCAGCCCACCGTGGAACAGGGAGAGATGTGCGCGGCCCTGATCGAGGGCGAGGCGACCGTGAAGTTCTTCCGGCGGACCCGGGCCGGCGAGGTGTTCCTCGATCCCGCCAACGAGGCCTACGATCCGATCCCGGTCACGGCCAACGACGATGCGCGTGTCATGGGCAAGGTCGTCACGGTGCTCCGGCAGATCCGCTGACTCACGCCTCTTCCCACGCCTCGGGGTCCTCGGCGAAGGGGTCCTGGTCGAGGAAGTGTCGCAGCTCCAGGGCCGCGTCACGATCGACGTCGGCGATGAGCGTGGTCCCGGTCGCGGTATGCACCTCTCCGACGACCGAGCCGCGCCGGTGGGCGAGGGCGATGAGATCCTGCCGGGCGTACGGCACGTGGCCCTGGACGCGGTAGCGCTGTGATGGCAACCGAGCGGTGATCCGTTCGACCAACGTCTCGATCCCGGCTCCCGTGACGGCCGAGACCAGCACGGGCACCTCGCCGAGCTCGAGCTCCACGCGCCGGGCGAGTGCGTCGGCGACGTGGGGGGCGACGGCATCGATCTTGTTCAGGACCAACTGCTGGGGACGCCCGTCGGCGCCGATCTCCGCGAGCACCTCCTGGACCGCGACGATCTGCGCCTCGGCCTCCGGGTGCGACGCGTCGACCACGTGCAGCAGCAGGTCCGCGCTGGCCGAGCCCTCGAGGGTGGAGGTGAAGGCCTCCACGAGGCCATGCGGCAGCTTGCGTACGAAGCCGACGGTGTCGGTGAGCACGATCTCCCGACCGTCGTCCAGCGGCAAGCGGCGGATCGTCGGGTCCAGGGTCGCGAAGAGGCGGTCCTCCACCTTCACGTCCGCCCCGGTGATGCGGTTCAGCAGCGACGACTTCCCCGCGTTGGTGTAGCCGACGAGGGCGACCTCCTGGACGCGGTTGCGCTCGCGCTCCGCGGCCTTGGTCTCGCGGATGCGGCCGTAGTCAGCGAGATCGCGTCGCAACTTGCTCATCCGCCGCATGATGCGGCGACGGTCGACCTCCAGCTGGGTCTCACCTGGACCGCGACCGCCGATACCGGCACCTCCGGCGACCCGTCCACCTGCCTGTCGGGACAGCGCCACACCCCACCCGCGGAGTCGCGGCAGCAGGTACAGCAGCTGCGCCAGTTCCACCTGGGCCTTGCCCTCCTTGGACGTGGCGTGCTGCGCGAAGATGTCCAGGATGACGATGGTGCGGTCGAGCACCTTCTGCTTGACCGCCTCCTCCAGGGTCCGCTGTTGGGCCGGGGTGAGCTCGTCGTCGAAGACCAGGGCGTCGGCGCCGACGGCGGCGACCAGTTCACGCAGCTCAGCCACCTTGCCGCGCCCGATGAAGGTCCCGGGGTCCGGGGTGTCGCGCCGCTGGACGACCCGCTCGACGACCTCTGCTCCCGCGGTGTCCAGCAGCGCGGTCAGCTCGTCCAGGGACGCCTCGAGGTCCGCGGTGGTGGTGCCCGGCAGTTGCACACCGACGATCACGGCGCGTTCGACCGGGCGGATGATGTCCACACCCTCGCGCGGGCCCTCGTCGGTGAGGACGTCACGCCGCCGCCGACGCGCCTCGGCGCGACCGATCGTGGCCGAGTCGTCGAGATCGAGCGGTCGGCCATCGTCGACGGCCGCAGCCTGCGTCGGGTCGTGCTCACGTCGGGTGTTCAGGGCTCACTCCTTACCAGCGGGGCCTCGTCAACGCGGGCGACAGCGGCCAACCAACCGCTGTCGAGGGTGCCATGGGCCACCTCGACGGCGGGTCCTGACATGATGACCGAGCCGCCCGTGGGGTGTTCGATCTGCAGCGTTCCCCCGGGCAGGTCGACGGCGACACGGCTGCCGGTGAGCCCGAGGCGCTGCAGCGTGACCGCGGCAGCGCAGGCCCCCGTGCCACAGGCGGCGGTCTCGCCCACCCCGCGTTCCCAGACGCGCAGCCGGATCCGGTTCTGGCCGCTCACCTCGGCGAAGCCGACGTTGACGCCCATCGGGAAGCTCGGGTCGTGTTCGAGTCGCGGCCCGACTCGGTGCACCGGCGCCGCGTCGACGTCATCGACGACCAGCACCGCGTGCGGGTTGCCCATGGACACCACGCTGAACGCGACCACCTCTTCCTCGACGTCGAGGTGGTGGCGCAGCGCGGCGGGGTCGGCGGCGACGAACGGCACGGCGTCGGTCTCGAGGACCGGTGGCCCCATGTCGACCTCCACCATGGCCACGCGGCCGTCGGCATGGCGACCGACGATCCGGACCGGCTTGATGCCCGCTCGTGTCGCGATGCGGACCACCTCGTCGGGGCCGGGATGCACCAACCCGTGATCGACCACGTGCTTGGCGACCACACGGACCCCGTTGCCGCACATCTCGACCACGCTGCCGTCGGCGTTGCGGTAGTCCATGAACACCTCGG
>CAYXJD010000091.1:0-11274 GCA_964465225.1 uncultured Actinomycetota bacterium
CTACGGGGCGGCGCTCGCGGCCTCGGTGTCCCGCTCCCGCTCGACCCACGTGGCCTCGAGCTCGGCCAGCAGACGCTCGCGGTTGTCCGGCCCCTCGCCCACGAACTCCACCATCGCGCCCCACATCGGCGAGAGGCCCATGTCGTGCGGGAGCAGATCGGAGCCGTCGAAGCGGAACCGGTCACGCTGCAGGGCCTCGGTGAGCGTCGGCCCGAGTACCGTCCGGACGGGATCGGGGACACAGGTCGCGTCCGGTCCGGGGCCGCAGGTCACGTAGGACGCGACCGGGAAGTCCTGCCGAGCCGACAGGAAGCTCGGGTCCACACGAGCCCACCGTGCACCGAAGTCATCGCCAGCGAGGAAGCGCACGAACTCGCGGACCTCGGGACGGTCGGTGAAGGCCACCGCGAAGTCGCCGCCCCCCAACACCAGGCGTTGTGGCCCCTCGGTGACGGGGGGAAGGGGAACACCCCCACATCGCGACCGGGCTCGGCACCGAACGGGAACAACCCCGGAGCGTCGCTGCCGAAGGGGTAGAGCAAGCAGCCGGGCGGGTCGTCGAAGAGCGGTGCCGAAGCGACACCGAAGAACAGCGTGGCCGCGGCCGCCTGTCCTCCGACCACGTGCCCGGGTTCGAGCAGCAGCCGGGACATGCGCTGGAACGCCTCCTGCAGCGGCGGGCTGTCGAAGGGGATGTCGTGGCGGAGCCAGGCGTCGTAGTCCTCCAGCGAGTCGTGCAGCAGCAGGTTCTCGATCAGGTCCGTCCCGGGCCAGCCTGCGGCACTGTTCTCCTCGCCGTGGCACCACGGGGTCCCACCGTCAGCGACGATCAGTTCGGTCAGCGTCTGGAGCTCGTCGTAGCTCCGGGGGACCTCGTAGCCGGCCCGTTCGAAGCCCGGGATCGAGTACCACACGGTGCTCTTGTTGCTGACACGGATGGGCAGGCCGAAGATGCTGCCGCGCTCCGAGGGCCACGTGCCGTCCGCGGCCACGGTCCCCAACGAGACGAGATGGTCGGACATCTGCTCCTGAACGAGCTCCGGGTCGAGGTAGCCGCTGAGATCGATCAGCTCGCCCTCCCGGGCACGCGAGGCCACCGCGGTCGGCTGCGGGAGGAACGCCATGTCCGGAGGTCGGTCCTGCTGCAACTGATTCCGCAGGGTGAGTTCGAAATCGGCGGGTGCCGTCATCTCGACCGTGATGCCCGTGCGTTCCGTGAACACCTCGAACTCCTGGCCCAGGCCATCACGGATCGGCCCGGTGAAGGGGCTCACCACCGTGACCCGGGTGCCGGCCAGCGGTTGCTCCCCCGTGAGGTCGGGCGCTTCGAACGAGGTCATGGCTGGCAGGACCGCCGGTAGTGGCGGACACGCGGCCCCCTCGAAGACTTCTCGGCACTCCTGCGCGGTCAGGTCGCGACCCACGTTGGCGCGGGCGAGGGCGACGAGTTCGTCGGTGGGCAGGCGGAAGACGCCCTGTGGCCCTTCGGGACCGGCCACGACGACCGGATCTGGATCACCGGGGAACTGCACCCGCCGCGCCTGCAGCGACCAGTGCAGTGACTCGTAGATCTCGTCGGGGAGCCGCAGTCCGGCCTGGCTGGTGATGTTGGCCCCGTGCAGCGCGAGCAGCAGGCTCAGCTCCGGGTCGACCCGTCGGGTGGCGACGGCGATGTTCGCCAGCCTCCGGGCCCGCACCAGCTCGGTCGCGGCGAGGGCCTGCTCGGCCTGTGCCTCGGATCGTGCGCTCTGGACCGCGGCGACGACCCCGAGGGAACCGGCGACCAGCGTCGCGAGGGCGAGGACCGCGACCAGCTGGCGGAGCCGACCCGTGGCCCGCCG
The DNA here is from genome assembly GCA_964465225.1 of uncultured Actinomycetota bacterium. Classification (GTDB taxonomy): domain Bacteria; phylum Actinomycetota; class Nitriliruptoria; order Nitriliruptorales; family Nitriliruptoraceae; genus T1Sed10-7. The sequence goes on from CAYXJD010000091.1 coordinate 1,842, forward strand.
CTCGAGTCGCAGCTCCCGTTGCTGGCGGGACTGCTCCTCGGCCTGCTGGAGCTCCCGGCGGGCCAGGCTCGCCTCCACGTAGGCGCGTTCGCTCGTCGTCGGCGCCACACTGGTCTGGCGGTGCCAGCCGGCGGCGAGCTCCAGACGCGTCCCGGACAGCAGGTAGTCCTCGTCCCGCCCGGCGGCCTCCCAGTCGCTCACGGCCGCGGCCACCGACCGCTGCACCCGCAGGTCGTCCCGGCTCTCCTCGATCCAGCCATCCAGACGCGGCCAGGCCCGCAGCAACGCCTCGTGCGCCACCTCGACGGCCGACCAGCCGGAGACCTCGTCGCGGTCGAAGGCCAGCAAACGGGCCGCGGCGAAGGATCCGAGCACGGCGTCCACCGCGTCCGTGTCGTCGGTGATCGCGTCGAGCTCGGACCGAGCGGCGCGCCGTCGGCCCACCTCACCCTCCGGACCCAGGCTCACCAGCCGCAGGAACACCTGGCGGCAGGCCCCCTGGCCGGACCGGTCGAGTGCGGCGTACGTCTCCTCCGCGCGACGGGCGACCACACCGCTGACCTCGCCCAGCTCGCGGTAGCCCTGCAGCCCCATGATGTCGTCGCGACGACGGTCGAACAGCTCCGTCAGCGCGTACTGGAACAGCGGCAGGGCCCCGGGATGCTCGGTGACCTCGGCGACCAGTTCGCCCGCGAGCTCCGGCTCGACCATGACGCCGACCCGGGCGGCGGGTGCCACACAGGCAGCCCCCAGCTCGGCGGGTGTGAGCGGCAGCACGTGCACGATGCCATCGACGAGCAACGGGCCGAACCGCGGATGCGCCATGGCCAGGTGCAGCAGGTCCGCCCGTAGCGCCAGCACGACGGTCAGCCCGCTGTGCGGATCCTCGAGCGCCTCGGCGAGGTTGCGGATGAACCGGTCGCGCTCGGCCTCGTCCTCGACCTGCAGGAACAGCTCCTCGAACGCATCGACGACCAGCGCCAGACGCCCACCGTCGGGCAGGACGCGCACCACCGCCCGCAGCAGGTCGAGGTCGTCGCCCCGCAACTGCGACGAGAGGTTCGTCAGCCCCGGGTCGTCGGCGGCTCGGACCAGCGCCCACTCGAGTTGCGCGAAGGGGTGCGCACCGGGCGCCATGGAAGCCACGCACCAGCCGGGCGAGCCCGCCGGCGTGGCGTCGCGCAGCGCCGGCACCAGGCCAGCCCGGATCGCGCTCGACTTCCCGCTGCCACTGGGGCCGACGACCGTCACCAGGGAGGAGGAGCTCATGCGTTCGAGGATCTCCTGCACGAGCTGGGACCGCCCGAAATAGTCCTCCGCGTCGTCCTCGCCGAAGGGGTTCAGGCCCTTGTAGGGGTTGTCGCGTGGTGTCGACGGGCCTCTGACCGGGCTGGTGCGTAGCGGCGCCAGCAGTGTCGGATCCTGCTGCAGGATGCGCCGGTGCAGGTCCTCGAGCTCACCGCCTGGATCAGCGCCGAGCTCCTCGGCCAGCAGTCGCCGGCCGTCCTCGTACACCGCCAACGACTCCGCCGTCCGTCCCAGCCGGTACAGCGCCAGCATCAGCAGACCGCGCAGCCGGTCGCGCAGCGGATGCTCGGCCACCAGCGTTCGGAGCTCGCCGATCAGCCCCGCTGCCTCACCCGCGGCCAACTGGGCGGCGAGGTGGTCCTCCGCGACGGCGAGCTTGAGCTCCTGCCACCGGGACGCGTCGGCGCTGAGTGCCTCCTCGTAGGCGAGCTCGCCCCATGCGGGCCCGCGCCACAGGCGCAACGCGTCGCCGAGGACCTCGGCCGCCGCGACCGGGTCGGTCTCGGACAGGCGCCTGCCCTCAGTTGCGAGGCGTTCGAAGCTGGTGGCGTCGATCTCGTCCGCAGGGGCCTGGAGCAGGTAGCCGTCACGCACCCAGACGATGGCGTCATCCGACAGCGCCTGTCGCAGCCGCGACACGTACACCTGCAGCGTCTTCCGCGCCGTCGGCGGCGGCCGTCCACCCCACACACCGGCGATCAGGGCGTCCACCGCGACCGGCTGCCGGGCGTGCAACAGCAGCAGCGCCAGCACGACGCGTTGTCGACGACCGCCCAGATGGACAGGGTGTCCGTCAGCGGCGGACACCTGCAACGTGCCCAGCATGCGGAACCGGACGGCCGACCCTCTCAGGCTTCGGCTGTGACCATACGTCAGATGCGGCCCGAGCGGACCTGTGGTCTTCGCTCATTCGCCCTGACCGAGCGAGTAGGCGCGCTGGCCGTCGAAGGTGTAGAGGTGCTCGGTCTTGATCACCTCGAGCCCTCGGTCGTGGAGAGCGGTGAGCAGCCCCAGGACCTCGCCGAAGTCCGACCCCGCACCGTCGGCCCGGACGAAGCGGCAGCGCCAGTGGTCGGTGTGGAAGGTCTCGGACAGGCCCTCCGGGTAGACCTTGACCCCTCGGTTCGTGATCATCTTCAGCGTCCAGCCGGCCGCCGCGGCCTCGTCGAGCCGCGCGCCGAGGACATCGGGATCCCGGCCGTCCTCCGACCAATCCAGGAAGACGTCGATCCCGACCAGCTCCTTGGACTTCGGCGTGGCCGCAGGGACGGGGCGCACCGCGACTCCCCCTTGCTGGTACTCGACCGGAGCCAGCTGCTTCGGCCGCTCACCCAACCGGTCGATGATGGCGCGCGAGAAGGCCTCGGTACCGACCTCCGCACGGCTGAGCCCCTCCCGGTAGATGTCGGCGGTGTGCAGCCCACTCTCGAGCGTCGCCAACCAGGCGTTCTTGATGGTCTCTGCCACCTGGCCCTCACCGATGTGCACCAGCAGCTGGGTGGCCGCCCACAGCAACCCGGACGGGTTGGCGATCCCCTTCCCGGCGATGTCCGGCGCGGAGCCGTGGACCGCCTCGAACATGGAGACGTGCTCACCGATGTTCGCCGACCCCGCGAGTCCGACCGAGCCGGCGACCTGCGAGGCGATGTCGGACAGGATGTCGCCGTAGAGGTTGAGCGTGACGATGACGTCGAAGTACTCCGGCTGTGCGGCGACCCGTGCCGCTCCGATGTCGATGATCTGGTGATCGCTCTCGATGTCGTCGTACTCCTCGGCGACCTCATCGAAGACCTGGTGGAACAGGCCGTCGGTGAGCTTCATGATGTTGTCCTTGGTCATGCAGGTGACCTTGCGACGGCCGTAGGCGCGCGCGTACTCGAAGGCGTAGCGCACGATCCTCTCGCAGCCGGGGCGGGTCACCAGCTTGAGGACCTGGGTGACCTCCGGGGTCTGCTGGTGCTCGATGCCCGCGTACAGGTCCTCCTCGTTCTCGCGGACGATCACGAGGTTCATGCCAGGGTGCGGCGAGGCGACGAACGGCGCGTAGGACTTCGAGGGCCGGACGTTGGCGAACAGGTTGAGCGACTTCCGGATGGTCACGTTGAGGCTCTTGTACCCCCCACCCGAGGGGGTGGTGATCGGCGCCTTGAGGAACACGGGGTTGCGACGGATCGTGTCCCACGCCTCGGGCGAGATCCCCGAGCTGTGCCCCTGCTCGTACATCTGCTTGCCGATCGTGATCGGCTCGTAGCGCAGCGGCGCACCAGCCGCCTCCAGGATCGCGAGCGTCGCCTCCATGATCTCCGGGCCGATGCCGTCGCCCGAGGCAACGGTGACCGTGGTCGGTGTCGCGGTAGCGCCGCTCATCTTGGCCCCTTCGAGTTCGGAACAAACGTTAGATGTGAAATACCGGTAATACGCTACCACCATAGTGTCACGGGGCGATCCCCGGCGCCGACACCGAACCCCGGCGGCGGCCAACGTCCATCGCAGCGCACGCTGCGCGCATCCGGGGCCGGAAGGGCACTCCTTCGCCCGGCGCAGCACCATCACGGTAGGCAACCTGGTGGTCCGGAGCACGCGGTCAGCGCGGCAGCCCGCGTCCCGGCACCGCGTCCCGGCGGAAGGAACGTCGTGCACCTCAGCGAAGCCTCCCGCGTCGGAGGTGCCGGCCTGCTGGCACTGGTGGCGACGTACGGCATCGGCCGGGAGGCCTACGGGTTGTTCGTCCCGGCTTTCCGGGAGGAGTTCGGCCTGTCACTGGACGTGCTGGGCTTCTACGCCAGCGCGGCCCAGGGGGGGTACCTCGTGGCAACGGTGCTCACGGGTGCTCTCACCGCCCGTTTGGGGCCTCGCGTCCCGGTCGTAGCCGGCTGCCTGCTGCTGGCCATCGGTGCGGCCACGACGGCGTCAGCGCCCGGCCCGCTCCTTCTGGGCGTGGGACTGGCCGCCGCAGGCACCAGCGCCGGCGGGGCGTGGGGCCCGTTCTCGGACGCGGTCGCCAACCAGGTGCCGTCGTCGCGGAGCCCGCGAGCGCTCGCGCTGGTCAACGCCGGCTCGCCGATCGGACTGGTGGTCGCCAGCGGGCTCGTCCTGCTCGCCGGTGACCGTTGGCGGGCCGTGTGGTGGGGGTTCGCTGCGATCGGGCTGGTGGCGGCTGCAGTGGCCTGGAGGGTGCTGCCGCGGGGAACGCCGGAGCCGGGTATCGCGCGCAGACGGCCGCCCCTCGGATGGTTCTTCAACGCACGTTCGACCCGGTTGTTCCTCGTCACACTGGGCATCTCCGTCACCTCCGGTGCCTACTTCGCGTACGCGCCGGACACCGCGCAGGACGGTGGCCTGGCCAGCTGGGTCGGTCCGGCGATGTGGGTGACCCTGGGCGTCGTGGGGACCGCGGTGGGCGCCTTCGGTGGCGAGATCGCCGGGCGTCACGGGCTGCGCAGACCGCTGGTCGTGATGCTGGTCCTGGTCAGCGGATCGACCATCCTGCTGCTCGTCGCGCCCGGCTCCGTGGTCGCCGCCCTCGGGTCAGCAGCGCTGTTCGGGGTGGGCTTCACCACCGGGTTCGCCCTCGTGGTCATCTGGAGCCAGCAGGTCTTCCACGAGCACCCCACCAGCGGCTTCACACTGGCCATCGTGTTCATCGCCGCCGGGTTCATCGTCGGGCCGAGCCTCTTCGGCGTGGTCGCCACCCAGGTCGGCCGCCCCGAAGCACTCCTCGCCGCGGCCGCCCCCGCCCTCGCGGTCACGCTCGTTCCCCGCTCACCCGACGACCGCTTCAGCGGCGCAACGGCCTCCGGGTAGCCCATCGCACACCCGCAGGCAGCGTCGGTGCTGATGGCGAGCCGACCCGCCCCACGTGCGCGGGTCCAGCCGCGGACCACGTGCGCGGGTCCAGCCGCGGACCACGTGCGCGGGTCCAGCCGCGGACCAACCCCGGTGGTCAGCTGGCGTCGAGGACGACGCAGGTGAGCTCGTGCTTGTTCTGCGACAGGTGGAACAGCTGCGCGCCGGGCAGCGCCGCGAAGCCGGCGGCCGCCTGGTGATCGGTCGCTCCCTGGAACTTGACCGTGCAGACCAGGTTGCGGACCCGGCCCGAGTCGAGCCACCGCGTCACCAGCCCCAGTAGTCGGTCCGGGTAGGCGACGATGTCGCTGCACCACCAGTCGAGGTGGCCGACATCGGCCGGGTCGAGGCCGAACGCGGAGCCGCGCTGCACCGTCACGTTGGCGCGCCGGGCGACCTCTGGCGCGAGCGGTGCCCGGTCGACGGCGATGACCTCGGCGCCCGTACGGGCCAGCAGCCACGTCCAACCGCCCGGCGCCGCCCCCAGGTCGAGGCACCGGTCCCCCGGTCCCGGCTGGCGGCGCAACCGTGCGAAGACCTCCCACAACTTCAGGTACGCCCGGCTCGGTGGCCCGTGCCGGTCCTCGACGAACCGCGGCACACCGTCGGGGAACGGGCTCGAACACTCGGCAGCGGCCAGCACCACGTCGCGCTCCAGCAGCGTCCACGAGCCCAGCGGCGCGTCGGGTGCGAGCTCGCCGAGCTCCAGGGGTCGTGCCGCGACGTGGGGGAGCTTGTCGGCTATCAGCTGTGCCCGGCCGCGGTGCTCGGGGGCGTAGGCCGTCCAGTTGCGCTGCCGCCGACGCAACTCCTTGGCGGCGTGGCCGATCGAGGTCACCGTGATGCGCTCCGCCTCCCACCACGTGTTGGCCGCCCAGGCGGCGTGGACCGGCGGGCTCTGGCTGACCCGCAGCCGACCGTGCTGGAGGGACACGGCGACACCGGCCCGGGCGAGTTCGTCGTCGAGCTCCCGCTCGAAGCCCTCGGCGGCGAGGTAGGCCGTGGTCACGTCGGCCTCGCCGACGCCGCACGTGCTCGGCGAGCGACCCTCGCCCATCGACGGCCCTCGGCCCGGCCGACGGCGCTCGAGACGATCGCCACGCTGCCTCCTCGGTGTCGGGGTGCCCGCTCCCAGTCGACCACATCGGTACGCGGGTGGCGATGCTCGAGCAGCTCGAGGCGATCGAGGCCGACTGGGACGGACCGGGTTGCTGGGTCGACACCGGGCACCTCACCGGTCATGCTGGCCCTCGGCGTCCGGCAGTGGGCGGAGCTGCGCGGACGCTGTCCGAGTGACGACCGCAGGTGTGCCACGAGTGGGAAGCATCCAGGAGTGGACCGTCGATGTCCCTGAACGACCGCCCGGCGACCTCCCCGAGCGGCGAGCTCATCCCGGGGATGCGTGGCTGGCTGCACGGCGCTGCGGTACCCGTCGCCGCCGTGGTCGCGGGACTGTTGTGGTGCGCCGCTGCACCGGGGGTGCCACGTGCCAGCACAGCGGTCTTCGGGATCGCCCTGGTCGGCTTGTACTCGGTCTCGGCGCTCTACCACCTGGGGAGGTGGTCGCCGCGTGGACGCCGATGGCTCGGGCGGATGGACGGGGCGATGATCCAGCTGTTCATCGCGGCGACCTTCACGCCGGTGGCGGTGCATGCGCTCGACGGGACGTGGCGGACCGCGAGCCTCATCATCGCGTGGACGATCGCGCTGATCGGCGCCGGTGTTGCGATGTCGCCGACGACGCCCCCTGCGCGTCTGTCCGTGGCGGCCTACGTCACCTTCGGGTTGCTCGCGGCGATCCCCCTGGTCCGCATCGGCGCGGTGCTCGATCCCGCTGGAACGGTGCTGATCGGGTTGGGGGGTGCCGTCTACATCCTCGGAGGGCTGATCTACGCACGCCAGCGTCCGGACCCGTGGCCGGCATGGTTCGGCTTCCACGAGGTGTTCCACGTGCTGGTCGTGCTCGCGAGTGCGATCCACCTCATCGCGATCTGGAGGTGGGTGCTCCCGCTGGCCTCTTCTGGTGCGTCAGGGGGTTGAAGGGCCGCTCACGCGTACGACCTGCTCGTCATCGCTCGATCACCGCCTGTCCCCGTGCACCTGGCTTGACCGGCGCACTGCGCCGAGGCTTGACACCATCGATGTCAAAGATGGTTTGACATCCATGCCGATCAGCATCGACGTCCTCTATCCCCTAGCGGAACGTCGCGCGGGCTATGTCACGACGGCGCAGGAGCCGGCGCTGCCCCTCCCCGGCTCTCGCGGCACGTCAGCCGGGACACTCCTCCTGGCAGGTGACCCACGACGCGCGTCGGCATAGCCTCGCCAGATCGGGAGCCCAGAGCCATCGAGAACACCGTGTACGACGAGCGACGGGTGCAGGACGCGGTCCTCGCGCTGATGCACCTCAACGCCCACGCAGACAGGTTCGGGTGGCGGGCCTGGAAGACCTTCCCCTGGGCAGCCACCGACGGACTCCACGAACGAGGCCTCATCGACGACCCTCGCTCGAAAGCCAAGTCGGTGGCGCTCACCGACGAAGGAGCTCGCCTGGCCGAGCAGCTGTTTACCGAACTGTTCGAGGCCGACGACGCCGAGATCGACTGAGCCGGACACGCCCCCCTGGCGGTTCGCCTGTACGGACAGCCCCGCCTCACCCACCGCGGGTGTAGAGCCTTCGCGACCTGGAAGGAATGCCAGAACTGGCGCACTGAACCCTTGAGCTCAGATCGCAAGGACCGGGGTGAACGGCTATTGGTTTGCGGGTCGCGCGAGCGCTATCGACCTCCCGCTTCCGAGGTCTGGAGACCGAGCTGTAACGGCGGTTGTGGCGACGTTCGAGAAACGTTCTCATCGGCGCTTCCGCGGAAGCGCGGGCGAGGCGTCGCCGCCAAACGGTGGGGGTCAGTGCAGCGCGAGGACGTCTCGGAGTGCGTTGTCGATCGCGGCCATGGTGGCTGGGCTGAGCATGCCGCGGCGATCTTCGAGGTCGGCCTTGTGGACCAGTTCGAGTTCATCGGTCATCGCTCGCCCCGTGACGGGGGCGTCACGGTCGCTGAGTTCCACAATGGTCGGGAGAGGCCGTTTCGGTCGCGTCGTGATGCGGACGACGTGGACCCACTCGAACCGTGACCGGTTCCGGCCATCGTTGGACACGATGACAACCGGCTTCGGTTCCTCGTCGTCGAGGTAGCGGAACGACCATACGCTGCCGCGCAGCAGCTCGTTCGCGGCAGTCACGCGGACGCGCGCCGACGCCGTCTGGCGCTGGTGGTCTGCTCAACCCACGTGCCGGTGTCGTCGAAGTCGCCGGCGTCCACGGCCTCGTTATAGGCGTCCTCAAGTAGCGCCTCGCGGACGCGGCCCACCCCGAGCAGCACGAGCGCGCGGAGTTCGGCTGAATCGGACGCCAATCGTTCACCGACGATCCGCTCTAGCGCAGCATGCTCCGGTGAGTCCTCATCCAGGAACGGCGCAACCACCGGCGTGTCGGTGTGGTCGAAGTTGATGGTCTTGCGGCTCAGCGTGTCCATGCGACGCATGGTGCAGCATTTGCTGCAGCATCGCAACTGGTCCCTCGTACCGCGGCGCAACGCCCGATCTCTACCCGCCCGGGACCGTGATTTCGATCGCTGGCTGATCGACTGCCTGGCGCCCATAACCGCTTCACCTGTAGCGCCACGTGCGAGGAGGAAACGCGGGCGGAGGCCGTCCGAGAACGCGGTCGTTCGGGCTGCATCGCGGGTGACACGCTGGCGCAACGAACGGTTCGCGGCAACGGGCGTGGGGCCTGCACCCGGCCCGATAGCTCGGACCTCACTTCGCGACGTACAGCGACACCACGATCCGTTCCGATGGAACGGGCGCGTTCGCTGGAGGGTCCTGGCGTACGACACGTCGATCGAACGACGTCGACTCATCTGCGAGGCGCGCCCTGAACCCCGCCTGCGCTAGATGCTCGATGGCGGCCTCACCGTCCAAGCCCACCACCTCCGGGACCCGGGACGTTCGCGGTGAGGCCATCCGGAGGTTCTGTCTCGCTGCCTCAGCCGAAGTGGCGAGCGACCCGGCAAACCACTCGGCACCGTCGACGTCGAGTTCGAGCCACTGCCACGCCGCTTCGGGCGAGCTACGGAACCCGAGGCGCACGATCCCCGGCTTGTCATGGAGGGCGACTGCAGCAACCTGCAGCGCTGCAACAGCCGCTGCTGCGTCTGGAGACCGCGCGTGTCGCCGCCGTGATCTGAGGAACTCGCGGACTCCACGAAGGGAACCCACT
>CAYXJD010000092.1:0-11231 GCA_964465225.1 uncultured Actinomycetota bacterium
CGACCGCGGTGGGGAGTGGCTCGACCACCTCGATGACGTCGTCTACCTCGGGACCCCCCACCTCGGATCGTGGTTGGAGAAGGTCGCCAACGTCACCAGCTGGACGTTACGTCGGGCCTCGACACGCAGCGCGCCGGTGGGTCGCTTCCTCGATGCGCGGTCCCAGGGGATCAAGGACCTGCGCTTCGGCGCCACCGACGAGACGGGCTGGGCCGCGGGCGGTGTCGATGGCCTGCTCACCGGCCGACCGCAGGATGCCCCGTGGCTGGAGCACGCGCGCCACCACCTCGTCGTCGGGCGTCTGCACCCCGAACCACGCCACCCGCTCAACAACGTCCTCGGCGATGCGTTGGTGCGTGCCAGCTCCGCCGCGGCGACCGGCCGGTGGCGACGGATCGAGGGCATCGAGCCGCCGTCGGTCACGACGGTCGCGGTCAGCCACACCGGCTTGCCCCGCGATCCCGAGGTGGCCCGGGTGCTCTCCCGGGTGCTGGCCGCTGCCTGATCGGGCATGCCCCCGGGCCTGACCGGGCCTGCCCGGGTGCTCCACCCGGGGCCCGACGGCGGTTCAGAGGTAGTCGTTGCGGGTGAGCCACACCATGGCGACGGCGCCCTGCCCGACGGGGAGGTAGAAGACCACGAACCGGTAGGTGACGGTCGCGGCGAAGGCCGCCGCCTCGGGGACCCCGAGGGCGACGAGGAAGCCCGTCATGACCGCCTCGGTCACCCCGATCCCGCCGGGGACCGGGACGACGGCCTGGAGCAGGCCGGTCGCGATCACGACCACCAGTGCCACACCCAGCCCGATGCGCTGATCGAGGGCGACCAGTGCGAGCCACAGGACCACCCCGCGCACCAGGCGGGTCGCGAGGTTGCCCGCCAGGACGCCGATCGCCCGTGTCGGGTCGGCCACCACCGCGCGTACCGCCTCCCACATCGTCGAGAGGAAGGTGACGACGGGTGTGCGCAGCTTCGGCAGTCGCTGGACGACCACCACGGCGACAGCTACCAGGGCGAGGAGTAGGAGCGCCAGGCGCCCGAGCGCCAGGTCGGTGCCGCTGAGGTCGACCCCGAGGTCCAGATCGGTGAAGGAGAACGCCAGGAGCAGGACGACGACCTCGACGAGCATCCCGGCGACCGAGTCCATCGTCCCCTGGGTGAGCGAGGCCGCGGGACTGACCCCGAAACGGGACAGGAAGGCCGCGTTGGTCGCCACCCCGCCGGTGACCCCCGGCGTCGCGACGCCGATGAACTTCGCGGCGATCTGGAGCACGATCAGGGGACGGAAGGGCACGGTGGCCGTGGTCGCGAACAGCATCGAGGTTGCCTCGGTCACGAACACGGCCTGACCGACGACGAAGGCGAGGAGGATGAAGGTCCAGCTGGCGCCGGAGAGCTCCTCGGCGACGGCGGCCAGGTCGATCCCGCCCACGGCCGGGATGATGGCCAGGGCAGCGACGATCCCGAGGACGGCCAGCAGGAGCGTTCGGGGTGACACCCGGCGCAGCTCTACCGGTTCTGGCAGCGGCTGTTCGAGGGCAGCGGCGAGGGCGTCGGCCAGCGACCGGACCAGCTCCTTGGGTGCGGTGGCTCGGTTGCGTGTGCCGCTACTGATGGCGGGTAGCTGCAGGTAGGGGAGCGCGGCGGCCAGGTCGGCCTCCCTGAGACCGCGGCGGGCGGCGGCGACCGCCCGCTCAGGGCCGACCAGCACGGCGGTCGCGAACAGCAGCTCGACCACATCGCGTGCACGCTCGCTCTCGGTGGCGCTGAGCGTGGCGGCATCGAGGTCCGTGAGACGGACGTGGTCGTCGAGTGCCCGGACCGCTCGGCTGTCGAGGGCGCCGTGAGCGATCTCGGCTGCGTGGAGCCGGGCCACCTGCTCCCACACCCGGCGGAGCAGCTGCTCCGTGAGCTCCTCGCTCGGCAGGTGATCGAGCCGCGTCCCCCCTGCCGAGACCGCCAGCAGGGCGACCTCGTCGTTGGCGGCACCTGCGGTCAGCACCTCCGGGACCGAGACGCCGGCGCGGGCCGCCCACAGCGTCAGCAGGGCCTCGTGCTGGACGCTCTCGAGGCGGGAGAAGGTGAAGCTGCGTCGCTCCTCCCGGTACCACAGGCTCCGCCACAGCTTCGCCAGCAGCTGTTGGTCCGTCGCGTCACGACCGTAGGCCTTGATCACCACCGGCTGACCGTCGGCCGCGGTGGCCAGGATCCTGCGGACCCCCCAGGAACGCGAGGGCGGTACCTCGAGGTCGTGCACCGGCACGCCCATGCGCGTCATAGCGGCAGCGACGGTGGCGAGGTCCGGGAGCCCCCGTGGTGCCCCGAAGAGCAGGAACGTCGCCCCGGCGGCGATGAGGCCGACGCCGACGGCGCCGATGGCGTCGCTCGGCAGCCCGAAACCCAACCCGGAGCCGGCCAGCACCGACAGCGCCACGATCAGCCAACCGATCCGGCGCCACGGCCGGACCAGGTGTGGTGAGGCCGCGACCAGCATCGCGGTCGTCACCGCGATCCGGAACACCGGCGTCTGCCGCTCGGGGACGACGACGCCGATCTCGGGGACGATGTAGGGCCATCCGCCGTCGAACAGGCGGACGAGCACCACACCGAGCACGGCAGCCAGGGTCAGTGCAACGATGACGTCGCGCAACGCGTCCCGGTGGGCGCGACCGCTGGCGAGGAGCAGCACCAGGATGGCGAGCCCGTAGACGAAGCCGAAGGAGTAGATGACCGAGAGCGGCTCGAGGCTCCAGTTCGGCAGGATGTCGACGAGTTCGGTCAGCACCTGGTTCAGCGGGCCGAGTCGTTCACGGTTGACGATGGCCCAGAGCAGGAGCAGCACCCCCAGCAGGATGCTGGTGACGTCGCCTGCTCGGCGCACCCGCGGTTGCTCGGGTGCCGAGACCAGGTAGCGGGCACCGACCTGTGCCACCGACCTACCTCCTGCGCTCGTCGTGTCAGGGCCGCCGGAGACGAAGCGCTCGGCACGGCCGGCGGGGGAGCTTAGGGCAGGGCCGATGTTCGGGTCTCACTCGCTACGGGTGCTGCTGCGGCTCATGCGGCGGCGCTCCACCCCTCGCGCAGCGTGCCCTGACGGGCCTCGACGGAGCGCAGCTGCGCCACCAGCCCGGCGATGGCCAGGAGCAGGTAGGCGGCCGTCCACCACCACCCGAGTTCCAGGGTCTCGGTCGTCGCCGGCGCCGTGAGATCGCCACGGTCGAGGACACCCGTCAGCAGGAGGAGCCCACCGATGGCCACGCTGGAGCCGGCGAACGCCCCGAGGACGGCCAGCAGCAGCATCGGCATGTCGCTGAGGATGGCCAGCATCGCCAGCAGCATGCCGACCAGGACCCCGACGAGCACGATGGCCCAGGTCCATGACGCGCCGAGCGCGACCATCAGGGTCGAACCGAGCGAGAACCCGATCGCGGCCATCCCGATGACCACGGAGACCGCGTAGTACAGGTAGGCGATCAACCCGAAGACGACCGCCACGGCCAGCCCCACCGACCAACCGAGCACGGTCCCCAGGAAGCCCTCGCCCGTGAAGGAGGAGACGAGCCCGGCGCCGAGGAGGAAGCCGGCGAAGGCCCCCCAGACCGCTATCACGGCACGTAGCGCCGCGTAGCCGGCGAAGCAGAGCAGCAGACCGACCACGATGGCCAGCCCACCGACGATGATGTCCTCCACCGGTGACCTCCTGGATGCCCTGGTCTCCACCACAGCATCGCAGGTTCCGGTCAGCGGCGCCGTGCTCTTCTGGCTCGCTGGCGCGACGGTGCGCCACCATCGGCCGCCTTGGCGTCACCGGAGGTCCGTCCGGTGCTGGCGCGACGGCGGGCGTTGCCGCTGCTGTTCCCGCCGCGGCGCTGGCCACCACTGCCGTTGCTGTTCCCGCCGCGGCGCTGGCCGCCGTTGGCCTGACCGTTGCTGCGCCGCTTCCCGCCGGTCGCTGGACGGTCGTTGGCGGCGATCGGCCGGGGAGCCGGGAGCACCTCGGCATCCAGCAGGTCCAGGTCCAACTCGTGGAGACCAGGCGGCAGGTCGAGGGTGCGCTGGAGCTTGTGGACGTCGCGAGCCTCCTCGCCGCCGACCAGCGAGACGACCAGTCCGAGCGCACCGGCCCGGCCGGTGCGTCCGGAGCGGTGGACGTAGTCCTTCTCCGTCGCCGGCTGGTCGTAGTGCAGGACCAGGTCGACGTCGTCGACGTGGATGCCGCGAGCGGCCACGTCGGTGGCGATGAGCGCCTGCACCTTGCCGGCGGAGAACCGTGCGAGGGCATCCTCACGCTGCCGCTGGCTGCGGTTCCCGTGGATCGCAGCGGTCGAGACGCCGTCCTGCCGCAGCTGCTTGGCCAGACGATCCGCCCCGTGCTTGGTGCGGGTGAAGACGATGGCCGGGCCGCTGCGGGCCAGGATGCGGTTGGTCAGCGCGCGACGTTCCGGACGCTCGGCGGGCCAGAAGAGGTGCCGGACGTCGCCACGCTCCTCCTCGGGGACCGCGAAGCGGTGCTTGACCGGGTCGTGCTGGTAGCGACGGACGAGCACGTCGATGTCGCCGTCGAGCGTGGCACTGAACAGCAGGGTGCGGCGGTCGCGGGCGGTGGCGTCGAGCAGTCGCTTGACCGCGGGCAGGAAGCCCATGTCCGCCATCCGGTCGGCCTCGTCGACCACGACCAGGTCCACATCCCCGAGGTGGATCGCGCGCCGCTCGATCAGGTCCTCGAGCCGACCCGGGGTCGCGACGACGACGTCGATGCGGCCCTTGAGACGCTGGAGGTCCTTGGCGATGCTGGTCCCGCCGTAGAACGACACGGCCTTGCCGCCGGTCACCTGCAGGAGCGGGTCGAGGGTCTGGCGGACCTGGCTCGCCAGTTCGCGGGTCGGCACCAGCAGCAGCGCTCTGGGACGCCCAGGGGTCCCGCGCCCCACGGTCATCGCGACGGGCAGGGCGAAGGCCAGGGTCTTGCCGGACCCGGTGGGGGCCTCACCGCAGACGTCACGGCCGGCCAGTGCATCGATCAGGGTCAGACGCTGGATCGGGAAGGGCTCGGTGAAACCGAGCTCGGTCAACCGGTCACACAGATCGGCGGAGACGCCGAGGTCAGAGAAGGAGGTGGTCACGCAGGGCTCCGGTCGCCCAGCCGTCGTGGCGGGCGCGTCGTGTCGCCGACCGCGAGCGCGGTGGCGGTGCTGTCACGCCGATGGCTGGCCCATGGGCGCGTGCGCATCGGTCGCTGCTCACGGTGACGCAGGACCGTTGGCGCGTGGTGAACACGCAGCCAGGAGCGGAAGCGGCGGGTGCCGCGGCCCGTTCCGAGTGGGGGCCGGGAGAGCGCCGGTCCGCGCGGCCCGCTGGATGCGGGGGTCGTCGGTCGACGTCGTCGTGTTCCGGGCGGCTCGGAGGTCCTCGCCGCCGCGTGCCGGACACGGTAGCGCATGCCAGGGACCGCTGTCCGGTAGCCGCGCTGGCCGCCAGGCGCCCCTGCGCCCGAACTCCACCCCACCGGCCCGAGGGACGCTCGGCTCTGGCCGCAAGCAGCGTCGCGTGTGATGCTGGGAACGTGTCGAACAGGTGGGCTGCGGTGGCGATGACCGGACGCGGGATCGTGGCCGGCAGCGTCGGCGCCGTCACGGGCTGCGCGCTTGGCGGTGGCCTCGGGTGGGCCGTCTACAGCTGGCTGAACCCCCTCCTGGAGGGCCGAGGTGGTCCGCTCGAGGAGCTGCAGGGCGTCGTGACCAGCGTGGTCCTGGTGGGCGGCGGCCTCGGTCTGGCCGTCGGTTGCCTCCTCGCGCTGCGCCTGCGCGGGTACGGATCGGCCGTGCTGACCGCGATCCTGGTGCTCGGGGTGGTGCCCTTCGCCACACCGCTGGTCGCCTTGGCCGGCCGGCTCGGCTGGCTCGCAGCGCTGGTTGCCGGGGCGCTGTTGGTGAGCGGTGCCGTGGCGGGTGTGCGGCTGCTGGTGACCCGCACGGTGGACGACCACCTCGCGGTCCCGCCGTCCGAGGGGCCCCACGGGTCGTCATCCTGAGGGCGCCGACGGGGCGGCGACCACGGCCGCGCCGGCGGGGAGGTCGGGTCAGCGAGGGTCCTGCCAGCAGGAACAGGCCGTCGCGGCGTGGGAAGGGATCGCGGGTGTGGAGCGTTGCCCTTGTCGGCCGGCACAACCATCGGGAGCAACCATGCCCACCATCCGCATCACCATCGACAGCGATCACCGCAACAGCGTGCGCGTGGTCGAGTCGCTCACGGCGCTGGCGGATCCCGCCGCGGGCGTCGAGGTGGAGGTCCGGGATGCCCGCGAGGACGCGGCGGCCGCCGACTTCCTCGACCGGCTGGTGTGCTGCGGATCCGTGACACCGGTGGTCGAGTCCGGTGGCCTGCTGCTCACCGCTCCGACGCCGGCGGAGGCACTGCTGGCCGTACGCCGCTCGACGCCATCACTGGTCGGCTGAGGCGACAGGCACCGTGGCGGGGGCGCCTCAGCCGGAGGAGTGGCCCGGGAACACCCGTGCGGTCGGGTCGATGTAGACCGCGACGTTGTTGACGGCGGTGGCCGCTTCCCCGAAGCCCACGGCGATCAGCCGCACCTTGCCTTCGTACTCGGTGATGTCGCCGGCGGCGAAGACCCCCTCCAGGGTGGTCTGCATGCGTGTGTCCACCAGGATGTTGCGACCGTCGATGACGATGTCCCAGGTCTTCAACGGCCCGAGGTCGGACTTGAAGCCGAGCGCGGCGACCACCTTGTTCACCTCGAGCCGGCGCCGTTCATCGGTGCGGTTGTCGAAGATCTCGACGGCTTCGATCCCGTGGTCACCCTCGATCGTGGCCACCTCGTTGTAGGTCAGCACCTCCACGCTGGAGGCCAGCAGCTTGGCTACGGAGTCCTCGTGCGCGCGGAACCGGTCCCGGCGGTGGATCAGGGTGATCGAGCGCGCGATCCCTTCGAGGTTGAGCGCCCAGTCGACCGCGGAGTCCCCACCGCCGACGATCAGGACGTCGTCGTCGCGCATGCTCTCCAGGGCGCGCACGAAGTAGACCAGGCCCCGCCCCTCGTAGTCGTCGCCGTCGGGCAGCGGTCGCGGGGTGAAGTGGCCGATGCCGCCCGTGATCAGGACGGCCTTGGTCCGGACCTCGTCGGCGTGACTCGTGGTGATCGTGAACGAGCCGTCCTCGTGGGGGACCAGATCGTCCGCCCGGTGACCGAGGAGGTAGGTGGGATCGAAGGGTGCCGCCTGCTCGACGAGCCGGTCGATCAGTTCCTTGCCCTTGACCGACGGGAAGCCGGCGACGTCGAAGATGTCCTTCTCCGGGTACAGCGCCGTCACCTGGCCGCCGGGCTCCGAGAGCGAGTCGACCACCGCGGTGGACAGGCCACGGAAGCCGGCGTAGTACGCCGCGTACAGGCCCGTGGGCCCGGCCCCGATGATGGTGAGATCGATGTCCAGTTCGGCCACGGGTGGTACTCCTCGCCGGGGGGCGTGCGACGGCTGCCCGGCGCCAGGCTAGCCCGGCAGCAACCGGCGCTCGCAGTCGGGCGGGGGGTCAGGCATTGAGGTAGCCGGGGAAGGCCCGCACCTTCGGATCCAGGTAGGCCGCGACGTGGTTGGCTGCCACGACGGCCTCGCCGAAGGCCACCGAGACCAGGCGGAGCTTCCCGTCGTAGGTGGTGATGTCACCGGCGGCGTAGACCCCCGGCACGTCGGTCTCCATGCGCCGGTTCACGGGGAGTTGGCGCCCCTCGAAGGTGAGCGGCCACTCGGCGACCGCGCCGAGGTTCGCGTGGAACCCCAGGGCCGCCAGCACCTTCGTGACCTCCAGCGTGCGACGCTCCCCGCTCCGGTTGTCGACCACCTCGACGGCCTCGATCGTCCCGTCGCCTCCGTCGCCGATGATGCGTTCCACCTCGGTGTCGGTGCGCACCTCGACGCTGGAGGCCAGGAGCCGCTCCAGGGGTCGCTCGTGGGCGCGGAAGTCGGCTCGACGGTGGATCAGCGTGACCGACCGCGCGATCGGCTCGAAGGTGAGCGCCCAGTCCACGGCCGAATCCCCGCCGCCGACGACCAGGAGGTCCTGGCCCTGCATGGTCTGCAGGTCATGGACCAGGTAGACCAGTCCCTCGCCTTCGAAGGGCTCGGCACCCGGGAGCCGACGGGGGCTGAACCGGCCGAGGCCCACCGCGATGATCACCGCCCGGCAGTCCACCTCCTCGTCGTGGTCGGTGGTCAGGGTGAAGCTGCCGTCGTCGTGGCGGGTGAAGCCCTCGGCGACCTGGTCCAGCAGGAAGACCGGATCGTGGGCCGAGGCCTGCCGGACGCAGTCGCGCACCAGGTCGCGGCCCGTCACCGACGGGAACCCGGCGATGTCGTGGATCTCCTTCTCCGGGTAGAGCGCGGTGACCTGTCCGCCCGGTTCGGAGAGCGAGTCGATGATGGCCACCGTCAGGCTCCGGAAGCCGGCGTAGGTGGCCGCGTAGAGCCCGGCAGGCCCCGCGCCGATGATGCTGACGTCGACCCGGTGCTGCGACATCGACACGCTCCAGACGGCAGAGGGCGTGGGAGGGGGGCACGGGATGTGCGTGTCCGTGTCGATGGTAGGCAGCAGGCACCTGCGGACCGGGGCCGATGGTCCCGAGCCCGGGGCGGCAGCTCAGGCCCTGGCCGGGAGCGCTGCGAGCAGGCCAGATCGACCTCGACGAGGTTCGGCACCACCCGGCGGTACCGCGTCGCCGGTACCTCGGCGGTATGTGGCACCACCAGGACCCGGGCGCCGGCGGCCTCGGCGGCTGCCACCCCGGTCGGCGAGTCCTCGATCGCGACGCACCCACGGCTGTCGACCCCCAGCAGCGCCGCCGCGTGGAGGTAGCCCTGCGGAGCCGGCTTCCCCTCCGCGACCTCGTCCCCGGCGACGCTGGTGTCGGTCCGGATACCGAGGCGTTCGATGATCGCATCCAGCACACGTCGAGGTGTCGTCGTGACGACCGCGGTCGGGACACCGGCAGCATCGAGGGCATCGAGGAGTGCCTCGGCTCCTGGCCGCCAGCGCACCGCGGGCGTGGCCATCTCGGGAGGGCCGTCGCCGTCGGTGCGCAGCTGCTGCACGGCGCGGTCGACGAGCCGGCGCTCGAGTTCCGCCTGCGCCTCGCCCGACAGCTCATCGGTGCCGGTGACCACGCGTAGGCTCGCGGCGACGCTGCGTCCGACCACCTGGTCCCACCAACCCTCGGCCAACGACACACCGAGGTGGTCGGCGAGGGCGTGGTAGGCGAGCTGCCACAGGCCGGTGGTGTCGACCAGGGTGCCGTCGAGGTCGATGAGGACGGCGGGAAGTCCAGGTGGGGCGGTGCCCGACTGTCCGCGCGACGCTGCCGGCTCCGCCGAGATCCCGGGCCCTTCGTCGTCGGCCGGACGTTCAGCCACGAGCGGTGACCACGGTGGCGGTCAGGGAGTGGCCGAGCCCGAGGCCAGGCTGCGACCCCTGTTCGAGGAGCAGCAGTTCGCGGGCCAGAGCGGGCTGCAACTCGGCGGCCACGCGGCCATCGGGGACCCCGGCAGCGGCCGTCGACGCGGCCGTCAACCTCGCGTCCCAGTCGGCGGCGAAGCGCTGGAAGAACGTCCGCACCTCGGCCGGGCCGTCGGGAAGGGCGAGATCGGCGAGCCGGAGCTCGGCCAGATCGACCAGGACCTCCACGTCCGCCAGCTCGTTGACCAACCGTCGGTAGTTGCGCAGACCCGGGGTGTACTCACCGGTGGCCGTGTGGCGGCCGACGACGATGGAGCGGTCGACCAGCGCGACCCGGTCCAGCTGGCAGCCGGCGACAGCAGCTGCCGTCCGCACCAGCGTCTCGAGTTCGGGACCGCCATAGGTCGACATGGGCGTCGCGGTGACGTCGTGGTCGGTGGAGAAGAAGCTCATCCGGTACTCCCACCGGTCCTGCTCCCACCTGCTCGTCCACTCGAGCGAGTACCGGCCGAGCACATCGAGCACCAGCACGGTCGGGTGGTGGCGCTGCGCCGCCGTAGCCAGCGCTTCGGTGACGACGGCGGTCAACTCCTCGCGGGTCAGGTGCGAGTACGGCACCCCCGTGGACAGGTAGAGGTCGTGGGCCCCACCGGGGAGGCCGTCGCGGATGTCGGCCCGGGTGAAACGGGTCCTCGCGCCGCCGAACCGCGACTCGGCGACGGACAGCAGCTCCGCGTCGAGGTCCACCCCGAGGTAGTCGACGACCGGGCCGTCCGGGGCGCCGACGGTCGGTGTGGCGCGCAGCAGTTCCAGGGCCACACCGGCGCCGCAACCCACATCGAGGACGTCGAGGGTCGACGTGGCGTCACCGTCGGCGGCGAGCCCGGTGGCATCGGTGTGGCCGACCGCGGTCTCGAGCAGCCGGACGAGTTCGGGCTCCTCCCAGGTTCGCTTCACCCAGTCGCGACGCGATGGTGAGGTGTAGTGGTCCACCGCGCCGGCGTAGGCATCGCTGTCTGCCACTCGTTCGGGAGGGGGAGGTGCGCTCAACGGGCGGTCTCCGATGGCCGCGCGAGCAGGCGGTGCGGCGGTTGGGGGCGGTCGCCGGCAGGGTAGTGCCCGGCCGTCTGCGGCTCGGGTCCGGGAGGCAGCCGAGGTCCCGCTGGGGCGGTCCGGTGCGCCGGGTGGCGCGGCTCAGACGCTCGCCTCGAGGGTGGCGCGACGCTCGAAGCGGATCACCGTCGCCGCGACCGTCACGTCGATCGGGGAGCTGTCCATACCGGCGGCGATCCGCTCGAGGCGTTCCGGATCGAGGTGGTGGCCGCTCGGTCCCATGGTCGCAAGGTCGGCGGCCAGGCCGGGGGCGACCGAGACCCTCGTGCGGACCGTCTCGACCTCGCAGGCTTTGAAATCCGGCGCCAACTCCGCGGAGATCCGGCTGCTCTTGCCAGCGGGGACGGCCAACATCCCGAACCGCTCCCGGAGCTCGACCAGGTGATCGTCTTCCGGTGCGGCGACGACCAGCGTGCCGCCGGGGACCACGAGGCGGGCGAACTCCGCGGCGTTGCGTGGAGCGAACACGTCGAGGAGCACGGCGACCGATCCGGTCCGTAGGGGCAACCCGTCCCACACGTCGGCGACGATGGCGTCGGCACGGGGATGGCAGCGGGTAGCGCGCCGGGCGGCAGCTTTCGCGACGTCCACCGCCAGACCGGTGCGGTCGGGTTAGATCGGAAGAGCGTCGTGTAGGGAAAGAGTGTGTCAGTACG
>CAYXJD010000093.1:0-10995 GCA_964465225.1 uncultured Actinomycetota bacterium
CCCGCCCATCATGGCGGCGAAGGAGTCGTAGGCCTCCCGCTGGTACTCGGTCAGCGGATCACGCTGGCCGACCGCACGCAGCCCGATCCCGTCGCGCAGCGCGTCCATCTCGTACAGGTGCTCACGCCACTTGCGGTCGACGACGGTGAGGATCACGCGACGCTCGATCTCGCGCAGCACCTCGGGGCCACCGACCTCCTCGACGCGCTGCTCGTACACCGCGAGCATGTCCGTGTGGAGCTCGTCGATCAGCTGGTTCTGGTCCACGCGCTCGAGGTCCACCGCGCCGAAGTCGTAGCGGTGGTCGTAGACCTGCTCGAGGCGTGCGGACAGCCCGTCGAGGTCCCACTCCTCCGGGTACACCCCCGGCGGGCAGTGCTCATCGACCAGCGCGGCGACCGTGTCGCTGAGGTAGCGCGAGGAGAGGTCCTCGACCTCCTCCATGTTCCCGTCGAGCAGGTCCTGGCGTTGGCCGTAGACGACCTTGCGCTGCTCGTTCATCACGTCGTCGTACTTCAGCACGTTCTTCCGGCGGTCGAAGTTCAGGCTCTCGACCTGCCCCTGGGCGTTGGCGACAGCCTTCGAGACCCACTTGTGCTCGATCGGGACCTCGTCGGGGATCTTCAACCGGGTCATGATCCGGTCCACCGCCGAGGCGTTGAACAACCGCATCAGGTCGTCCTCGAGGGAGAGGAAGAAGCGGCTCTCGCCCGGGTCGCCCTGCCGGCCGGACCGTCCGCGCAGCTGGTTGTCGATGCGGCGTGACTCGTGACGTTCGGTGCCGATGACGTAGAGGCCACCGGCCTCCTTGACACGGGTCGCCTCGTCCTGGAACTCCGGAGCCAGCTGTTGGAGGTGGCGTTGCAGGGCCGCGGCGTACGCCTCCTCGCTGGCCTCGGTCCCGACCTCCTCGCGGGCCCGGTCCTTGGCGACCTCCTGGGCGTTGCCGCCGAGCACGATGTCGGTCCCCCGGCCCGCCATGTTGGTCGACACGGTCACCGCGCCGAGCCGACCGGCCTGGGAGACGATCGTGGCCTCCCGGGCGTGGTTCTTGGCGTTGAGCACCTCGTGGGGCACCCCGCGCTTGGTCAGCAGGCGCGACAGCGTCTCGGACTTGTCCACCGAGGTCGTGCCGATGAGCATCGGCTGACCGTCGGCGTGCCGTTCCTCGATCTCGGTCGCGACCGCGGCGAACTTGGCGGTCTCCGACTTGTAGATCAGATCGGCGGCATCGTCGCGCACCACCGGCCGGTTGGTGGGCACCTCGACGACCCCGAGGTCGTAGATCTCGAGGAACTCCGCCTCCTCGGTCTTGGCGGTGCCGGTCATGCCGGCCAGCTTGTGGTAGGTGCGGTAGTAGTTCTGGAGGGTGATCGTGGCCAGCGTCTGGTTCTCGGCCTTGATCTTCACGCCCTCCTTGGCCTCGATCGCCTGGTGGAGGCCCTCGGAGTAGCGACGACCGGACAGCACGCGTCCGGTGTTCTCGTCGACGATCTGCACCTCGCCGTCGGTGACGATGTACTCGCGGTCGCGCTTGTAGAGCTCCTTGGCCTTCAGCGCGTTGTTGAGGTGGTGGATCAGCGGCGTGTTCACCGACTCGTACATGTTCCCGATACCGAGGATGTTCTCGACCTTGGCGACGCCCTCCTCGGTGACGGCGACGGTGCGTTTGGCCTCGTCGATCACGTAGTCACCGGTCGCCTCGCCCGGCTGGTCACCCTCCTCGCCCTTGGTCAGGTTGGGGACGACCCGGCGCGAGAAGACCTGGTAGAGGTCGGCCGACTGCTCGGCCGGCCCGGAGATGATCAGCGGGGTGCGGGCCTCGTCGACCAGGATCGAGTCGACCTCGTCGACGAGGGCGAAGTGGTGGCCCCGCTGGACCTGCTTGGCCTTCTCGAGCGCCATGTTGTCGCGCAGGTAGTCGAACCCGAACTCGTTGTTGGTGCCGTAGGTGATGTCACAGGCGTACGCCGCGCGCTTCTCGGCCTTGGTCTGCCCGGAGTAGACGACACCGACGCTCAAGCCCAGGAACTCGTGCACCTGGCCCATCCAGACCGCGTCACGCTTGGCGAGGTACTCGTTCACCGTGACGATGTGGACCCCGCGGCCGACGAGGGCGTTGAGGTAGACCGGCATGGTCGAGGTCAGGGTCTTGCCCTCACCCGTC
The DNA here is from genome assembly GCA_964465225.1 of uncultured Actinomycetota bacterium. Taxonomy (GTDB): domain Bacteria; phylum Actinomycetota; class Nitriliruptoria; order Nitriliruptorales; family Nitriliruptoraceae; genus T1Sed10-7. The sequence goes on from CAYXJD010000093.1 coordinate 2,168, forward strand.
TTCATCTCGGCGATGTTGCCACCGTGCAGGGCAGCGCCACCGAACACCTGGACGTCGTAGGGCCGCTCGCGCAGTACCCGCCAGGCGGCCTCCCGGGCCACGGCGAACGACTCGACCTGCAGCTCGTCGAGGGTGACACCATCGGCCAGCTGGGCCTTGAAGGCGGTGGTGCGTTCCCGCAGTTCCTCGTCGGAGAGCTCGGCGATGTCGTCGCTACGCGCGTTGACCGCGTCGACGATCTTCTGGAGTTGCTTGGCCTTCTTGCCCTCTCCGGCACGGAGGAGCTTGTCGAGCACAGCTGACACGGTGGCGATCCCTCGTTCTCGCTGGATCCCGCTGCGATGACCACGCAGACGTACGGGTGGTCGGTGGGCGCGGGCAGGTGTCGAGCGATGGTACGGGGCACGGCAAGCGAACACCCGACCGCGTGCTCCAAGCCGCCGTCGGGTGTCCGTGGGCGAGGTGCGCCGCTAGCCGGCGATCTCGTCGATCGGGGCGTTGGCGGTGGCCGGCGCTGCCTGGGCCGCCTCCCGCCGTGGCTTGGAGACGAGCTTGGTCTTCAGCTTGCGGACCTGGCGTGCGAGCTTGGCCTCCGTGCGGGCGATCGCCGTGACCGGATCGGGGCCCATGGCGCTGGCGCGCAGGTACTGGCCCTTGGCGTGCAGCGTGGCTTCACACCGCACGCGCTCCTCGATGCGCGGGTTGGTCTCCTCCGAGAACACCACCTCCATGTCGATGAACCGATCGAACATCCGGCTCACACGGGAGAGCTTCGCGATCGCCTCGTCCCGGATCTGGGGCGTGACGTCGAGGTTCGTTCCCTTCACGGTGATCCGCATCGATCCTCCTGTCCCACGGCCGCGTGCTCGCGGCCCTGTCCGCTCGCCGCACCGGCGGCGCGGCGGTGCGCCATCGCGCGGACGGTCTCCCAGGAGGGCGGCTGCACGCGCGCGGGGCGTCGTGCTAGCCGTGACGATGGTGCGTCACGGCCCGACCGGTTCGCCGGATCACGGGTCCGCTTCCCCGGCCGGACCCGTCACCGTAGCCTCTGACCGACCCGATATGCCAGGGACCCGGGTTCCGATACCGCGCGACGCCGCCACCGTGCGCCACCGACGGTGACGTACCTGCCCCGCGTGTCCACGGGGACCGTCGGCGGCACCACCGAGCGCATGCGTGCCCGCGCGGGCCAGCACGGCGAGGTGGACCGCGCCCGCCCCCGCGCGACGCAGTTCGGTGGCCGCACGCCAGGCCGTCGCACCGGTGGTGATGATGTCGTCGACCAGCAGCACGTCGGTTCCCGGCAGTGGGTGGACTGCGAGGTAGTCGTCACCTGCCGTGCCCCGATCGACGGCCGTCAGCAGCGCCATCGCCGGCAGCCCGAGGCCGCGTGCGATCTCACCGGCGATCACGGCGGCGTGATCGATCCCGCGCTGGCGCACCCGGGGCGCTGGCGTCGTCACCCAGGTCACCACATCGACCGGCGGGGGCGCCGCTGCCAACCGAGCCACCAGCGGCGCGCTGAGCCCAGCCCACCCCGCGTGCGCCCCGGCGAGCTTGGCGGTGGCGATGCCCATGGCGACCTCCCCGCGGTAGTCGTAGGCGGCGGCGGTGCCGTCGATCGGGGCCCCGCCCGGCCAGCAGGCGTGCACGCCACCAGGGGGAGCGGCACACCGCGGGCAGCCCGGTGGCTGGGGCCGCACCGCGCTGGCGCAACTCACGCACCACGGGGTCCGCCCGCGCCGGCGGCAGGCCAGGCAGCGTGGCGGGGTCAGCAGCGCGAGCAGGCTGCGGTGTGGCGCGGCCAGGGGCGACGCAGCGGGTCCGGTCTCCATGGCCGCAGGATCGCAGGTCGCGCCGCGGCTCGGTCGCGCGTCCGCCCGACGCTGTGGACGAGCACGCGTCAGGTGCACCAGCCGGAGCCGGGCCCGTCGATCTCGCCGCGCGGCGGCGCGACCTCAGCGCGGCGGCGCCGCCTCCTCGACGAGCATGACCGGGATCCCGTCGCGCACCGGGTAGCGCAAGCCACACTCGGTACACACGATCAGGTGCCGGCGCTCCTTGTGCTCGACCGCCCCCCGGCAGGCGGGACAGACCAGGATGGCGAGCAGACGCTCGTCGAGTGCCACCACGGTGCTCCTGTCTGGGGACGTTGGGGGGAGCCTACGTGGCCACGGCTGACGGTGACACCGCCGTGCCGGCATGAGGTGGTCCGCAGTGCGGCGCCGCACCCCTCATGGGGCCGCGGGACCATCGGCGGGCTGGGCAGGGTCATGGCCGGCGGCCGGCGGCTGCTCGGCGTCGACCGCGCCGTCGACGCCACGCTCGGGCGCCCGGTCCGGTGTGACGCGCTCGAGTGGTTCACCGGCCAGGGTGCGACCGATGTAGCGCTTGCGGGTCCGGCCCTCCTCCTTCCAGTAGGCGTACCAGTACGGCCCGTGGGGACAGGTGGCGCACCCCTGCTTGCCGCACCGCACGTGCTCCTGACGGTAGGTCAGCGTCGGCGGCAAGCCGGGTTCTCCCTCCGGTGCCCCGTCGACGTGGACGAGCAACCCACGCACCAGGATCAGCAGTCGGCGAAGCTCGTACTCGTCGAGGCGTCGGACCTGCTGGGTGAGAGCTCGTGACAAGGACATCGCGTCTCCAGGTCGACGTCGCGGGTTGGGTAACCCCGTTGATCCGTAAGAAACCACAGATGACACACTCCAGGGTGGAGGCGGCACCGGCGGTCGCGGGCCGACCCGCTGCACGTTGATCGATCGGTTGCGACCGGCTCGGTCGCCAAGGGAGCGTCAACGGCCGGTCGGTCGCCTCCCGAACGGAGCGCAGCAGCATCGACCGAGCGCCGACCACAGCCGGCCACCCAACGACGGGCGTCAGCCCGGGAACAGCCGCGGGCCGCGCTGCGCGTTCCGGGCCCGTGCGGCCGGCACCGGTCGTGGCTGCGGAACGTCGTCCTGTGGGGCAGGTGGATCGGGCACGATCTCGGCGGCGGGTGACAGAGCGGCGTCCTCGGAGACGGCGCCCGGCACCGCACGCAACGCAGCGGCGAGCACCGCCACGGTGCGATCGCCGCCGAGATCGGCCGGCACCGACGGATGCGCATCCGGCAGACGGGTGTCCTCCGGACGGCGATCACGCAACTGCCACCCGTGGGGTGGCCGGGTGCGTGCCGCATGAGCGGTGCACAGGTCGTAGGTCTGTGGTTCCGACTGGTCGAGGAGCGCCGAGAGCTCCACCCGACGTTCGCTGTAACTGAAGGCCAGGGTCGCCACCGCCGGAGCCGCGCACGCGGGACGGGCACACGCCCGCCCGTCCGGCTGGGGCAGACGCACGACGGTGCCCTCACCGCCGACGGGCCCACGCTGGCGCTGCCGGCGCGCGGCGGCTGCGCCCACGCCATCGGCGGGGCGGAACGCGTGTGCTCCTGAACCATCGTCCACGGGGCGTACGCTAAACGACAACGGTGTCGTTCGGCAACCACCGGTCACGCCCCCTGGCACCTGGCCCCGGCGTTCCAAGTAGCGGGAACGGGACCCACGGCATCGGCCGGCACCCCTGGACAACGGGTCTTGGGTAACCGCCCGGCACCCAACCGAGGGTTGTGATTCACCGGGACAGGTCGTGGTGCAGCCGGACCGACCAGGGCCGCGGCATCCCATGCCTCCTACCCTGCGGGACATGGACGATCGTCATGCGCGCCGCCGGCTGCGCACCGCGGATCCGCACCGCCGCCCGAGCGACGGGTACCGCGCCGCGGGCGTGGTGCGGTTCGACCGGCTGGTGGGTGAGGCCCTGCGCATGGTCCCGGGACCACTGCTCGAGCACCTGCAACAGGTCGAGATCCGCATCGCGGACGTGCCGCCACCCGACCCCTTCGGGGCCGGTGAAGAGGTCGTCCTCGGACGCTACGAGGCAGCTGGGTCACCAGCCCCGCGGCGCGCTCCACGGGACCAGCCACCTGACCGGCTGACGCTCTACCGGCGCCCCCTCGAGGTCCGCGCCCGGAGCAGACCCGACCTCGTGGAGCTCGTCCGCGAGGTCGTGACCCACGAGGTCGCGCACCACCTCGGCATCGACGACGACGGCATCGGCGAGCTCGGCTGGGGCTAGGCCGTGCCGGCGTCGCAGCGCCGCGTCTACGGCGTGCTCGGGGTGGGCTCGACCGGGTCGGTGTCGCGGTCGTCGTTCGTTCCGTCCTCGGTACCGGTGTCGGGATCCTGGACCGTGTCGTCCTCCGTCTCGGAGCCGATCAGCCCGGCTGGCACCCCGGCGGGAGCCCGCGGACCGGAGGTGCCGAGTTGGGTGACCAGGCCTGGACGCTGGACCGGGAACAGACCGCTGCCGGTCGTCAACCAGTTCGCCGACGAGACGCCAGAGGTCGCGACCAGGTGCAGGGGGCCGTCACCGGTGTCGACGCCCAGCCGCCCCACGACCACGGCGCCCTGGCGAGCGGTCACGAAGGCGGTCCATGGGGAGGAGACGGACACGTGGGTCGCGAGCTCGATGGTGAGGGTGCTGCCGGGTGGGACCTCCACGTCCTGCAACTCATCGGGGGCACGGACCCTGACCCCATCCAGGAAGGCCACGTCCAACACGGCCGGCTCCCCCTCGGGGTTGACGATCCTCAGCTGTTCGTCACGCCCCTCGACACCGACCCCGGAGACCACCCAGCGAGGGTCGCTGTGCGCACCCAGCTGCACGGTGACCCCGGTGCGCTGGCTGTCCTCGTCCTCGCGCGTGACCGCCCCCGACACGACGATGGGCACGCCGTTGGAGCGGGCGGTCACCGCGACCTCGTCGACCTCGTCAGGGAAGGTGCCCGTCATGTCCACGCGACGGAGCTCACCGGCGGGGACGCTGACCTCGGAGAGCCCGACGGGCAGCTCGCCACCCGCAGCCGTGTGGAGACTGAGCTGGACCGCTGCCGTGCGATCGCCGGTGTTGAGGACCCACAGCCACCCGGAGCTGGCATCGTCATCAGCCAACCACGGCACCGTCCAGTCCTCTGCCGGGCGGGAGGTCGCCGCCAGCAGGGACATACCGTCGACGCCGCCGATCGCGGCGCGGGCGAGCTGCATGCCCTCGACCGCGATGCGGCCGGAGGTCACCTCGACCACCGCCGCCAGGTCGTCACGCTCGGGGAGGACGTCGTTGACCACCACCTCGCGGACGGCACCCGCCGGGACCGACAGGTTCTGCAGGACCAGCGGCGCCTCCGGGTCGCCCGGGGTGGCGAACCGCACGGCGACGCTCGCCGGCGACCGGTGTGGGTTGGCCAACCGCAGCCGCGCTTCGTTCCCACCGGTGGTGGACAGTCCCGGCACGAGGTGGGTTCCGGCGCCGGAAGCGGTGCAGCCGCCGGCGGTTGTGCCCGACGGGAGCGCCGGGACGTCCTCCACACGCCACTCGCGCGTCACGGCCACCGGGGCGTTGCGCCACCGCACCGCCGTGGCGGCTGGTGCATCGGCCTCGAAGGCGGGGAACCGCACATCGCCACCCGGGAAGACCGAGGGCAACCCGGAGGTGGTGACGACCTCCTCGACCAGATCGGTGCGTTCGAGCACCGCCGGGGTGTTGCTGCCGGGCCCAGCCGGCCGCGCCGCGATGATCGTCGCCACCGGCACCTCCTGCTCGCCGGTGTCCGCCGCCGCAGCGTCGCCCTCGTCACCGTCGCCGTCCTCGTCCGGCGCGTCGCCCTCGTCACCGTCGCCGTCCTCGTCCGGCGCGTCGCCCTCGTCACCGTCGCCGTCCTCGTCCGGCGCGTCGCCAGCGGGCGGCTCCAGATCTGGAGCGGCGATCGATGGCGCACCCAGGCCACCGACGCCCACCGTGCACAGCACCGTGTCCGAGCGCGGCTCCACGACCACGGACGGATCGACCGACGCCGCCTCGGGCTCGGCCGGTCCGGCGATCGCGTCGACCGAGAGCACGTAGGCCAGGACCGCGAGCACCAGGAGCGCGGGGAGCACGGCACGTCGGGTGTTCATGCGCGTTCCCCCTCCGCGCTCGCACGGGCCTGCTGTCGGCGGGCGATCCCGGGTGGACGCAGCGCCAGGGAGATCACGAGCAGCAAGAGCAGCACCTGCGCCGCCAGCACCCAGTTGCGGGTCGTGTCAGCGAAGGTGAGCTCGGCCCTGCCCGCGGGGACCTCGTCGAACCGCACGGCGGTGCCGCCACCGGGCGCGACCACGGTCCCGTCGACCTCGAGGCGCCAACGGTCGTCGTTGGCCTCGGCCAGGAGCACGGCCCCGGGCGCGGTGACCTCACCGACGTAACGGCCACCCCCGCGCGGCTCGAGTGCGCCCGGCTGTGGGTCAGCGGGCAGGGCGCCCCGTTCGTCCAGGACCGCCACCTCGGCGGTGGTCAGCACCGCGGCCACGGGCAGCCATCCGCTCACGGCGTGGAGCTCTCCCGTGGCGACCGGCCGGGGCTCCAGGCTGGTCTGGCGTAGTAGCGCTGTGCTCAGCTCCGGCGCGCCCGCCCCCTCGGGCACGATCAGGTAGCGGATGCCCAGACGCCCGAGGCGGTCCGCTGCACCTGGATCGCGTCGCTCCAGCAGATCCGCGATCGCTGCGCGCACCTCGTCCTCGATCGCGGTCGGCTGTCGAACGCCGTAGGCGGCCATGGTGACACCGCGGCCGTCCACGACCTCCCAGGCGACCTCGCCATCCGCCGCCGCCAGGACGACGACCCTGAAGGGTCCTTCGCTCTCGGCCTCCGCGATGACGAAGGACGGCAGGGTGGGTTCGTCCACGGCGAACGCGTCGAAGGGCTCGCGGACCCAACTCCAGGCGACGGTGGCGATGCTGACCGCCACGGCCAGCGCCGTGATCCCGGCGGCGATCTGCCGCCAACCGAAGGCATGCCGCGCCAGCTGTCTCGCTCCCGTGGCGAAGGCCAGGGCGAAGGTGCCGGCGAAGGCGGCGGCCGTCACCAGCAGTGGGGTACCCGCCCACATGCCGAGCCCGGCACGGTCCACCCACCACGCCGCCGTGGCCCCCAGCAGCGCTGCCAGCCACAGCAGCGACACCAGGCCGGCGCTGCGCCGCCAGCCGAGCGCCAGACCGAGCAGCCCGGCGAGCAGGAACCCGGTCCCGGCGATCAGTCCGGGGAAGCCGGCGAGCGACGGGCTCAGGAGCAGCCACGCCCACAGTTCGTTGCCCGCGGCCTGCGGAGCGGCGACGGGCCGCGCCAGCAGCGGGCCGTCCGGCTCGAGCAGTTCGAGCGACCACGGGAAGAGCAGCAGCAGCGGGCCGACCGAGGCGACGGCGAGCCGACCGGCCAGGGACACGCGCCAGACCAGTTCACGGGCCCGCAGTATCGAGACCACGGCGACGAGCGCTCCGACCCCCAGGAGGACCAGGAGCACCGCCGGTTCGAAGGCCCCCGCCACGGCACCCAGCAGCACGACCGCGGCGGCCGCTCGCCAGGCTCTCGCCGGAGGGGTCGTACGGCGGGTGAGCGTGACGTAGCCGGCGAACAGACCGGGCAGCACCGCGAGGACGACCAACGCGTCGAGCCGGCCGGTGACCAGCGCCGCCAGTGCCGGCGGTGAGAGCACGTAGGCCGTGGCAGCGACCACCCTCGCCGGGCGCCGGTCGCTGTAGGTCTGGGCCGCACGCAGCGCGAGGAGCCACCCGACCACCAGGGGCAGGAGCAGGACCCCACGTGATGCCAGGTAGCTGTTCCCACCGAGGACCAGTTGGAAGCCGCCGAGCAGCGCCTGGGCCGGCGACGGAGCCGCAGCCGTCCCGAAGGCCGCGGCTTCGTGCCAGGCAGCGAGGTGGTCCGACAGGAACGCCATCGGCGAGGTGGGCCACGGCGCGAGCTGGCCTCCGCGCAGCTGACCGGGACGCAGCAGCGGCCAGCTCCCCACCGCGGCCACCAGGGCGAGGCCCACTCCGGCGAAGAGCACCGGGCGGCGTCGTGCCGACGCGATGACCCGGCGGGTCACCGTCTCCGGCTCGGGCGGCGGCGCTTCATCGTGGGCAGGTTCGGGCACCGGGCCGGTGTCACCACCGGAGATCCACGACGCCATCGCTTCCGCGTAGGCCCGCAACCGCGTCCCGAGCTTGCCGAACAGCTCGGAGAGCTCGGCATCGGACCGCATCCGCTGCTGCTGCACCTGCTGCCGGTAGCGCCGGCTCTCGCGCAGGTGCGTGAGGTTCCAGACCCAGGCCCGCACCGTCTGCCAGGCGTCGGAGAACCGCCGTGTCAGCAGGAAGCCGAGGATCTTGGCGACGCCCACCACCAGGTAGAGCGGCACGACCAGCAGGAGCTTGAGCGTGCTGTAGTTCTTGATCAGGCTGGCCAGGGTGTTGCGCTCGTCGAAGTAGCGGGGCCCGATGAAGCGGGTCTGTCCCAGGCGCAGGTAGTTGGCCGCGCTGGCGGCGTGGTTGGCGACAGCGCTCGGCACTACCTCGACATCGTGACCGGCGATCCACGCGCGCCAACACAGGTCGAGGTCATCACGGAAGACGTGGAACCGACGGTCGAGGCGTCCGAGCTGCTCCATCGCCGGGCGCCGGACCATCATGCCGGCGGTCGAGACGTAGAGCGTGCGTCGCTCCTGATCCCGCTGGCCCTGGTCGAGCTCGCCGACGTCCACGCCGGGATCGACGCGCCCCGTGATGTCGATGGTCGAGCCCACCGACTGGAGCTCGTCGGTGGCCCCCCATGCCTTCAGCTTCGGTCCGACGATCGCCAGTCGCGGATCGGCTTCCAACGTGGCCACCAGCTCGGCGACGGCATCGCTGGCCAGTTCCAGGTCGTCGTGGACCAGGAGGACGTACGGCGCATCGTCCGCGGCACGGGCATCCAGCGCC
>CAYXJD010000094.1:0-10974 GCA_964465225.1 uncultured Actinomycetota bacterium
GTCAGCGCCGCTGCCCCACTCGTGCCGGCGGCACCGGCCACAGCCAGCACCACACCCCGCGCACGTTTGTCCGCCGCCACGTCGAGCACCGCCGGCGCCGCTCCCGTGGGCGTCAGCGCCGACCACGTCGCCGTCTGGTGCGCGTACCGGTCGTAGGCCGAGCCGAGTGTTCCGAGCAGGACCCGGCCCGCGTGCGCTGCCCCCGGATGCAGCAGGAGGCCGCGCTTGAGCGCTCCGAAGGTGACCGTCGCGTCGGCGTTCACCGCCGCCTCGGCAGCCGACCCGTCATCGGCCGACACCCCGCTCGGGATGTCACAGGCCACCACGGTGATACCGCGGGCATGCGCGCGGCGCAGGGCCGCTACGGCCACCCCAGCCGGTCCCCGGGGTGCACCGTGGGAGCCGGTCCCGAGCAGACAGTCGACAGCCACATCGGCGCACAGCAGCAGGTCGTCGAGGTGCTCGGTGCCGACCACGGTGCGGCCACCCGCCGAGCGCCACGCCGTGCGGTTGGCACCCGCCGCTTCGGAGACCTCGGTGTCCACCCCGTCCACCGCGACCACGGTGCAGTGCGCGCCGTACTCACGCCGCAGACGACGAGCCGCCGCCCACCCGTCACCCCCGTTGTTCCCCTTGCCCACGAGCAGCACCACCCGCAGCCCGGCGCCGTGACCACCGGCGGCGGCGACGGTGCCCCGGGCGAGGTGTCCGGCGGCGCGTTCCATCAGCCCCACCCAGGTGGCCCCGGCTGCCACCGCAGCGTCATCGCCGGAACGGGCCTGGGCGGTGTCGAGCAGTGGGAGCGCAGCGCTCGGCATGGTCGACAGCCTCGACGGTGGGGGCTCGGGATCGCGGGACGGAGGATACCGCCGCAGTGAACGACGGCCGCGGGACGCAAGGCGCGTCGCTAACGAACGGTTCCGATGGTCGCGAACGGCCAGCGAGTCGGGCAGAGTGGGGGTGACGCCGACGAGAGGTGGACCGGTGGCCCGCGACTGCATCTTCTGCGCGATCATCGGCGGCGAGACCGAAGGTTCCTTCGTCGCGGCGACGGACCGAGCCGTGGCCTTCCTCGACATCCTGCCGGTCGGCCCCGGGCACACCCTGGTGGTCCCGCGTCGACACGCGGTCGGGCTCGTGGATCTGGACCCGGAGGATGGAGCGGAGCTGTTCCGCCTGGGCCAGCGCATCGCGGTCGCCCAGTGGGAGCTCGGGCTGGCGGCGGGGGTCAACCTGTTCCTCGCCGACGGCAGCGTCGCAGGGCAGGAGATCTGGCACGCGCACCTGCACGTCATCCCCCGCCAGCCCGACGACCCGCTCGTGCTCCAGGTCGACTACGACCGCCCCCCTGATCGCGACCGGCTCGATGACCTCGCCGGGCAACTACGGCTGGCCCTCGAGGACACCTGACGGGAGCCCCGACGTCGCCGCTCGCACGACACCGTTCGAGCCGCAACGAGCTGGCCGCCGCTTGGCCGCTGTCACTCGACGGTGACGGTCTTGGCCAGGTTCCGGGGTTGATCGACGTCCTCGCCGCGCAGGGTCGCGACGTGGTAGCTGAACAGCTGCAGCGGCAGCACGCTGAGCACGGGGCCGGCCAGTTCGTGCGGCGCTTCGGGCAGCACGAGGACGTCGTCGGCATGCTCGCGCAACGCATGAACGGAACCCTCGGTGCCGACGGCCAGTACCGAGGCACCGCGTGCCCGCACCTCCTGGATGTTGGACACCATCTTGCCGAACACGTGCCCGGCGGGCGCGAGCGCGACCACCAGCGACCCGGGCTCGATCAGCGCGATCGGTCCGTGCTTCATCTCCCCCGCCGGGAAGGCCTCGGCATGCAGGTAGCTGATCTCCTTCAGCTTCAGGGCGCCCTCCATGGCGATCGGCAGCCCGGCATGGCGACCGATGAACATCGTGTAGTCGACGTCACGGTAGCGCTGCGCGAGCTCGCGGATCTGCTCGTCGAGCTCCAGGACGTGCCGCATCGCCTCCGGCACCAGGTCGAAGCGCCCGAGGATGTCGGCCACCTCGGAACTGTAGAGACGTCCGCGCGCCTGCCCGAGGTAGAGCCCGAGGAGCAAGCAGCCGACGATCTGCGTCGTGAAGGCCTTGGTGGAGGCGACGGCCACCTCGGGGCCGGCATGGGTGTACAGCACCCCGTCCGCCTCGCGGGCCAGGGTGGAACCGACGACGTTGGTCAGGGCGATGACGGGGGCGCGCTGATCACGGGCATGGGCCGCGCCGGCGATCGTGTCGATGGTCTCCCCCGACTGTGAGATGGCGATGACCAGCGTGTGTGGGTCGACGATCGGGTCGCGGTACCGGAACTCGCTGGCCACCTCGACATCGACGGGGATCCCCGCCCAGTGTTCGATCGCCAGCTTGCCCACCATCCCGGCGTGCAGCGAGGTACCGCACGCCAGGATGAACACCTTGTCGATCCGACCGAACTCGCTCTCCTCGGTGCGCAGTTCGTCGAGCTGGAGCCGAGGTGGCAGGCCCGGCGCGGGGGCGTTGAGCCGATCGAGGAGGGTGTCGGCGACGGCCTGCGGCTGCTCGTGGATCTCCTTGAGCATGAAGTGGTCGTACCCCTGCTTCTCCGCTGCGGCCAGATCCCAGTCGACGGTGTAGGTGTGGGGCGCAGCAGGACGGCCATCGACGTCGACGACCTCGACGAGCTCGGGGGTGATGCGGGCGAACTGCCCGTCGAGCAGGGCTGCCACCTGGTCGGTGTGCTCGATCAACGCCGCGACGTCCGAGGCGCAGTAGCCCACCCGGTCCGCGTGCGCGACGATCAGGGGAGCCTCGTGCTTGGCGACGACCAGCGTCTGCGGATCGTCGGTCGCGACCACGCACAGGGCGTAGGCGCCCTCGAGCCGGGCGACCACGACCCGCACGGCCGCGAGGAGGTCCGGCGATCCACCGTCCGGCGCCGTCGCCCGCTCGAGTTCCTCGGCGATCAGATGCGCGACCACCTCCGAGTCGGTGTCGGAGGCGAAGCGCACGTCGCCGAGCTCCGCCTTCAAGGTCTGGTAGTTCTCGATGATGCCGTTGTGCACGACCGCCACCCGTGCCGACGGATCGAGGTGGGGGTGGGCGTTGCGATCGTTCGGCTCGCCGTGCGTCGCCCAGCGCGTGTGGCCGAGCGCGGTCGTCCCGGCAAGCGGCTGCTCCGCGAGGGCGCCGACGAGGTTGTCGAGCTTGCCCGCTCGCTTCACGACCCGCAGCCCGTTCGGGTCCGTGGTGACGATGCCAGCCGAGTCGTAGCCGCGGTACTCCAGTCGCCGGAGTCCCGCGACCACGCCATCCACCGCGGTGGCCCGCCCGGTGATACCGATGATCCCACACACGTGTCCACGCTCCTGGTTCCGCGACGGTGGCCGTCGGTGAGCCTACAGACGACGAGCTGGGTGGCCGGTGGTCCGGCGTTCGTCGAGCCGCTGCCCGCTCACCGGGTGCCGAGGGTCTCCAGGATCGCCCAGAGGTTCTCGGCGAGACGCTGCTGCGGGACGCGGTACCAGGCACCACCGAGGACGAGGTGGTCGACGTGGTCCTCGATGCCCGCCAGCCGATCCCGGACCTCGTCGGGGGTACCGGCGACCGCGTAGCGCTCCACCGCCTCGTCGGGAACGGCGGCGACGAGGGCGTCGATGTCCTGCCCGGACTCCTTCCAGACGGTCCGCAAGCGGTCCGTGAGTTGCCCGTCGCCATAGGAGTCGAACACGGCGCGGTAGTTGGGCGTCGTGCCGTAGAAGGCGATCTGCTGCTTGGCCTCGCGCACGGCGAGTTCCCGGTCATCAGCGATACACAGGATCACCCCCTGATGGACCGTGAAGTCCTCGCGCCGCCGTCCCGCGGCGGACAACGCCTCCTCGATCCGGGGCAGGACGGTGTCGGTCAGGTAGCGGTCGGAGGTGAAGGGGTGCCCGAGGATGCCGTCAGCGTGCGTGGCGGCCGCGGCGACCATCAGCGGCCCCACCGCCGCGACGTTGACCCGGGGCACCGTGCGCTCGTGGGCCCGGCCTCTGCCCGTCACACCGGGTCGCAGCACGCGGTAGATCTCGCCGTCGAAGGTCGCGTCCTCGCCACGTTCCATGGCCCAGACGGCGCGCATGGCCTGGACGTACTCCGCCATCCGCTTGGCGGGCCGATCGAAGGCGGCGGAGAACCGTTCCTCGATGATGCGCTGCACCTGGCTGCCGAGCCCGACGATGAACCGATCACCTGACAGCTCGTTGAGGTCCCACGCCTGCATCGCGGTGATCGTCGGCGAGCGGGGGAAGGCCAGCGTGATGTTGGTCCCGACGTCGATCCGCTCGGTGGCCTGCAGGACGACCGAGGCCTGCACGACCGACTCGCGGTCGGTCTCCGCGACCCACGCGGCGTCGAACCCCTTGGCCTCGACCTGCTCCGCCAGCGCGCCGAGGAAGGCGTACGGCCCGCCCACCACCACTCCACGTGTCGCCACGATGTCTCCCTCGTCGATGCCTGGTGAGAGAACCTAGTCGCACAGCCCCCACTAGCCTGCAGCCCGGCAGCACCGGAGGACGATCCGTGGACCGCGACGACCAGGCACGGGTGGGACGCCGTCAGGTGCTGCGCATCGGTGGCGGTCTGGCCTTGGCCGCTGCCGTCGGCTGCTCGCCGCTGCGGACCGATCCGGCGGCTCGCCGTGCGGCCGCGCCAGCGACCGGTACCAACCGCAGCGGCGTCGTCCCTGCCGATCCGCGGGCCGACGGCCAGCCGGCACAGGGGCCTGGTGACCACGGCCAGCCGGCACAGGGGCCGCTCGACGAGCGCGACCGGCCCGATGCCGAACCGTCCTCGGACGATGCCCACCTCGACGGTCTCGCCACCGTCGAGGTGCTCTGCCGCGACGCCTTCGGACTGGCCGCCGCCACGACCGGGGCGCGGCGGCACCAGCTACGTCGGCTGACCCTGCACCACTCGGCCCTCGCGCTGACGGACGCCCGCCTGGCTCCGACGCAGCTCCGACGCCACCAGCGGTTCCACCTCGATCAGGGCTGGTCCGACATCGCGTACCACTTCGCCGTCGACCTGCGGGGCAACGTCTACGAGCTCCGCGATCCGCGCGTGGCCGGAGACACCTTCACCTCCTACGACCCGGCTGGTCACCTCGGCGTGGTGTGTGAGGGCGACTTCGATCAGCAACGACCGACCGATGCGATGTTGGAGGGTGCTGCGCTACTCCTGGCGCACGCCGCCACCATCTACGGGCTGGATCCCCGATCGCTGTCGGGGCACCGTGAGCACACGCTCACCCGCTGCCCCGGTGACCACCTGACCGCACGCCTCGCGGAGCTCGAGGAGCGCGTGGTCCGGCTCGCCACCGAGGGCGTGCGACGACGCGACGTGTGCGGTGCCATGGGCCGCGCCCGCGTCGAAGCCATCACGCAGGGGGGGTGAGCGTCTCCCAGCGCCGAGCCGGCGTCGTGACGCCGGGCGGTGCGAAGCGGGCCGCACCGCTGCGTGGCATCAGACCGTCAGGTGGTCGCGCACGGCGTCAGCGATCACGTCGACGGCGTGCTGCGCCTCCTCCGGGGTCTGCGCCTCAGCCATGACGCGCACCAGCGGCTCGGTTCCCGACGGGCGCAGCAGGACGCGCCCGCCCGCGCCGAGGCGCTGCTCCTCCGCCCGGACGGCGTCCCAGACGGCTGCCGTCTCGGCGAGACGCTCCTTCGCCACCCCGCGGACGTTCACCAGCACCTGTGGGAGCCGCGACATCACCTGCGCGAGCTCTTTGAGGGGCGACCCGGTCGAGCGCACCACCGACAACAGCCGCACGGCGGAGAGCACCCCGTCACCGGTCGTGGCGTGATCGAGATCGATCAGGTGGCCGGATTGCTCACCGCCGAGGTTCAAGCCCCGTCCACGCATCGCTTCGAGCACGTAGCGGTCACCGACCTTGGTCTCCACCACCTCGATGTGGAGATCCTCCATGGCTCGCTTGAAGCCGAGGTTGGTCATCACGGTGGTCGCCACGGCGCCCTGGGCGAGGGTCCCCTGGTGGTGCATGTCGCGGGCCAGGATCGCCAGGATCACGTCACCATCGACCTCGGCACCATCGTGGGTCGCGGCGATGAGACGATCGGCGTCCCCGTCGTGGCTGATGCCGACGTCGGCACCGTGCTCGAGCACCGCTGCCCGGATCACTTGCGGGTACGTCGATCCGGCACGGTCGTTGATGTTGGCACCGTCCGGGCTGCAGTGCACCGTCAGGACCTCAGCACCGAGGTGCCGGTACACCTGCGGCGCCACGTTGGACGCCGCTCCGTTGGCCCCGTCGACGACGATCCGCAACCCCGACAGGTCGACGTCCGCGGTGCTGGCGAGGTGCTCGACGTAGCGGGCGACCGCCGACCGGTCACTGAGCCGGCGTCCGATATCGGTCCCGGTGGGGCGACGGGCGCTCTGGTCCGCCACGATGGCCTCGAGCGCGGCCTCCTCGGTGTCGGTCAGCTTGAAACCTTCGGCACCGAAGAACTTGATGCCGTTGTCACCGACCGGGTTGTGCGACGCGGAGATCATCGCCCCGGCGGCTGCCGTCGAGTGGGCGGTCAGGTGGGCGACCCCGGGCGTGGGGAGGACACCGACGGACAAGGCATCGCCACCCGCCGAGGTCACCCCGGCCACCAGCGCCGCCTCGAGCATCTCGCCGGACCACCGCGGATCCCGACCGATCACGATCGTGGGACGTCGCTGGCCCCCCGTGTGCAGCAGGGTGACGAGTGCCCGCCCCAGCGACAGCGCCAATTCGGGGGTCAACTCGTCGTTGGCCTGCCCGCGGGTGCCGTCGGTCCCGAAGATCGCCCCCACCGTTGCCGCTCCTTCCGCCCACCTGGGCGTACCTGCCTGGTCGAGACCGGTCGGATGTGCGCCGCTGGCCACTTCGTACGAGGACCAGCCGCCCTGAAGGCTGATGCTAGGGGGTGCCCCGCCGACCTCCGCGTTCCTGCGGCCGCGCCGCCGGCCGTGGTGCACCGGCCGTGGTGACGGGTAGGTCGCCACACACGGCTGACGCCGCCCGCGAAGGACGGCGTCAGCGGTACTGCGGTGCAGGCGCGGTCAGCGCTTGGAGAACTGGGGCGCGCGACGCGCCTTCTTCAGACCGTACTTCTTGCGTTCCACCTTCCGAGCGTCCCGGGTCAGCAGTCCTGCGCTCTTGAGGGCAGGACGGGTGTCCGGATCGTCACCGACCAGCGCCCGGGCGATGGCCAGGCGCAGCGCTCCGGCCTGACCCGTGTCACCTCCGCCATGGAGACGTGCATCGACGTCCCACTGGCCCTCCTGCTCGAGGACCTTGAAGGCCTCGGTCGCGTGGGCACGCAGCTTCTCGGTGGTGAAGTACTCCTCGAGCGGCCGGCCGTTCAGACGGAACTGGCCCGACCCACGGCTGATGCGCGCCCGCGCTACGGCGGACTTGCGGCGTCCGGTGTACATCATGCTCATGGTCACAGACCTCAGACGTGGTCGGGCAGCGGCTTGGGCTGCTGGGCGGCGTGCGGGTGCTCTGGGCCGGCATAGACCTTGAGCTTCTTGACCATCTGACGGCCCAGTCGGTTCTTCGGCAGCATGCCGTTGACCGCGGTCTCGACGACCTGGGTCGGACGTCGGTCCAGCATCGTGGCGAAGGGGACCCCTCGGAGCCCGCCCGGGTAGCCCGAGTGGTGGTGGTAGCGCTTCTGCTCGGACTTCGCGCCCGTCAGCACGACCTTCTCCGCGTTGACGATGATCACGTGATCACCCATGTCCATGTGCGGGCTGAAGGTCGGCTTGTGCTTGCCGCGTAGGACACTGGCGACGCGGGTGGCGAGACGCCCGAGGGTCTCACCCTCGGCATCGATCACGTACCACTCACGCGTGATCTCGCCCGCCTTGGGGCTGTAGGTGCGCATGGTTCGCTTCCTCGGTGGCCTGGTCGTTGAGATGGCCGCATCCCCGGGCGGTCGGCCGACATCGTGCCGCGCACCGGCTGCCACCGGGACGACGAGGTGATGGTCGACCGTCGGCCGGGATGGCGCCGCGACGGGGCGGACGGGGCACGCGTGGCCGGACACGGAACGCGCGGCCCCTGCGGGACCGCGTGGTGCGAGCGTACCCGGCGGTTCGCCCGGGGGTCAACCGGCGCGGACGGCCACGGGGGGTGATGCCGGCCACGCGCGTCCGTACCGCACCTGCTCCAGGGTGAGGCCGTGCGGTGGGGCGACCCGTGCGGCCCGCTGTCGATCCTCTGCCGCCAGCACCTCGGCGACCCACTCCGCTGGGCGCCGTCGCCGGCCCACCTCGACCAGGCAGCCGACGATGGCACGGACCTGCTGGTGGCAGAACGCCGGAGCGTCGAGGACCACATCGATGCGGCCGGGCGTGGGACGTGCCAGCGTCAGACGGTCGAGGCGCCGCACCGTGGTGCGGCCGGGTGCCCGCCGACAGAACGAGGCGAACTCGTGCTCGCCGATCAGATGGCGGGCGCCAGCACGCATCGCGGTGAGCTCGAGCGCCTCGCCGAGATGCCACCGATCGTGGCGCCGGATCGGGTCCGCCGCGGGCGCATCCACCAGCCGGTAACGGTAACGACGAGCCGTCGCGGAGAAACGCGCGTCGAAGCGGGGCGGGACCGACCGCACCTGCCAGATCGTGATGGCCCGGCCGACCTGCTGATCGAGCCTGGCGCGCAGCTGCGACAGGTCGGCCGCGGCACGAGCGGTCCGCGGCACCCTCGGATCGACATCGAGGTGGACGACCTGGGCGAGCGCATGCACACCGCGGTCGGTGCGTCCGGCACCGGTCAGCGCGACCGGTTGCCCGAACAGCCGGGCAGCGGCTGCTTCGACCTCTCCCTGGACGGTGACCTGATCACGCTGCCGCGCGAACCCGGCGAACGGCGACCCGTCGTAGGCGAGGTCGATCCGGTAGCGGGTCCGCGCGGCGGGACTCTCGGGTGCAGGCACGTGAGCTGTGACGCCGGCTGCTCAGGCCTTGGCGTCGTCGTCGTCGGCGGCGTCGTCGTCGTCGGCGTCCTCGTGGTCGGCGTCGGTGTCCGCGCCGCTGGCGGACTCCTCCTCCACCTCGACGTCCTCGGACGGTGCCGGGCCGCTGGTCGCCGCCGCGATCGCCGCTGCGACCTGCTCGTCGTCCTCCACGTCGAAGCCGGCGTCCTCCTCGTCCTGCTCGGCGTCGAGTACCGCTGTGGAGGCACCTGCCGGCGCCGCCTCCTCACCGACGTTCTTGCGGCGTCGGCCGAACAAGCCCCGGGAACGGCCGGCCTTGGACTCCTCGATGGACTCACCACCGGCGCTGTCGCCCTGCTCGACGAGCTCGATCAGCGCCATCGACGCGTTGTCTCCCTTCCGGGGCTCGAGCTTCAGGATGCGCGTGTACCCGCCGTCGCGATCCGCGAAGCGTGGGGCGACGTCCTCGAACAGGTAGGCGACGACGTCGCGGTCGTGCAGGTCGGCCAGCACGAGGCGACGGCTGTGCAGATCACCGCGCTTGGCCTTGGTGATCAGCTTCTCCGCGTACGGGCGCAGCGCCTTCGCCTTGGATTCGGTGGTCCGGATCCGACCGTGTCGGAACAGGTCTCGGGCCTGGTTGGCCAGCAGCTGCTTCTGGTGCGCAGGGCCACCACCGAGGCGCGGGCCTCGCTTGGGGGTCGGCATGTCGGTCTCTCCTTCGCGCGGAGCGCGGGTGGATGGGTGCGGGGCGCGGCCCCGCTCGCCGGTGGCTCGGTACGGGTCGTCGCACCGGCCACGGCGATGGGGTCACTCCTTGAGCGCGACACCCAGCTCGGCCAGCTTCTCCTTGACCTCGTCCACGGACTTCGATCCGAAGTTGCGGATCTCGAGCAGGTCCTGCTCGGTCTTGTCCATGAGCTCGCCGACGGAGGCGACGCCCTCACGCTTGAGACAGTTGTAGGAGCGCACCGACAGGTCCAGGTCCTCGATCGTGGTCCCCTTGACCGGGTCGACACCGATGCTGGTCACCGCCTCCTCCGGGGAGACGACGATGCCACCGGGCCCAGAGGCCTCGAACGCCGCGAACTGCTCGAACAGCCCCTTGAGCGTCTCGCCGGCGGACGACAGGGCCTGTGCCGGAGTGAGCGACCCGTCGGTCTGGACGTCGAGGAGCAGCTCGTCGTAGTTGGTCATCTGCTCGACACGCGTCGGCTCGACGCGGTAGGCGACCCGCTGGATCGGCGTGAACACCGAGTCGATCGCGATCACCCCGATCGCGTCCGAGGGCCGCTTGTTGGCGTCGGAGGTCACGTACCCGCGACCACGCTCCACGGTCAGGTACATCTCGAGGTGCCCATCGGCGTTCAGGGTGGCGATGTGGAGATCCTCGTTGACGACCTCGACCTGCGAGGGCGCGAAGATGTTCTCCGCCGTGAGGACACCGGGACCGTCACCGCCGAGGAAGATCTCCACCGGCTCGTCGGACTCCGACCGTACGACCAGGTCCTTGATGTTGAGGATGATGTCGGTGACGTCCTCCTTGACCCCCTCGATCGCCGAGAACTCGTGCAGCACCGACCCGCCCTCGGGCCCCGCCGCCTGGGCGGAGGTGAAGCGGATTCGGGTCACGGCCGCGCCGGGGACGGAGCTGAGCAAGGTGCGCCTGAGCGAGTTACCGATCGTGTAGCCGAACCCGGGCTCGAGTGGCTCGATCCGGAACCGGGAGCGGGTGCCCTCGTCGAGCACCTCCTCGGCGAGTCGGGGGCGGTAGGCGATGAAGGGCGACCCGGACTGGGTCTCACCCAGTTCCATCGCGCCGTCCTCGTCGTAGAAACCGAAATCGGACATCGGTGCTCCTGCTTGAGGTGTTCGGTGGGGACGTCCCCCCACCACGCGGCGCCCTCGATCCCGGGGCCTTCGGCGGCGCGTTCGTCGACCGCGTCCGACATCCCGGGGCCGGAGGCGGGCCGCGAGCAGGTGCTCGCGGCGGGTGGATGCTGCT
>CAYXJD010000095.1:0-10912 GCA_964465225.1 uncultured Actinomycetota bacterium
CGGCAGCGACAGCGCCACGATGCTCATCATGAACGCCATCGCCGTCCCGAGTCCCAGACCCTTGCTGTAGACGGCTTCGATCAGCGGGACCACCCCGGCGACGTTGGCGTAGAGCGGGACGCCAGCGAGCGTGGCCACCGGTACCGACCACACGCTGTCGGCGATGCCGGTCGTGACGAAGAAGTCCGCGGGCACCCAGCCGTGGATGCCGGCTCCGAGAGCGATCCCGACCAGCACGTAGATCCAGACGCTACGTACGATGTCGACCGTTTCGGCCTTGGCGTACTCGACGCGGTCGGACAGGCTCGGCTTCCCACCGTCGATGCTGACGGGTGCGGTGATCTCGGTGACGAACGGGTCGACCCACCGTTCCAGGTTGAGGCGCGAGAGCAGGACGCCCGCGATGACGGCCATGGTCATGCCGGTCAGCACGTAGAGCGCGGCGATGTGCCATCCCACCATCCCGGCGAGCATGACCACGCCGATCTGGTTGATCAACGGCGAGGTGATCAGGAAGGTCAGCGTCACCCCGAGCGGCACCCCGGCGGCGACGAAGCCTATGAACAGCGGCACCGAGGAGCAGGAGCAGAACGGGGTGATGGCGCCGAAGAGGGCCGCCAGCGCGAACCCGACCGCCACGTGGCGACCGACGATCAGGTCTCGCACCCTCTCCGGCGGCACCGCGGACCGGGCCAGGCTGATCGCGAAGATCAGCCCGACGATCAGCAGCATGATCTTCGCGGTGTCGTAGAGGAAGAAGTGGACGGCGCTGCCCAGTCGGGTCGCTGCATCCAGACCCAGCAGGTCGTAGATCAGCAGATCCCAGAGCCGTTCGTTGACCGCGTAGAGCACCCCCCACGCGCCGGCAGCGGCCAGCAGACCCCACACCAGCCGGCGGGTCGGCGGCGTCGAGCCAGGTGCAGGCGGCGTCGTGCCAGGTGCAGGCGGCGTCGAGGTGGACGACGTGCCGGCGGCCGGCTTCGGTGTCGTGGCGCTCATCGGTCGGCCCCGTGGGTCGTGTCCGGACGGGAGGCGGGCTCGCCGACGAGGCGGAGCCTCCAACCATGCTTGGAACGTAGAGCCGCGGATGGACGCCGAGCGGGGCCGAAGGTCCCGACCTGGCGCTCCGGACGCCCGGAGCGTGACCGAGCAGCGGCCTCGACGGTGTCAGGTCCGGCCGTCGCCGTCCGCGATGGGCACGCAGATCAGTTCGCAGCCGGTGCTGGCGGTCGGCAGCGCCGCGTGGAGGCGCTCCAGCACCCGATCGGTCAGCCGGTAGCTGACACGCTTGCCGACACGGTGGGTCTCGACGATCCCGGCCTCACGCAGGACCTTCAGGTGGAACGACATCCGGTTGGCAGGGACGCCGAGGTCCGCCTCCAGATCGCAGTGACAGCGGTCACCGTAGGCCGCCAGCCGGTCGAGGACGCCCAGGCGTGTCGGGTCCGCGACGGCCTTGAGCAGCCGCAAGCGCTCCGCCCGTCCCTCGGCCGAGAAGCGGTCGACCGCGAGCGTGGCTGCGAGCAGGTGGTCTTCGATCATCGTTGGAAGGTACGACGCCGGCGCCGGCGCTGCGTACCGCCGAAGGTCACGCGTCAGGGGGACATCCGCCGGGCAGCGGCCTGCGGTGCCACGCGGGTCCATCAGTCACCAGCTGGGCCCGCCGGATCCCGCTCCCGGGCGAGCTCGATCGCCAGGTGATCGGGGTCCTCCACCCCTCGCAGCGACGCGGTGAGACCCCGCAGGGTGCTGGCAACGACGGTCTGCGCGAAACCACGCAACGGCACCTCACGCCCGTCGGCGCACAGGGTGGCACGGTCGGGTCCGATCGCCTCACGCTGCTGCGCGAGCGCCTCGGTGACGGCACGGACCGCGGACTCGGAGAAGCGGCCGTCGGTAGGGCGCAGGAGGTCCACGACGACCGGCCCATCGACCTGACGCGGCTCGCTGCCCTCGACCGTGACCCGGACCTTGGGCCACGAGCTCGAACCGAAGCCCTCCAGCAGGACCACGTCGCCGCGCAATCCGGTCAGCAGTTGGGAGAGCTGGTCGCCCGACGAACCAGAGCCGACGGACAGCTGCAGCACGCCGTCGCGACCGAGTACCACGGCCGGGTCGGCGCCCGCGGCCAGCACCCGCTCACTGTCGGAATCGGGGCGACCGGGCTCGAACCCGTGCGGCGCATGCTTGACGTACGCGACACGTTGCCCGCCAGCTGTCAGCGCCGTGACGACCTGCTCACAGAGCAGGGTCTTCCCACCGTCAGCGTCGCCGACGATCGCGATGACGGGCATCCCATCCTCCTTGGGTGTCACCGCACCGCAGGATCCGGTGCGTCTCGCCTACCGTTGGCCGTGGAAGAGGAGGAGCTTATGGCCGAGCACCTGCCCGAGATCTACGCCGACTACCGCGAGCGGTTCCCCGACGTCGCCACGGCCATGGATGGCCTGGGGGCGGCGACCGGCACCGCCGGGCCCATCGACGAGCGCACCCAGCGACTGGTGAAGCTCGGATTGGCGATCGGAGCCGTCGCCGAGGGCGCCGTCCGCTCCAACGTCCGCAAGGCGCTCGACCTCGGTGTCTCCACCGAGGAGCTCCACCACGTCGCGATGCTGGCGATCACGACGACGGGGCTCCCGACCGCTATCGCGGGCCTGCAGTGGATCGACGAGGTTCTGGCCGCCCGCGAGCGGGGCTAGCCCGCCCCCACGCGGCGGGCAGGACACCGTGAGGGGACGGGCCAGCGCCCGCCCCCTCACGCTCCCATCAGTCGATCAGCTGGTCAGCTGGCAACCACCTCACCAGCCTCCTCCCAGGCCGCGAAGCTGCCCGGGAAGCCCTCGGCGTTCGGGTAGCCGAGCAGGTGGTACATCGGCAGCGCCAGTGAGGCCCGGTAGCCGGACTGGCAGTAGACCACCACCGGCCGGTCCTGTGGCACCTCGGCGTCGGTGGAGACCATGGTGCGCAGTGGGACGGAGACGGCGTCGGGGATGGAGCCCGCGTCGTACTCCTCGGGCTGCCGCATGTCCACCAGCGCGCCACCGTCGGCCACCAGGCTCTGCACGCCTTCCAGCGAGTTGGTCAGGAAGCCCTCGGGCAGCGTCGACAGGAACCCGTCGACCGCCTCGACCAGCTGTGGCTCGAAGCCGGGGTCACCGAAGGTCTCGGGCTCGACCGTGTCGGTCGAGACCGCTTCCTCAGCGGCGGTCCAACCGGCCCACCCTGGCGTCCACGCACTGACGTTGTCGTAGCCCATCAGGCGCAGCGTCGAGTAGGACATGCCGGCGCGCCAACCGCTCGCGCAGTAGACGATGACGGGGCGGTCGGTGGGGATCAGCTCCAGGTTCTGGGCGAGCTCACGGATCGGGATGTTGATCGCCCCCTCGAGGTGGCCCTCCTCGTACTCGCCGGGTTCGCGGACGTCGATGAGGACCGTGTTCTCGACGGTGAGGGCCTCCTTCAGCGCCTCGACGTCACCCACGGTGCCCCAGCCCTCCGGCAGGGTGCTGACGTGGTCGTCGATGGCCGCCACGAGGTCGAACTCGGCGGCGGGCTCCTCCTCGGTCGTTTCCTCGTCGGCTGCTTCCTCCTCGGCCGCTTCCTCCTCGGCCGGCTCCTCCTCTTCCTCGAGGTCGAGGGCGAGCTCCTGCTCACCCTCGGCTTCGGGTTCGGCGACGTCGGTGTCGCTGCTGCAGGCTGCCAGCACCATCAGCAGTGCCAGCAGGGCTGCGGTGAGCGACCGTGTACGGGTCGTTCGCATCGATGGTTCCTCTCGTTCTCGGATCGTGCTGTGGTCCGTCCCGGCAGCTACCGGGTCACGTCGTGCTGGTACTCACGTGCAGGTCCGTAAAGGCGTGGGACGCCTCAGTCCTCGGAGGGCTTCTCGTCGGCCGTCTCTGCTCCCGCGTGCCCGGTCACGCCGCTCTGGACCTGAGCGGCGCGGGCCTGCGCCTCACGCGCCTCGATCTCGGCCACCCACTTGGCGTGCTCGATCTCCGCGTCCACCTTGGGGACGTAACCGGTGTGCATGGAGGTCAGCGCCTTGTAGACCACCGTGAAGTAGATGTGGCCGATCAGCAGCAGCACCAGCCCGATCATCGACAGGTTGTGGATCAGCATGGACCAGGACAGCAGGGTGTCGGACATCGTCCCTGCGGAGACCCACACGAAGACCCCGGAGAACACCACCCCGGCGCCGAGGATGATGACCGCTGCGTGGTGCAGTTTCTGGCCGGCGTTCAGGCGGCCCTGGGGCGGCATGTCCGCGGCGTTGCCGAGGAAGTAGCGCCCCATGTGACCGAGCCAGCGCAGGTCGTCCTTGTCGTAGGTGAACGACTCCGTGATCAGCTCCTTCATGCCCTCGCGGTCGACGATGAGATAGAGGAGCGGCACCGCCATGAAGCCGACCGCAGCGACACGATGCAGGATGCGGGACCATCCGCCGGCCGCCAGGAACGACAGCGGTTCGAAGAGCAGGGGCAGGCCGGTCAGGAACAGGGCAACGAAGGACACGGCGACGAGCAGGTGGATGTAGCGCTGCCCGGGGCGGTAGCGCAGGATCCGCTCGCCGTCCTCGGTCACGACCGGCTGCTTGAAGTTGGAGTCGCTCACGTGGTCACCTCATCGTCGTTGCCCCCGGCGCCAGCGGCGGCTTGGTTGAGCTGGCCGATCTCTTGCAGGTGGTTGCGCCGGGCGATCACGGCCGCGAGGCCTGCGCCGAGGATGGAGACCCCCATCGCCCCGAGCCCGATCGGCTGGGCGAAGTCCTGCCATGCCTCGGTGACGGTCGGGATCTCCGGGTCCAGCGGCAATCCCATCGCCTCGGGCTCGTCGGGCAGCACCATGAGCACCCCGAGCCCATCTGCCTGGCGCTCGCCGTAGACCTGCGCGTTGGGGTACTTCGCACGCATCGTGCTCGCCCGTGCGTGGGCCTCAGCCGCGATCTCGTTGCGGTCACCGAACAGCAACGCGTTGCTCGGGCACGTGGTCACGCACCACGGGGTGCCACCAGCCCGCACCACGTCCCGGCAGCCGTCGCACTTGGTGGCGACCCCGTTGGCCATGACCGGCACGTCGAAGGGGCAGGCCTGCACGCAGAACTGACAGCCGCTGCACGCATCCTGGTTCACCCGCGTGAGCCCATCCTCCTGGAACAGCGCGCCGGTCGGGCAGACGTTGACACACGCGGCGTCGGAGCAGTGCAGGCAACGCTGGTTGTCGACACCGCCGACGAGGTTCGGGAAGGTCCCGGAGATGCGCTCACCGATACGGATGTAGCTGACACCCTCGGGGAGCTCGTTCCCGGTCTTGCAGGCGACCGTGCAACCTTCACAGCCGATGCACTGGGTCAGGTCGAGCAGGAACGAGGAGCTCATCTCAGGCCTCCGAAGCGATGCGGACGAAGTTCACGCGCATCCCCGCACCACCGCTGATGGGGTCGAGGGCGTAGGTGGACTGGAGTTTGGTGTCGCTGGCACCGACGCCGTTGGCCCGGGTCAGTCCGTCACTGTCATGCCCCCAGCCGTGCGCCATGAACACCGCGTCCCGGCGGATGCGCTCGGTCACCTTGACCTTGACCGGACCGCTGGTGGCACCGTCCTGGTTCTCGAGCATGACCCGGTCGCCGTCCGCGATCCCGAGCGAGGCCGCCTCCGCGGCGTTGAGCCACAGCTCGTTCTCCGGGGTCACGTCGTGGAGCACGGGGGTGTTCTGCGTCTTCGCGAAGGTGTGGGTCGGCTGCCGGCCGTAGAGCAGTCGGTAGTACCCGTCCGGTGGTTCGTCGACAGGCTCGTACTCCGGCAGCGGGTCCAGCCCGCCGTTGGCCAGGGTCTGCGACCACAACTCGATCTTGCCGGACGACGTCGCGAAGGGGCTCGAGTCCTCGTAGTCCTCGAGGTACTTGCGGCCCTCCTGGATCAGGACCCCACCGTTGGCGCGGATGTCCTCCAGGCTCGAGCCGACCGACCGCAGCCGGGTCTCGAGGTACTCCTCGATGTCCTCCCAGCGGAAGTACCCGTCCAGCCCGATACGTGCGCCCAGCTCCTTGGCGATCCACCAGCCCGGCTTGGTGTCGTAGGGCGGCTCGACCGCCGGTTCGCGCAGGTGGATGTAGGGGGTGTCGGTCGACATCGTGTAGAGGTCCTCGTACCGCTCCAGCACGGTGGCCTCGGGGAGCACGATGTCGGCCCAGGCGATGTGCTCCATCGGCAGCACGTCGATCGCGACGAACAGCTCGAGGTTGCGCAGCGCCTCCTTGGTCCGCTCCGGATCCGGGACCGACTTGAGTAGGTTCATCCCGTAGCAGATCAACCCCTCGATGCGGTAGGGATCGCCGCTGATCATGGGCTCGATCAGCTCCTGCATGGCCGTGGGGCCCTGGAGGAACCGTTCACGGACCCCGTCAGCGCGGACCTTGCCGGTCGGCCCCTCGGCGAGCGGGCCGGGTTCGTCGCCATCGCCCGATGGCTCCGCCGAGCAGCCACCGGCGCTGCCGGCGACCGCGTACGGCGGGTGCGGAACGTCACCGATGTAGGGGGCACGGTTGAAGAAGATGCCCCCCTCGCGGCCGTAGGCACCGAGCAGCGCGTTGACGAGGTAGACCGCGCGCATGCGTTGGGTGTCGTTGCCGTACCAGGTGACGTGCCGGCCCGGCATGATCGCGGCGCGGGGCGCCTTCGCCGCCAACGCCCGGACGCTGTCACGGATCTGGTCCGCATCCAGATCACAGATCTCCGCGGCCCACTCCGGGGTCTTGTCCTGGACGTGCGCCTCGAGCTGCTCGAAGCCCGTCGCCCAACGCTCGAGGTACGCAGCGTCGTGGAGCCCCTCGGTGATCAGTACGTGCATCCACGCGAGCAGCAGCGCGGTGTCGGTGCCCGGCTTGATCGGCAGCCAGTGGTCGGCCTTCGTGGACACGGTGGAGAACCGCGGGTCGACCACCACGACCGTTCCCGCGCGACCGTGGACCTTCGCGAAGTCCTGCATGACGGTGTTGCGGGCGTCCTCGCCGATGTGGCTGCCGATGAGCGCGACGGCCTCCAGGTGCTCCCAGTCCAGCGGCTCCCGACCACCGACGGGGAAGCCGAAGGTCAGCAGGGACGCCTCGTCCCGAGGGGAGATGCACATCGCGGAGGCCGGGCTGGCCGCGTTCGGGCTGCCCCAGGCCTGGGCCAGGTGCTCGATCCACCAGTGGTCACCGGAGGTGTGGCCGAAGAAGGCGATCGACTCCTGCCCGGACCGGTCCTTGATCTGGTTCATCTTCTGGGCGATGAGGTCCAGGGCGAACTCCCACTCGACCTCCTGGAACTTCCCCTCGCCCCGCTCACCGGTGCGCACCATCGGTGCCTGGAGTCGGTCGGGATCCTGCGTGAAGGACACCGACCCCTGACCACGGGCGCACAGCATCCCCCGGCTCTTCGGGTCCTTGGGGTTGCCGTCGACCTTGTGGATCGCGCCGTTGACGGTCTGGACGATGAGGCCGCAGTTCCACGGACACATGTCGCAGACGCTGTAGGTGACCTCCACCTCGCCCTGGCGGTACCACGCGTCCTCGTCGATGCCGGCGGCGAAGGCCGGAGTGCCGCGCATCCCGTTGGTCCCGACCGCCCCGGCCACGCCAGCGGCGACCCCGGACTTCAGGAACGTGCGACGCGTGATGTCCAGTGGCACCTTGGGCATCGTGTGACCTCGCTCAGTCGTCAGGCCCGCCACGCAGCGCGCGGCGCGAAGGGAGCCGGTGGGCGCCGCTGCGGTTGCTGGTGCTCGATCGGGAACTGGGGGCGCCCCACCACGTCCGATCGCTGGTCTGCATGCTTGTGGGCGGGTGAGCGACCCCCTAGGGCAGTCGTACCCAGGAGTTCGTGACCGAAATCACAAGGAGGTCCGTGCTCCCCAGAGCCGTTCGCCCAGGGCACCTTCCAACCGAGGTACGAAAGAAGGCTGCGTGCCCCCATATCGGCGCTGGCCGAGGCTCGGAGCCCGCCCCGCGACGGGCCGCTCACCCGCCGTTAGGCTCGGCGCCCGCCCCCGTCCCGAACGACCGGATCCGCACCGATGACGATCTTCGCCGCCCTGGGCATCGGCCTGGCCACCCGTGTGGCCGGGACCGACCGTCTCCTCGACTCCTGGTACCCGCTGGCCGTGACTGGCGGCGATGCGGGCGAAGCCGTCGCCATCGCCTCGACGCTCGGGCACACCAGCGGCACGGCGACCTACCCCCTGACCCGAGAGGCGCTGCGCCACGCGGACCTCAGCGCCGACCACCCGGTCGCCCGGGCGGTCGCGGCCGTGACCGCCGACGCGGCGCTGCGACCCGCCCCGACGCGCACGGAGCGGGTGCCGGTCGCCACCTTCGTCGAGGACCTGGCGGGGCCCCCGGCCGACGCCCACGACGTCTACCTGCGGTTGCACCTGATCTCCAACCGGCAGCTGCGCCCCCACGGCGCGAACCTCGATGGCGCCTTCGGGCTGCTGAGCAACGTGGTGTGGACCGACCAGGGCCCCTGCGACCCCGAGACCTTCGAGGCACTCCAACTCGAGCACGCGCGGGGTGGCCAGCGGCTCCGGGTCAGCTCGGTGGACAAGTTCCCCCGGATGACCGACTACGTCGTGCCGTCCGGGGTCAGGATCGCGGATGCGGACCGGGTCCGGCTCGGCGCGCACCTCTCCCCCGGCACCACCGTGATGCACGAGGGGTTCGTCAACTTCAACGCCGGCACCCTGGGCGCCTCGATGGTGGAGGGCCGCATCTCCGCCGGGGTCGTCGTCGGCGACGGCTCCGACATCGGCGGTGGCGCATCGATCATGGGCACGTTGTCGGGGGGTGGCACGGAGATCATCTCCGTCGGCACCGGGTGCCTGATCGGCGCGAACGCCGGCATCGGGATCTCGCTCGGCGACGACTGCGTGGTCGAGGCCGGCCTGTACGTGACCGCGGGGACCAAGGTGACGCTGCCCGACGGGCAGATCGTCAAGGCCGCCGAGCTGTCCGGTCGCAGCGGGTTGCTGCTGCGTCGGGACTCGGTCACCGGGACGGTCGTCGGGCTGCAACGTGACGGCGCCCGCGGGGACTGGGGCGGCCTGAACGCCGAGCTCCACGCCAACTGATCCGGCGGCTGCCGGCCGCCCGTCGTGAGAGGAACCGAGGTGGCACGACCACCCGAGGCGGGGGACGACGAGCCGACCGACGCGCCGACCGACGCGCCGACCGGTGTGCGCGAGGAGTTGACGGCCCGGCTGCTCGACCTGCTGGCAACGCCCCACACCACCGGCGCCGAGGGCCCGCTCGCCGACCGTCTCGAGCGCCGCTACCGAGATGCCGGCGCGGTGGTGCGGCGGATCGGCAACAGTCTGGTGGTCGGCGGGCCCGCTGATCCGGCGGTCGCGCCGGACCCGACCGCTGCCGCGGCTGCTGCGCAGCAGCCGGACGCCCCGGCGCGCCCGCTGGTGCTCCTGGTCGGCCACCTCGACGTCGTCCCGCCCACCGACGACGACCGCACCCCCCACCGCGCCGTGGTGGATGGGCGCGAGGTGATCGTCGGCCGGGGCGCCTCCGACATGCAGGCCGGCAACGCCGTGGCCATGCGGGCGTTCGAGGACGCCGAGCTCCGGGCAGGTAGCCCCTACGACCTCGCCCTGGTGCTCTACGCCGGCGAGGAGGGCCCGGCCGAGGGCAACGAGCTGCGCAACGTGCTCCATGCCACGCCGTGGCTGACACAGGCCGTGCTCGCCATCGTGCTCGAACCCACCGACGGACGGATCGAACTCGGCTGCCTCGGCGGCCTGCATGCCCTGGTCCGCTTCCGCGGGCAGCAGGCCCACTCCGCCCGGCCCTGGCACGGCCGGAACGCGCTGACGATGGCCGGCGAACTCCTGGCCGAACTCGATCACGACCATGTCCGCGACGTCGAGGTGGATGGCATCACCTACCGGGACGTGTGGTCAGCCACGCAAGGCTGGTCCGACGGGTTCGGCCCCGACAGCGATCCTGCGGCGCCGCCGTTCCGCAACGTGATCCCCGCAACCTTCACCCTCAACTTGAACCTTCGTTTCGCGCCGTCGCGCGACCTCGCTACCGCGGAAGCGGAGCTCCTCGACCGCGTCGAGTCGCTACCTGAGGTCGAGGTCGAAGTGGTGGACCGTGCGCCACCGGCGCCGCCCCATCGCCACACCCCGGCGGTGACGAGCTTCGTGGCTGCGGTCGGGGCACCGCTCGCCGGGAAGCAGGCCTGGACGGACGTCGCTCGTTTCGCCGAGTTCGGTGTCCCAGCGCTGAACTTCGGCCCGGGCCTCACCGCGCAGGCCCACCAGCGTGGTGAGTACGTGCCGGTCGATGCCCTGGTCGCGACCGACCAGGGACTTCGCCGGTTCCTCAACCCTCGATCTGCGGTCAAGAGTCCATGATCGCGTGCCGGTTCGTCGCTCTCGCCGACGCCGTCCCGGACGACATCGTGGTGGTGATCGACGTCCTGCGGGCGTTCACGGTGCAACCCTGGCTCTTCCACCGTGGCGCGGCGCGGATCGTCACCGTCACCGGGCAGGAGCAGGCGATCGCGCTGCGCGAGACGCACCTGCCCGACGCGCTGCTCGCCGGGGAGGAGGGCGGCATCCAGATCGAAGGCTTCGACCTCGGCAACTCCCCCACCCAGGTCGCACAAGCGGACGTTGCCGGGCGGACCATCATCCACCGCACGTCCGCCGGGACCCAGGGCCTGGCACGGACCGCCGGGAGCGACCTGGTCCTGGCCGCCGCGTTCGTGACGGCCGGCGCCACCGTCGACGCCCTGCTGGCGGCCGCGCCGCAGCGCGTCACGTTCGTGATCACGGGCGCATCGCTCGGGCGCGACGGGGACGAGGACTTGGCCGCTGCGGAGCTGATCGCGGCCCGGCTCAGGGGCGGCGACCCCGATCCGCG
>CAYXJD010000096.1:0-10775 GCA_964465225.1 uncultured Actinomycetota bacterium
TGTCCTGCCAGGCCTACCAGGGTGCGGCCTTCTGGGACCATGAGGTGTTCAACCTTCCCATGTGGCTGCACACCTTCCCGGAGGTGGCGCGCAACCTGCTGGTCTACCGCCACAGGACGCTGGACGGCGCGCGCCGCAAGGCCGCCCGGCTCGGCTACGCGGGAGCCTTCTACGCCTGGATCTCGGGGGACACCGGCGACGAGCTCTGCCCGGACTTCTTCTTCGTCGACGTGCTGACCGGACGACCGATCCGCAACCACTTCAACGACTGGCAGATGCACATCTCGCCCGACATCGCCGCGGCGATCGACGGCTACCTCCAGGCCACCGGCGACGACAGCTTCCTCGCCGATCACGGGGCCGAGATCGTCTTCGAGGTCGCACGGTTCCTGGTGTCCTTCGTGCACTTCCGCCCGGCCGATGGCCACTACCACCTGCTGCGGTTGCTCGGGCCCGACGAGTACCACGAGAACGTCGACGACAACGTGTTCTCCCTGGAGCAGTCGCGCGTGGCGCTCGCCGAGGCCTGCCGTCTGTGGGACCGGTTGGCCGAGGAGCATCCCGAGGTACTGGCCCGTCGGCAACGCCAGCTCGGCCTCGACGCGCAGGAGCGAGCGCTGTGGGGCGACGTCCTCGAGCGCCTGCTGATGATCGAACCCGACCCCGACACCCTCCTGCTCGAACAGTTCGCGGGCTACTTCGATCTCGAGGACATCGCGCCGGCCGACCTGCGAGCCCGCCTGCAGCACCCCGACGAGTACTGGGGCTGGCCCAACGGGATCGCCGTGCACACCCAGGTCACCAAGCAACCCGACGTCGTGCAGCTGTTCGTCAACCAGCCGGAGCGCTACGACCGAGCCACGGTGGTGGCCAACTACGACTACTACCTGCCGAGGACCCAGCACGGCTCGTCGTTGTCGCGGCCCATGCACGCCCTGGTCGCCGCCCGACTCGGCCGCGTCGCCGAGGCGGAGGAGCTGTTCCAGCGCGGGGCCACGGTCGATCTCCTCGCTGACTCCCACCCGGCGCCGGGAGGCACCTTCATCGGTGGCATGCACATCGCCGCCTGCGGCGCGACCTGGCAGGTGGCGGTGCTCGGCTTCGGTGGCGTCCACGTGCGCGACGGCTACGTCGAGGTCGCGCCGCGACTGCCCGAGGGGTGGGAGCGCCTCCAGTTCGGTCTCGCGGTACGTGGCTGCTGGCTCGAGGTGGACGCCTCCAACACCGACGTGCGCCTCACCGCAGCCGGGGACAACCCCGCCGAGGTGGAGGTCGACCTCCACGGGCGGCGGCTCACGGTGCCCGCAGGGACGACGCAGGAGGTCACCTTCGATCTCCGCGGTGAGCTGCTCACCGGGTGAGCTCCTCCGACCACGGCCCGGACCACCGGCCGTTGCTGCTGCTGCCGCCCTCCAAGGCCAAGGACGAGGGTGGTGACGGACCGGCGTACCGGGAGACCATCGATCCGGGCCACCCGCTGGCCGAGGCCCGGGCCCAGGTCCTCCAGCGCGTGATGCAGGCGGTGCCGCCGCTGGAGGACCGGGTGGTGCAGCGCATCACCGGTGTGCCCGCCTCGCAGGTCGAGGACGCACGGCAGCGTTGCGCGCGGCTCGGCGTGCTGGCGACCTTGCCGGCCCACCGTCGCTACACCGGGGTCGTCCACCGCAACGCCGCACTCGCCGAACAGCAACCACCGGAGCTCTCGGTGGAGGTACTGCTCGTCTCGGCCCTGCTCGGGCTGGTCGGGCTGGAAGAGGCGGTGCCCGCCTACCGCCTGGAGTTCGCGGCGACGGTGCCCGGCTTCTCGAGCCTGGCCACCTTCTGGCGCGAAGCAGCCGGTGAGCACCTGGCGTCGCGGGCGCGCGACCGCGTGGTGTGGGACCTGCTGCCCGGGGAGCACGAACGCATCTGGCCCGATGGCGCCCGCACCCGGGTCGACCACCGTCCCGTGATCTTCCGACGGCCCGATGGCAGAGCGGCCAACGCCGCGCGTACGAAGGTCGCCAAGGGTCGGCTGGCTGCCTGGCTCCTCGCCAACCCGTCGGCCGCACAGGAGACGGGCGACGTCGCCGAGTACGCACAGCTCGGCCCCGGTTGGACCCTGTCGCCCGACGGGGCGGGGCTGCGTGCGGTCTACGCCGGGGAGTGACCGGCGACGTGCCGCTCGCGCGATGGGAGTCACAAAACGAGCGCTCTGCGCTCAGACGGACCTCCATGCACCACTCAGCGCGTCCTGCCGACCGCTCAGCGTGCACACTCGGTCGGAGCGCGGCGCGAGGTCCCCCCTGGCAGAAGCCGGTGCAGAAGCCGGTGCAGAAGCCGGGCGGGACCCCGGACCCACTCGAGCCACGGTCCGCACCTACCGGCAGGTGCGTGCCGCAGCGACGCAGGAGGATGCGATGCAGCAGGAGCAGAGCTCGATCGCCGCGCAACTCGGGGGGGCGCTCGTCAGCGCGGCCGGTGCCGACGTCGGCGCCAGCCGCGAACGGGTCCGACGGGTCCGCCTGCGCAACCTGGCGATCGTGCTCGGGGTGCCGACCATCTACCTGTGGTACCGCATCCTGGACGGTCGCCCCATCAACCTCGTCCAGGCGCCGCCGATGCCCGAGGACCCGGCGCTGTGGATCATCCCGGCCGTGTTCGTCCTCGCGATCCTGATCCTGGTCGCCATGCCGTTGATGAGCGGCCGCTCACCCCACCTGGTGTACCGCCCGGAACAGATCGACGTCACCCTCGACGACGTCAAGGGGCTCGACGGGATCGTGGCCGAGGTGGTGCGCACGCTCAACACCTTCCTCGGCTACGCGCGCTTCCGGGAACAGCTCGGCGGGACCCCGCGCCGGGGGTTGCTCTTCGAGGGCCCGCCGGGCACCGGCAAGACCCACCTGGCCAAGGCGCTGGCCCGGGAGGCCGGTGTGCCCTTCCTGTTCGTGTCCGCCACGAGCTTCCAGTCGATGTGGTACGGCGCGACGTCCCGCAAGATCCGGGCCTACTTCCGCGCGCTGCGCAAGGCGGCTCGCCGCGAAGGCGGTGCGATCGGCTTCATCGAGGAGATCGACGCCATCGCCACCACCCGGGGGGGCATGGAGGCGAGCCCGATGCCCGGGACCCTGCGGGCCGCGGGCTGTAGCTACGTCGATCCGGGCGCGGGTGTGGCTGGCAGCGGCGCAGGCGACCAGAGCGCGATCGTCGGCCCGGGGAGCCGCCACGGACTCCGGGTCGACCGTGCGATGAGCGAGGGGACCGGCGGTGTGGTCAACGAGCTGCTGATCCAGATGCAGTCCTTCGACCAGCCACCGCTGGGCCAGCGTCTGGCCAACGCCCTGGCGGATCGGGTCAACGCCTACCTGCCCGCGCACCGCCAGCTCAAGCGACAGCCCTCCGCCTACAACAACATCCTGCTGATCGCGGCCACGAACCGGGCTGACCGGCTGGATCCGGCGCTGCTGCGCCCCGGCCGCTTCGACCGTCGTCTGAGCTTCGAGCCACCGGCCAAGGCCTCGCGCCGTGAGCTGATCGACCACTTCCTGGACCGCAAGCGCCACGCGCCCGAACTCGATGGCGACGAGCTGCGCGATGCCATCGCCGGGCAGACGCTGGGCTACACCCCCGTCATGATCGAGCATCTGCTCGACGAGGCCCTGCTGAACGGGCTGCGGCAGGGACGCGACCACCTCGACTTCTCCGACATCCAGGCAGCGCGGCTCACCGAGGAGATCGGGCTGAAGAACCCGGTCGTCTACACCCGACGCGACCGGCAGGTGGTCGCCACCCACGAGGCCGGGCACGCGACGGTGGCCTTCCTCACCGAACAACGCACGCTCGAGGTGCTCTCGATCGTGAAGCGCTCGGGCTCGCTCGGGCTGCTGGCCCACGGGGACCTGGACGAGGTCTACCAGCGCTCTCGTAGCGAACTCCACGCCCTGATCGACATCGCGATGGGCGGCATGGTCGCCGAGGAACTGTGGTTCGGCGAGTCCGGTACGGGACCCTCCGGTGACCTGCTGGCGGCCACCCGGATCGCCGCGGAGATCGTCGGTGCCGCCGGGATGGCGGGCAGCCTCGTGTCGCTGGCTGCGGTGCAGAACGGGCCGTTCTCCGACACCAACCTCGTCGGGCGGGTCCTCTCCGACGCGCAGGCACGGCCGGAGGTCGACCGGATCCTCGCGATCTCCAAGGCCCGTGTGCGGGCGTTGCTCAGCGCCAACGGCCACATCGTCGAGGCGCTGCGTGACGCGCTCGTGGAGCGCGACGAGCTGATCGGGGAGGAGATCCTGGAGGTGGCGCGTGCGGCCGGTCCACCGGTGCGCGAGGGCCTGACGGTCGAGCGCCGTGGCGGGGACCGTCGGCGACGCGACCACCTCGTCGACACCGATCTGACCGCCGCCTACGCCGAGGTGGCGACGCCGGGTGCGGTCGCGACGGTGGAGCATGAGGGTCAGTCGACGCCCGGAGCGCACCGCCCGCAGGACCCCGACGGGCCGGCGACGGCCTGAGGGTGCAGCGCCGAGGTCTCAGCGCTGAGGGCTCAGCGTTGGGGGGCGCTGTGCCGAGGGCGCAGCGCTATCCCTCGGGGGTGTCGGTGACGAAGTCCAACAGCCGCTCCACCGCGCCGATCAGGCTCGGCTCGAGGTCCCGCCAGTCCGAGACGCGGGCTTGCAGCGCCCGCCACAGCTCCCGGTGGTCCGCGTAGCCGAGCCGCCGGGCGAGCCCGGCCTTGTACTCCTCACCGCGGGGGACCTCGGGCCAGGCCTCGAGCCCCAGGACCTGTGGACGGACGGCGGTCCACACGTCCACGAAGGGGTGGCCGGTGACCAGGACGTCGGGGTGGCGGACGGTCTCGGCCAGTCGCTGCTCCTTCGATCCCGCCACGAGGTGGTCGAGCAGGACGCCCAGCCGGCGTCGCGGTGAGGGAGCGAAGCCCGCTACGACCTTCGCCAGGTCATCGGCGCCGTCCAGCACCTCGACCACGACCCCTTCCGCGCGGAGGTCGTCGCCCCAGACCCGCTCGAGCAGGACCGCGTCATGGACACCTTCGACCAGGATGCGGCTGGCCCGTGCCACCCTCGCGCGTGTGTCCGCGGCTGGCACCGACCCGCTCGCGGTCGCACCGAGGGGCTGCGCTGCGGCCGCCGGCTCCTCGGCCACCGGCACCAACTCGACGGCGACGTCGTCGACCAGGAACGCGCCGGGCGAGAGCGCGAAGCTGCGCCGACGGCCGCGGCGGTCCTCGAGCACGACCCGTCCGGCGTCGCAGGTGACGACCGCGCCGACGAAACTGCCGCTGGCCACCTCGACGAGCAACCCGCGCCTCGCCATGCGACGTGGGATCGGACGGCGCCCGCTGGCACCGGCCAGCACCCCGGGCCCCTCCCGCAGCTCGAAGCCCTCGCGGCCCGTCACGTCAGCCGGCCACCGGTCGGACGTCGGCCAGGTGCTCGGCCGCCGCGACCTCGGCGAGCGCGAGGGTCTGCTCGTCCAGCCGCCACTCGGTGACCTCGAAGCGGCGGGCGAACGCCTCGGCGATGGCGGTGCGGACGTCGTCGAAACCGGCGTCCACCTCCTCGCGCAGCGCGCCGGTCACCGCCGGGTCGAAGGGCACGTCCATGGCGGCGTAGACCGGCAGCAGCGCCCGGTTGACCAGCGCCGCGTCGTCGACCACGACGACACCGCCGGTGTGCGCCGCCCGCCGCAACAGGCGTTGGCCGACCCCGGCCACCTTGCGACGGCCGCCGAGGTTGACCGAGTAGGCCCCGGGGCAGTACTCACCGGCGACCTCGCCGACCCGCGCCGTCGCTCCGAGATTCGTGAACGCTTCGACCAGGCACGCCGACAGCGTCTCGAAGCGTTCCGTGATCCCGCCGGCGGGGTGATCGCTCGGCATCGACCAGGCGAAGGCGATGGTCGACTCGGTGAACACCGCGGCCCTACCGCCCGCCAGCCGCACGACCGGGCTGAACCCCGCCCGGGTGGTGGCCGCGACGGCCTCCGGGTACCCAGCTGCCCGAGCGTCCCGCGAGGAGAACGCCACGATCCTGGCTGGACGTGACAGGCGCAGGGTCGCCGGTAGCTCGCCACGGTCCACGCGCTCCAACAGGACCCGCGAGATGGCGGTGTCCAGCGCGGGGTGTCCGACCGTGTCGTCCAGCGTGAGCTGGAGGCGCGGGCGGGCGCTACTCACGCCGGGCCCTGATCGCGGTCGGTCGCACGCGCTCGCAGGGTCCGCACGACGGTGTCACGCTGCTCGAGCAGCACCCGCCGCAGGGGCCGGGGGAGCTCGGGCTGACCGGCGAGGCGTTCGTCGACGCGCTCCAACAGTTCGTCGGAGGCCGCCCAGTGCGGGAACACCGCCGTGGAGAACTCGATCGACCAGTCCAGGGAACGGGTGGACCAGACCGTGTCGAGGGCCGTGAAGTAGCGTTCGGTGTAGGGCGCGAGCACCTCGGACTGCTCCAGCCGAGCGAAGCCGCCCCACAGCTGGCGGGACATCGTGTGCGACAGCGACGGGTCGCCGAGCAGCTGCTGCCAGGCGGCCTCCTTGGCGGCCGGCTCGGGCTGCGAGGCGCGGGCCGTCGCGGCGGCGCGCTCGCCGAGGTCCGTGGGATCGCGTTCCAGCTCGACCTCGATGGTGTGCTCGCCACGGGCGCCCGCCCGCGCCAGGCAGGTCACCAGGTACCAGCGCAGGTCGGTGTCGACGGTCAGGCCCGGGAACCGTAGATCGCCGTCGAGGACACGGCCGACGTCGTCGAGTTGCTGCTCGTCACCGCGGGCGCAGGCCGCCCAGTGCCGGGTCCAGGCGAGCTGGTGGTCACTGCCGGCGGCGGCGACCTCCAGCTGCGCACGGGCATGGGCGGCCACCTCGGGCAGGACGGTGGACCGCGCGGCCGGGTCCAGGTAGCGCTCGACCGCCCCCGTGGTGCGTTGCAGCAGCCGCTGCAGGCCACCGATCTGCCGCTCGCTCGCGGCGTTGCCCAGGACCAGGGCGACGAACCGGCGCGCGGGCAGCTGGCCGTCGCGCACCATCTCCCAGCTCGTGCCCCACAGCAACGAACGGGTCAGGGGATCGGCGACCGCTGCCAGACGATCGGTGGCGGTGGCCGTCGAGGTGGCGTCGAGCACCGTCTTGGCGTAGGTGAGGTCACCGTCGTTGACCACGAGCAGATCAGCGGCCTGCACCCCGAGGAGCTCGGGGACCGGCGTCCGCTCACCGGTCACGTCCAACTCGTACCGCTGGTCCCGTACCAGGGTCCCATCCGCCTCGCGGTAGACACCGATGGCCACGCGGTGCGGCCGCAGGACCGGCTCGTGCTCGGGCATACCGGCCAGGCCGGCCCAGCTCGGTTGCGGGGAGCGTTGCAGCACGGCCACCTCGGTGTAGGTGCCGTCGTCACCGGCCGTGACCTCGAGCTCGAGCTCGTTGAGGCCGGTCGTCAGGAGCCAGGCATCGCGCCAGCTGTCCAGCTCCCGGCCCGACGCGCGTTCCAGGGCTGCGAGGAAGTCGGTCAGGGTGGTGTTGCCCCACGCGTGCCGGTCGAAGTAGTCGCGGCATCCGGCCAGGAAACGCTCCTGACCGACCCAGGCCACCAGCTGGCGCAGGACCGAGGCCCCCTTGGCGTAGGTGATGCCGTCGAAGTTCTGGTGGACGCTCTCCACGTCGGGCATCCGGTCGGCGACCGGGTGGGTGGAGGGCAGCTGGTCCTGGAAGCGGGCCCAGGCCTTCTCCGCGTCGTGGAAGGTGACCCACGCGTCGCGCCAACGGGTCGCCGTCGCCTGGACCAGGACCGACATGAAGGTGGCGAAGGACTCGTTGAGCCAGAGATCGTCCCACCAGCGCATGGTGACCAGGTCCCCGAACCACATGTGCGCCATCTCGTGGATGATCGTCTCGGCCCGCCGCTCCCGGGTCGCGTCGGTGACCTTCGACCGGAAGATGTACAGCTCGGAGAAGGTCACACAGCCCGGGTTCTCCATCGCTCCGGCGTTGAACTCGGGTACCAGCAGCTGGTCGTAGCGGTCCCCGAAGGGGTAGCGCATCGCGAACAGCTCCTCGAAGGCCGCGAAGCTCTGCTTGGTGATGGTGAACAGCTCCTCGGCGTCGACGTGCTCGGCGAGCGAGCGGCGGGCCCACCAGGCCAGGTCGATCCCCGAGCCGTCGGCACGCTCGTACCGGTCGGTGACCGCGACGTACGGGCCGGCGACCACCGCGGTGATGTAGGTACTGACCAGCTCGGTCGGGCTGAAGCGCCAGCGTCCGGCCGCGCCGTCTGCTGGCTGCTCCGCGACCTCGCCGTTGGAGACCACGACCCACTCCTCGGGGGCGTCGACGCTGAGCTCGAACACGGTCTTGAGGTCGGGCTGGTCGAAGCAGCCGTAGACGGTGTGGGCGTCGAAGGGCTCGAACTGGCTGTGGAGGTAGACCCGGTCGTCGGTCGGGTCGACGAAGCGGTGCAGGCCGTGCCCCTCATGCCCGTAGGCGAACGTGGCCTCGACCTCGAGGTGGTGGGTGCCGGCGTCGAGGTGGGGGAGTGGGAGCCGCGTGGGTTCGATGCTGCCCAGGTCCACGGGGTTGCCGTCGAGGCTGATTCGGTGGACCTCGACCGCGGTCAGGTCCAGGAACGTCGCCGCTGGTTCGGCGACCTCGAAGGTCAGCTCGCTGGTGGCACGGAAGTGGTCGGGTCCGCCGGTCAGATCGAGGTGGACCCGTGTGCGTGGGACGCGCGCGATGGTGCGGGCACGGGCTTCGGCCTCCAGCCGTGTCAGGTTCTCGTGGACGGCGGGGGTGGCAGCGGACATGGGAGCCTCGTCGAGATCCGGTGGGGTAACCGAGGGTGGTCGGCCCAGGGGGCGGCCAGCGAGGGTACGGCGCGCACGCCGGGCCTGGACCGCACGGCGGCGCCCCGACGGTCAGCCGAGATCGTCGGCCCGCCCGTGCCTGCCGGCACCCTGCCGGAACGCGGCCACGCCCGACGCCCCTCCGCCCTGAAGGCTGGCGACCCCCAGGTCGTGCTCGTGCAGGAGCGCCTCGGGCAGCGGCCGGTCGAAGGCGGCCCGGGTCGCCGCCAGGTCGCTGCGCAGGGTCCTCTGGGGCCACCGGGCGAGTTCCTCACCGAGCGCAACGGCTGCCGCCTCCGCCTGCCCCGGGGCCACCACCTGGGTGACCAGACCGATGCGTTGCGCCTCCTGTGCGCCGACCGCCCGGCC
Source organism: uncultured Actinomycetota bacterium (assembly GCA_964465225.1). Classification (GTDB taxonomy): domain Bacteria; phylum Actinomycetota; class Nitriliruptoria; order Nitriliruptorales; family Nitriliruptoraceae; genus T1Sed10-7. The sequence continues at coordinate 9,202 of CAYXJD010000096.1, forward strand.
GGTCAGGATCAAGTCCAGGGCCACCCCGTGGCCCACGATGCGTGGCAGGCGGACGGTGCCACCGTCGATGAGCGGCACGCCGACCCGCCGGCAGAACACGCCGAGCACCGCATCGGAGGCCACCACACGCAGGTCGCACCACAGGGCCAGCTCGAGGCCCCCGGCGACGGCGTGCCCCTCGACCGCCGCGATGACGGGCAGCCGGGTCGTGGCCCGGGTCGGCCCCATCGGGCCATGGGCGTCACGGGTCAGGCGGTTGCGACGACCGGGATCATCGAGGGCGTGCAGGTCGGCACCGGCGCAGAAGGTGCCGCCGGTCCCGGACAGGACGAGCGCACAGAGGTCGTCGAGCGCGTCCAGTTCGCGGATCGCCGCTCCCAGTGCCTCGGCGGTGGGCCGATCGACGGCGTTGCGGACCTCGGGGCGGTCCAGGCGCACGATCCCGACGGGTCCACGGACCTCCTGCTGCACGCCCATGACGGCCTCCTCGACCTCCGGTGTTCCCGTGCACCGTAGGTGTCCATCCGCGGCCACCGGCTTCGCTAGCATCCGGCAGCAGGAAGCCATCGGACGCGGGATGCATCCGGTGAGTCGGCGCCGCGGGGGGAGGTCCCGCGGGGGAGCAGGGGAGACCCGCATGCAGGAGTACACCAGCCCAGGCGAGACCGAGGTCCCTCTCGAGGAGAACCTCACGGCGTCGCTGTGGGCCGCGGTCGAGCACCACCCGGAGCAGCCGGTGGTCGCGGTCCGGGTCGGAGACCGCTTCGTCGACTGGTCGACCCGGCAGTTCGTCGAGGAGATCGTCGCGGTCGCCAAGGGTTTGATCGCGCTGGGGATCGAGAAGGACGACCGCGTCGTCGTGCACTCCAGCACCCGCATCGAGTGGACCATCCTGGACTACGCCATCTGGTGTGCAGGCGGGGTGACGGTCCCGATCTACGAGACCTCCTCGGCTGAGCAGATCCAGTGGATCGTGTCCGACTCCGACGCCAAGGCGCTGATCACCGAGAACGCGACGCTCAAGGCGCTCGTGGACGAGGTCCACGGCGACCTGCCGGGGCTCGCCCATACCTACGTCATCGAGGACGGGGCGCTGGAGACGTTGCGCCAGCTCGGGGCCGAGGTCAGCGAGGAGACCGTACGCGAGCGCTCGTCGATGGCCGTCGGGAGTGACCTGGCCACCATCGTCTACACCTCCGGCACGACCGGCCGGCCGAAGGGCTGTGCCATCACCCACCACAGCTTCGTCTGGGACGCCACCCAGGTCGCCACCGCGGCACCGGAGTTCTTCGGCAACCAGATGCGCACCCTGTTCTTCCTGCCGCTCGCCCACATCTTCGCCCGCGTCGTCCAGACCACCTGCATCCGCGAGGGCGTGATCCTCGGGTACTCCACCGGGATCCCGCAGCTCACCGAGGAGCTGGCGCTCTACCAGCCGGACTTCCTCATCGCGGTCCCGCGCGTGTTCGAGAAGGTCTTCAACGGCGCTCGCGCCAAGGCCGCGGCGGACGGCAAGGACAAGATCTTCGACAAGGCCGCGCAGGTCGCCGAGGACTACTCACGCCAGTCGATCG
>CAYXJD010000097.1:0-10717 GCA_964465225.1 uncultured Actinomycetota bacterium
ACTGGAACGCCGAAGCCACCATGCTGATGCACACCAAGGGCATCCTGGTGATGACCCCGGACAGCGCCATGGTGCTGACCGGCAAGCAGGCGCTGGACTTCTCCGGGGGGGTGTCGGCGGACGACAACCATGGCATCGGCGGCTACGAGCGGGTAATGGGACCCAACGGGCAGGCCCAGTACTGGGCGCCCGATCTGGTGGGCGCCTTCAAGGTCCTGCTCAGCCACTACGAGCACACCTACATCGCCGCCGGCGAGCGGTTCCCGCGTCGTGCCCTCACCACCGACCCCGCGGATCGCGATGTGCGCCGCACCCCACACCGTCTGGGGGGCAGCCCGCTGACCACCGTCGGCGACATCTTCGACGACGACGCCAACCCGGGGCGCAAGCAGCCCTTCGACATCCGCACCGTGATGCGCGCGGTGCTCGACGGCGACCATGCGCCGATGGAGCGGTGGCGGGACCTCACCGACGGTGACACCGCCGTGGTGTGGGACGCCCACCTCGGTGGCATCCCCGTGTGCACGATCGGCCTGGAGGCGCATGCGCTGCCACGTCGCGGTGTCGTCCCGGCCGACGGGCCCGACGGTTGGACCTCGGGCACCTTGTTCCCGATGTCGTCGTGGAAGGTGGCGCGGGCCGTGAACGCCGCCAGCGGGTGCCGTCCGCTGCTGGTGCTCGCGAACCTGTCCGGCTTCGACGGGTCACCGGAGTCGATGCGCCGGCGTCAACTCGAGTTCGGTGCGGAGATCGGCCGGGCGGCGGTCAACTTCGCCGGGCCGATCGTGTTCTGCGTGGTCAGCCGGTACCACGGTGGTGCCTTCGTGGTCTTCAGTCAGCGGCTGAACGACAACCTCGTCACCCTGGCGGTGGAGGGCTCCCACGCGTCCGTGATCGGTGGCGCCCCGGCGGCGGCCGTGGTCTTCGCCGGAGAGCTCGCCAAGCGCACCGCGGGCGACGAGCGGGTGATGGACCTCGCCGCCGCGGCCGAGGGCGCCACCGGTGCCGACCGGGCCCACCTGCGCACGCGGCTGGACGAGGTCACCGCCGCGGTGCGCTCCGAGAAGCTCGGTGAGCTCGCCGCGGAGTTCGACGCGATCCACTCGGTCGAGCGTGCCCGCGAGATGGGGTCGGTGACGGCGATCATCCCGGCGGCACGCCTGCGCCCCGAGCTGATCGAGGCGGTGGAGCGGGGGATGCAGCGCGAACTGGAGCGCGTCGGGCTACCGCGGTGACGATCCGGCTGGCGGGTACGGCCGGCGGCACTCGGCCGGCGGGACTCGGCCGGCGGAACTCAGCCGCCGCGGCGCTCGGTGGTCATCGCCTGATCGATCTCCAGGACCATCGGCGGGTGGAGCTGGACGTCGAGCACGACCCACACCCCGACCTCGACCCCCTCGGGGACGTCGGACAGGGGGAGTCGGATCGGCGTGCGGCTCGGGCCGGTGGCCAGCACCGCGTGACCCTCCTCGATGGCGGTGACCATCGCGCGGTCGTTCGAGATCCCGGACGGGTCGGCGTGCACGTGGGCTCCTTCGCCTGCTGGCACGGCAGGTTAGGCGTCCGCTCTGGGTTCCGGCTCACGGGCCTCGGCCTCGAGTGCGGCGATGCGCTGCAGGGTCGCGCGGTCGCGGCCCCGGCGGGCGGTGGTGTCCTCGGCCTCCCGGTCCGCGGCCCACCTGAGGAACAGCGCGGCGATGATGCCCCACAGGACGAACCCGCCGATGACGTTCATCATGATCCCGGCGGCCTGTTGGTCCCGGATGGGATCGAAACCGAGCCACAGGGGTGGCGCCAGCTCGTACAGCCCGTACAACGGCAGCGGCGAGAAGGTCAGGAACGCGGCGGGGACGAACATCAGGACCGACGAGGCGAACAGGTAGAAGGCGCGCAGGGGCTCCTCGATCGCGTTCTCGGCCGGCACCTTCTGCATCGCTGGCCACCACCAGATCAGCGCGGCGCCGAGGTGGAGGACGTCGACGCCGAAGGAGCCGAGCTGGGTGACCTTCAGGGTGTCGACCACGACGGGCAGGTGGGTACCGAACAGCACGGCGTTGAACAGCAGCAGCGCGATCGGCCACGTCGTCACCGCCGCGAGCACGCGCCGCCGGCGGCTCGTGGCGGGGAACCAGCGGTGCACCAACCACTCCGGCAACCCGGCGAGCAGCAGCGGTGCGGCCACGAAGGTGTAGACGACGTAGCGGGCGATCCCGACCGTGGCGAGGTAGCCGACACCGAGCTGCCCGATCGGCCACTCCGAGACCACGACCAGCGCCAGCACCCCGGCTACCCAGCGGCGCAGCAGACGGCCGTCGACCGCTCGTCCCGCCCGACGGTGGGCGAGCAGGTACCCGCCGATGAAGCTGGCGGCGAACACCCACACCCCCAGGAAGGGGGTGTAGCGCCAGGTCCAGATCTGGCCCGGCGTCGACGAACACCACCAGGCGACGTTCACGACCACTGCTCGACGATGCGTGGCAGGTCCGCGATCCAGTCCGACCGGCGCGCACCGAAGGGCCACACCCGCAGCGCCTGGCCGTCGGCGTCGAAGCCGATCACCTGGGCCGGGTGGCCGATGAGGTCCCCCTCACCGCGCGGGTCCGGTCCCTCGACCACGGGCCCGCCGAGATCCAGCTGGGCCAGCGCGTCCTCGACCACCTCGAGGTCGCCGTGCAGGCCGACCATCCGGCGATCGAAGTTGGCGAGGTACTCCTCGATGCGCTCGGGGGTGTCGCGCTCGGGGTCGACGGAGACGAACACCACGTCGAGCTCCTCGAAGGAGACCCCCGCCGTCCCCATCGCCGAGGCGATCGCGGCGAGGTGGATCGGGCAGATGTCGGGGCAACTCGTGTAGCCGAAGAACAGCAGGGTGGGGGTGCCAGTGAAGGCGGTGTGGAGCTGCACCGCGTCGCCGTCGGGGTCGGCGAGCGTCGCGACCGGCATCGTGCGTTCCCGCTCCAACGGGATGCCGCGCCACCCGTCGGGTCCGGGTTCCAGACCCTGAGCTGAGATCGCCGTCGCGCTCGCCGGCCCGCAGGCCAGGGCCACCAACCCCAGGAGCACGAGCGCCGCCACGGTGCTCCCCCCGGGACGGTGGGTCGATCGGGTGAGTCGCTCGGCACGCACGGCGGTGTGCTCCTCGGGGCGGGTCGTCAGGTGCGGGGGTCGTCAGGCGTCGGGGTCGTCAGGCGTCGGGGTCGTCGAAGCTGTCCTCCGCGAGGTCCAGCAGCTCGCGGACCTCGGCGGTGGTGGTGACGGGATCGGACCGGTCGAACCGCAGTGTCACCTCGAAGGTGGTGCCGAGCGCCACCTCGTCGCTCGGTGCGATCATCATCAGGTGCAGCCCACCGGGACGGAAGCGCACGGTCTGCCCGGCCGGGAGCGGCACCTCGTCCAGGGACACCATGGTGGCACGGTCCTCGGCGATCCGGGTCTCGTGGAGCTCGATCGCCAGAGCGGCATCGGTCTCGACGCCGACCAGGGCGTCGTCGCCGTCGCCGGCGTTGGTGATGCTCAGCACCAGCTGGGAGCTGCCGGCCAGGGGCACCGCGGCCTGCGCAGCACTCACCTCCAGCGCCGGGGACCCGGAGGTGCCGCAGGCGCTGGCCACCAGGGCGAGCAGCCCCAGGCCGACGGCCACGGCCAGCCGCGGGCCACGGCGTGCGAGCGCACCGGTGCCGACCACGATGCCAAGCGCCTTCCGCAGGAGGGCCACCATGGTGCCCTGTCGACGGCCGGTTGTGGTCCACAGACCTCTCACCAGGTGGCGAGCACCTGGGCGGCGAGGATCTTGATCACGAAGGTCGGGGGGAACAGCAGCGCGTAGGCGAGGTTGACGCGGTCGTCGGCGTCGCTCCGCTCGATCGCGAAGGACAGGATCGCCGGCTGGCCCTGCACGCCCGCGAGCGTCCCTGCCGTGCGCGCACTGCCCAGTTCGAGCTGCCGTGCCACCAGGACCACCGCCACCGCCAGGACGCCGGTCAGTACCCCACCGAGTCCGAACAGCGCCAGGCCCTGCTGGGAGCCGAGCGCAGCGGCCAGGTCCGGGCCGGCGCCGAGTCCCACCGTCGCCAGGAACAGCAGCGCCCCCAGTTGCCGCAGCGCCTGGTTGGTCGCGTAGGGCAGCTGCCAGGTGACGGGCCCGGCGTGGCCGATGCGTCCGAGGACGAGTCCGACCAGCAGCGGCGCGGCCGCCGTGCCGAGCGTCAGGGTCGTCCCCGGCAGTGGGATGGGCACGATGCCGAGCCCCAACCCGAGCAGCAGCCCGAGCGAGAAGCCGATCGGGTCCGCGACGACCACGGCGCGCTCGGAGTCACCGAGCTCCGCCACGACCTCGTTGAGGCGATCGCGGGGGGCGACGACGCGGATGCGGTCACCGAGTTCGACCATCAGGTCGGGACGGGCGACCACGTCGACGTCGCCGCGGCGCACGAACCCCGCGATCGCGTCGAACCGCTCGAGGTCGAGGTCCACGATCCGTGCTCCGGCGTAGCGGGGGTTGGAGAGCACGACCCGCTGGAAGTCCACCTGATGGCGGCTCAGCGGGAGGTCGTCCTCTGCCTCACGGCCGACGTGATCGGTCAGCTCCGCCAGCACCGGGGCCGGGCCGATGACGGTCAGCAGGTCACCGGGGCGGGGCGTGTCCGTGCCGTCGGGTGTCCACTCCCGTCCGTGACGGCACAACCGGGAGAAGACCAGCTGGGCGCCGCCGAAGCCCCGCAGCTCCGACAGCGGCGGCAGCTCATCGGCCGTGACCTCCAGCGTGCGGTAGGCGGCCGTCTGGGGCGGCGCAAGGTCCTCGGCGGTGGGTCGCCGACGGCGCAACGCCTGGGCGCCGACGACCGCGAGCAGCACCCCGATCACCCCGAAGGGGTAGGCGATCGAGTAGCCGACCACCGGCGTGTTGGAGCCGGTGACCTCCACCGCCGCGGCCAGCGCAGGGGTGTTGGTCATGGCGCCGGCGTACACCCCGGCCACCTCCGCCGGCGCCAGCCCGATCGCGCGCCCCAACACGCCGGCGATCGCCGCGACCGCTGCCACCACGACGGCCGCGGCGAGGATCGTGCGGGCGTTGCGGCGCAGACCGCTGAAGAACGACGGGCCCCCGGCCAGCCCGATCGTGTAGGCGAACAGGGTCAGCCCGAGGGTGCCCAGCAGGCTCGGCACCGTGCCCGCGATGCCCGGCAGCAGGGCCGAGAGCGCGAGCCCGGCGAACAACGCGCCGGCCGGCCCGAGGCTGACCCCGGCGATGCGCACCGCCCCGAGCAGGGTGCCGAGGCTCAGGACCAGGAACAGCGTGACCAGCGGTGCCTCGGTCAGCAGCTCGGTCACGGCGGTCACGATGACCTCTCGGCGGGGGGCGACCTGACGAGGCTACGTCGCGGCGCTGCTCGTAGTCTCGCCACCCGGGCGCGAGGTCCCGAGGTGCGAGTCCCAGGAGGAGCGATGAGCGGTGTGGCCGTGTCCGTGCCGGTCGTGCTCGGTGTGCTGTTCGTGGCCGTCGGGGCCGTCGGGGCCACGGTGACCCAGCGGCGTCTCGACCAGGCGGGTCGCTCCCGCTGGGCGGTGCTCGCGCTCGTCCCCTTCGGGGTCCTCATCGGAGCGGGTGCCGCCCTGGTCCGGGGCTGGGATCCGACCGCTGCCGTGGTCGTGGGCGCGGTGCTCCTCCCGATCGTGGGCGCCGTCGGCCGGTGGTTCGAGGTCCGCAGGGCCCGCCGGGCGCGTGGGGGCAGCGACCGCCGCTGACGGCCGCCGCACGGGCGCCCGCAGCACGCCAGCACCGCGGCGCACGCCAGCACCGCGGTCCCGGATCCTTGCGGTGCGCATCCCCACTGGTTCCGCCGGAAGGAGGACCCCGACCTCCTCCTCGGGACGGATGGCAGCGGGGCGGGACGGGTCTACGGTGCGAGAGGACCCACAGCCCGCGTCCCGACACCTAAGCCCGCGTCCCGACACCGGAGCCCGCGTCCCATCGGAGGACCACGTGAGCACCCCCGCCGCACCCGCCCCCGGATCGCCACCAGCGCCGGCGTCGGCCGACGCGATGCCCTCGCCCACGGTCGTCGTGCGTGGCCTGACCAAGCGCTTCGGGGAGCAGCTCGCCGTCGACGACGTCAGCTTCGAGCTCCCGCCGGGTCGGGTGGTCGGCTTCCTCGGTCCCAACGGCGCCGGCAAGTCCACGACGATGCGCATGATGATCGGGCTCACCACGCCGAGCGCGGGCACCGCCACCTTCGGCGGGGTGAGCTTCCACGACCTGGACGATCCGGCCCGCACGGTCGGCAGCATCGTCGACGGCGTCGGCTACCACCCGGGGCGCCGCGCGATCGACGAGCTGCGTATCAGCGCCACCACCGCCGGGATCGATCGCGCACGTTGCGACGAGGTGCTCCACCTCGTCGGCCTGCAGGAGGCCGCCACCAAGCGCGCCGGACGGTTCAGCCTCGGGATGCGCCAGCGGCTCGGCCTGGCCCAGGCACTGCTCGGCGACCCGCAGGTGCTGCTGCTCGACGAGCCGGCCAACGGCCTCGACCCGGAGGGCATCCACTGGGTCCGCCAGCTCCTGCGCCACCTCGCCGGCCAGGGCCGCACCATCCTGGTCTCCTCGCACCTGCTCGGCGAGATCTCCCGTCTGGCGGACGAGGTGATGGTGATCCGTCGGGGTCGGTTGGTCGCCAACGCATCGGTGGCCGAGCTCACCGGCGCGGCCGCTGGCGGCACCGCCCTGCGCTCGGCCGATGATGCGTCGCTGAGCGAGAGGTTGCGCGCCGCCGGAGCGGAGGTGACCCCGGGGGAGGGCCACCTGGTCGTCGGCGGGATCGCACCTGAGGAGGTCGGCCACCTCGCCCTGGACGCCGGCATCGCCATCTACGAGCTGCGACCGGCGGTCGCCGAACTCGAGGACGTCTTCATGGAACTGACCGCCGGGGGAGGGATCAGCTGATGTCGCTCGTCGCCGCCGAGACCCGCAAGCTGACCAGCGTGTGGACCACCGCGATCATCACCGCGGTCGGGCTCCTGCTCATCGCCATCGGTGCCGGCTTCTTCGTGTTCGAGTCGGAGCTGTCCGGGGAGTTCCTCGGGACGGACGCACAGGTGGCCGCCACCATCGACCAGATCGGGGGGATGAGCGTGATCGCGCTGATCGTCGGGCTGCTGTCGGTCACCACCGAGTTCCGTCACGAGACGATCGGCCGGACCTTCCAGCTGACCCCGAGCCGCACCCGGGTGGTCACGACGAAGATGCTGGTCGGCGCGGTCTACGGCATCGCGTTCTTCGTCCTCGGCCTGGTGGCCGTCGGCGTGGTCCTGCTGGCCTCCGGTGCCGACCTGGAGTTCGGCGCGGAGACGGTGCGCTCGGTGTGGCAGGGGCCCGTCGGCCTCGCGCTGATGGCGGTGTTCGGGGTCGCGGTCGGGGCGCTGCTGCGCAGCCAGGTGGTCGCCGTGGCGTTGATGCTCATCTACGTCTTCGTGATCGAGTCACTGTTCGTGCAGTTCCTCCCGGGTATCGGCCGGTGGTTGCCCTTCCAGGCCCTGAACGCGATGTTCGCCTCCGAGGAGCTGGCGGCCGGGATGGGCGCGGACGTGGGCGCCCCGCTGGCGCCGATGGTCGGGCTGGCGGTCTTCGTCACCTACGGCGTGGTGGCGGCGACCGCGGCGATCGTGCTGATGCGCGTCAGGGACGTCTGACCCGCTGCGCCGCTACCTCGCGCCTTGCGGGTCCAGGGCTGCCACCAGCGGGTCGGCCTCCACCGGGGCCAGCACCCGGGCCTGGCGTTCGGCGAGGTGCTCCCGGTCAGCGGTGCCCGCCTCGATCGCTGCGCACAGCTGGTGCAGTGCTGCGGTGTGGTGGTCGATGCGGTCCTGGGCGTACCCGGGGCTGGCGCCGCGGGTGGCCATGAACGGCCAGTCCGAGGCCTGCAGCTGCGCGAGCTCCCGAGCGACCGCCATCCGTTGCTGCTGCGTACCCCGGCCACCGGCCAGAGCGCGACGGGCGTGGGCTTCGGCGTCCCGCAGCCGCTGCCACCACCCACGGGTACCGGGGGTGACCCAGCTCGCGTGCCCCTTGGCGTACCCCCAGGAGGACTCGGGCAGGTGCAGGCGGCGGGTGGGCGGATGCCGCTGGAGGCGGGAGTCCAGCGTGGTCGTGCGCAGCGCCGGGTCCGCCACCACCGCGCGCAGCAGCCCCTCGAGGAACGCCACGCCCTCGAACCACCAGTGGCCGAACAGCTCGGTGTCGTAGGCGGCCACCACCAGCTTGCCCGGCCGCGGGTCGAGCACGCGGCGCAGCACCCCGTGGAGGTGGTCGACGTCGCGCGCGACCTGCGCCGCGGCCGGCTCCGGCTCGTAGACCGCTTTGCGGTCGGGGGGCAGGGCGTGGTCGGTGACCCGCCATGACGGGTGGGTGCCGAAGGTGCCGCGCGCGAAGTAGTCGCGGTACCAGACGTTGCCCGGGTAGCCGCCCGAGGGTGACCACACGTGGTAGGCCACCGAGAGGTCGCGGGCGAAGGCGGCCACGTCGCTGTCGGCGATCCACACGGCATCGTGGACCACCTCGTCGGGATGGTCGGTGCCGGGCTCGGGCACCTCGGGACGGGCGGTCCAGTCCCGGTCGGGCCCGCCGACCGCCCGCACCAGGGTCGCCGCGTCCACGAGCACGTGGTCGATCCCGTGGGCCGCGTAGGTGTCCTCCAGGCCGGCAAGCTCGGGGCCGATCCGCGGCAGTGTCGGCGTCCCCTTGGCATCGACCCGCCGCGGCCGGGCGCTCGCATCGGCCACGCGCCCGGCCGGCCGGTAGCCGAGCTCCGGGGGCCACAGCCCGGTCGGCCGCCGTCCGGCCCACGTGCGGTGGTGCTCCAGGCCCATCGCCAGCTGGGCGTCCACCAGGGCCGGATCGACCGTGAGCGGGAGGTAGGGGTGGGTGGCCGGGCCGCCGAGCAGTTCGATCACCCCGGCGTCGGCGAGCTCGCGCCAGACCACCAGCAGCCCACCTCGCCGCTCGACCTCCTCGTGCAGGGCGAGCAGTTCCTGGAAGCGCCGCCAGTGGAAACCGGCCAGGTCGCGCACCTCCGCGGGGAGGTGCAGGTGCCAGCGCTGCTCCTCCGCGCGCCACATCTGTCCACCGAGCCAGGTGCCGAGGTCCTTGGCCACCCGCGGATCCGCGACCTGGTGCGCGACCGCGGGCGTGACACCGAGCGTGAGCAGGTCCCGGTGCCCCTCGGCAGCCAGGCGCTCCAGGACGGCGGTCACCGGCAGCCAGGAGGTCCCCCAGGCCTCGAACAGCCACTCCTCACCGACGGGCCACACGCCGTGGTGGCGCAGCTCCGGGAGGTGGGTGTGCAGCACCAGTGCGAACTCGCCCGGGGCCGGGCCGGGTGCGCTCGTCGGCGTCGCGTCGGTCGGCGACGCGCTCGTCGGCGTCGCGTCGGTCGGCGTCGCGTCGGTCGGCGTCGCGCCTGCCGCGCCCGTCACCGTGCCACGACCCGGCAGGTCGCCAGCAGGTCGAGGCTCTCGTCGAGCCGGTCACCGAGCTGGGTGTCGTCGAGCTGGAAGTCGTCCTCCCCGACCCGGTGGACCAGCTGCCGCAGCCAGCTCGGCCAGCTCTGCGGTTCTCCCGCGCCCAGCAGGTGTGGCACCGCGACCGCGCGGTCGTGCTCGGCCGCAGCGACCGCGCCCGCGTGGTGGATGCCCTGCACCGCCTCGACGTCCAGACCCGAGCGTGCGAGCACGCGGGTCAGCTCGGCCGCGGTGAACTCGACGGTGTGGAAGGGGTTGACCGGCGTGTCGCTGTCCGGCGTGAAGGTCAGGCGGTTCGGCGTGGCGATCATGATCGTGCCGCCCGGTGCGGTGACCCGCTGCAACTCGGCGAGGTAGCCGGGGATGTCGTGGAGGTGCTCGATCACCTGGAACGACACGCACAGCGCGACCGCATCGTCGGCCAGTGGCAGCTGACCGAGCTCGGCCGCCACCACCTCGATGTCGGGGTCGGCGGCGCCGTAGACAGCGCGAGCATGCGCGACGGTGCGCTGGTCGAGGTCCACGCCGATGACCCGGTCGGCACCGGCGGCCCGCAGCAGCTCGAGGCCGTAGCCCTCGCCGCAGCCAGCGTCGAGGACGGCGACACCCCCCAACGGCGGGGTGGCGACGAGCTCGCGCACGGCCCGCTGGGCGGCGCGGTAGGCGACGACGTGGCGGACGAACCAGTACCGCTCGTCGGGGATGCCGGGCAGTGTGCGCTCGCCGGTCAAGGCCAGAGGGACCGGTCCGATTTGATTTTGAGTGGTCACTACACTTCCATGCGCCCGGATGGCCGGTGGCATGCTAGGCCACCAACCGACCGCAGAGGGAGTCCCAGATGAAGGTCGTCGTTCCCGTCAAGCGCACGCCCGACACCGCCGGCGAGAAGGTGATCGATCCTGACAGCCGCACGCTCGACCGCGAAGCCGGCGAGGCCGTGCTGTGCCCCGTGAACGAGTTCTCGATCGAGGAGGCCGTCCGGCTCAAGGAGAAGCACGGCGCTGAGATCACCGTGCTGCTGGTCGGTCCCGAAGCGGCCCAGTCCACGGTGCGCAAGGCGCTGTCGTACGGCCTGGACGCCGGGCTGCAGATCACCGACGACGCGATCGCCGGCTCCGATGCGCTGGGAACGGCGCGGGTCATCGCGGCGGCGCTGGAGTCGACCGAGTTCGACCTGGTGCTCTTCGGCGGACAGTCCACC
>CAYXJD010000098.1:0-1931 GCA_964465225.1 uncultured Actinomycetota bacterium
CCGGCCAGCTCGACAACCCGCGACGCATCAAGGAGGTCAAGCGCGAGATCGCGCGGGTCCTGACGGTGATGCGTGAGCGCGACATCGCGGCCGCCCGCGAGAACGAGGCCTGATCATGGCAGACACGACCGAGCGCAGCACCCGCAAGGAGCGCCAGGGCGTGGTCGTCTCCGACGTCCAGGACAAGACCATCGTCGTCCGCGTCGAACGGCGTACCACGCACCCGCTCTACGGCAAGACCGTGAAGCGGTCCAAGAGGTACCACGTGCACGATGAGGCCAACGAGGCCGGCGTCGGTGACACGGTACGCATCCAGGAGACCCGCCCCATCTCCAAGCTGAAGCGGTGGCGACTGGCCGGCATCGTCGAGCGCGCCAAGTAGGCAGCGGCCACCTCGGTGGCCCGCCCGGCAGGCTCGATGTCGCTCGGCGAAGAGTGACGACACAGAGAGAGAACGATGATCCAGACCGAATCGCGACTGAAGGTCGCGGACAACTCGGGAGCGCGCGAGGTGCTGGCCATCCGCGTGCTCGGCGGCTCCGGTCGTCGGTACGCCTCCGTCGGCGACGTGTTCGTCGGCACGGTCAAGAACGCCATCCCCAACTCGAACGTGAAGCGGGGCGAGGTCGTCCGCTGTGTCGTCGTGCGCACCGCCAAGGAGCGCCGCCGCCCCGACGGGTCCTACGTCCGCTTCGACGACAACGCCTGCGTGATCATCCGTCCCGACGGCACGCCGCGGGGGACCCGCATCTTCGGTCCCGTCGCCCGCGAACTGCGGGACCAGCGGTTCATGCGGATCATCTCGCTCGCTCCGGAGGTGCTGTGATGCAGCGGATCCGCAAGGACGATCAGGTCAAGGTCATCACCGGCAAGGACGCCGGCAGATCAGGACGTGTGGTCAAGGTGTACCTCGACCGCGACAAGGTCCTCGTCGAGGGCGTGAACTACGTCAAGAAGCACGAGCGCATCCAGCAGGAGCGCGGCGGCGGTCAGGGTGGCGGGATCATCGAGACCGAAGCCCCCGTCCACGTCTCCAACGTGCAGCCGATCTGCCCCTCGTGCAACGAGCCGACCCGTGTCGGCTTCGTCTACGAGAGCGAGGGCGATCGGCGCAGCAAGGTCCGCAACTGCAAGCGCTGTGACAGCACGTTCTAGAGCCTGACGGCGGCGACGTCCGTCTTCTCCACCACCACAACGCCGGTCGGCCCGCCATCGGACGCGGGATCGGCGCCACACCCACCGATGACACCGGTCGGGTGAGGCCGGGTCGACGATCCGGCGAGGAGGACCCAAGCACATGAGCGAGACCCCCACGGCCACCGCACCGGTGGTGCCGCGGCTCAAGCAGCGCTATCGCGACGAGATCGCGCCGGCGCTGAAGGAGCAGCTCGGCATCACCAACCCCATGCAGGTGCGCGGCTTCGAGAAGCTCGTGGTCAACGTCGGGCTCGGTGAGGCCGTCGGCGATGCCAAGGCGCTGGAGGGTGCCCTCCGGGACCTGTCCATCGTCACCGGCCAGAAGCCCCGGGTCAATCGCGCCCGGAAGTCCATCGCCGGGTTCAAGCTGCGTGAAGGCATGCCGATCGGCGTGAAGGTCACGCTGCGCGGGGACCGGATGTGGGAGTTCCTGGACCGGTTGCTCTCCGTTGCGCTGCCGCGCATCCGTGACTTCCGTGGCCTCAAGGCGACCGCGTTCGATGGGCGTGGCAACTACACCTTCGGGCTCGTCGAGCAGCTGGTCTTCCCCGAGATCGACTACGACTCGGTCGACAGCATCCGGGGCATGGACATCACGATCGTCACCACCGCCGATGACGACGAGGGCGGACGCGCGCTGCTCGACGCGTACGGCTTCCCCTTCGCGCGCAGCCAGGAGGACTGACACCATGGCGAAGAAGTCCAAGATCGCAGCCGTCAAGCGCGGCGCGAAG
>CAYXJD010000098.1:2031-10711 GCA_964465225.1 uncultured Actinomycetota bacterium
GACTGACACCATGGCGAAGAAGTCCAAGATCGCAGCCGTCAAGCGCGGCGCGAAGCACGACGTCCAGAACTACACGCGCTGCGACCGCTGCGGCCGCCCCCGGGCCGTGTACCAGCGGTTCCGGCTGTGTCGCGTGTGCTTCCGCGAGATGGCGCACGCCGGCGAACTGCCCGGCATCAAGAAGGCCAGCTGGTAAGAGCTGCGACGGGCTCCGCCCGCTGCAGGTCCCGGGTGCCACAGCCACACGCGAGCTTCGTGGCCGGTACCACACACACGGATGGGAAGTGCGCGGACACGTCTGCGTAACCCCGAGGAGTGATCACCAATGACCATGACCGATCCCGTCGCGGACATGCTCACGCGCGTCCGCAACGCGTCGATCGCCTACCACGAGACCACCTCGATGCCCTCGTCGAAGATCAAGGTGAACATCGCCAGGATCCTCGAGCAGGAGGGGTACGTCGCCGGGTGGACCGTGGAGGAGACCGAGCCACAGCCGACCCTGACGATCCGGATGAAGTACGGCCCGAACCGTGAACGCGTCATCGCCGGACTGCGCCGCATCTCGAAACCCGGGTTGCGCGTCTACGTCAAGCGCGACGAGATCCCCCGGGTGCTCGGCGGCCTCGGCGTCGCGATCCTGTCCACCAACGCCGGCCTCATGACCGACCGCACCGCCCGCAAGGACGGTCGCGGCGGTGAGGTCCTCGCCTACGTCTGGTAGTCAGGAGCCGCCATGTCACGCATCGGAAAGCTGCCCGTCCCCGTGCCCGACGGCGTGGAGGTGGACCTCGATGGTCTCACCGTCCACGTCACTGGGCCCAAGGGTGCCCTGACGCGCACCATGCCGGAAGGCGTCACGCTCTCGCGCGACGACGACGGCGCCGTCGTGGTCACACCCACCGGCGAGTCGCGAGACGAGCGCGCACGTTGGGGTCTGGTCCGTACCCTCATCGCCAACATGGTCACTGGCGTGACCGACGGCTACGAGAAGGCGCTGGAACTGATCGGCGTGGGCTACCGCGCCGCCCCCAAGGGGGCCGATCTGGAGTTGCAGGTCGGTTACTCCCACCCGGTGGTCATCAAGGCGCCCGAAGGCATCTCCTTCAACGTGCCACAGCCCACGCGCGTCGAGGTCAGCGGCATCGACAAGGTGCTCGTCGGCCAGGTCGCCGCCAACATCCGCAAGGTCCGTCCACCGGAGCCCTACAAGGGCAAGGGCATCAAGTACCAGGGCGAGGTCATCCGTCGGAAGGCGGGCAAGGCCGCCGGGCGCTGAGCCCAGCCACCCGTCCCACCCACCAACCCCGTCCCCAACCATCCAGCGGTGCCAGATGCCGCCGCCCGCCAGCGAGCGGGCTCGTGGCCGCCCAGCGGCCGTGCACCGCGCACGGCCGGTAGGGGTGGCAACGTCCGAGGAGCAGATCGATGGACCCGACCAGGAAGCGTGTCGCACGCCGTTCTCGGCAGCTGCGCGCCCGTAAGCGCATCACCGGTACCGCGGCGAAGCCTCGGCTGTCGGTGTACCGCAGCAACGATCACATCTACGCCCAGTTGATCGACGACGTCGCCGGTCACACCCTGGCGGCCGCCTCCTCGCTGGAGCCGGCCGTGACCAAGGGGACGGACGGCAAGGTCGGTGTCGCCCGCCAGGTCGGCACCACGGTCGGAGAGCGCGCGACGCAGGCCGGCATCACCGCCTGCGTGTTCGACCGGGGCGGCAACCGCTATGCCGGTCGCGTCGCCGCGCTGGCCGACGGTGCCCGTGAGGCCGGACTCGAGTTCTGACGGTGCCGCCCCTGAGGGCGGACCACAAGGAGTAGCAACATGGCAGCCAACAACCGCTCCGGCGGACCTGGGCGCGGCGGGCGCGGTCGCGATGACCGACGCGGCGGTGGCCGGGGCCAGGACCGCGAGCAGTACGACGAGCGCGTCGTCTCCATCAACCGTGTGTCCAAGGTCGTCAAGGGTGGTCGACGTTTCCAGTTCACCGCCCTCGTGGTCGTCGGTGATGGCAAGGGCATGGTCGGCATCGGCCACGGGAAGGCCAAGGAGGTGCAGTCGGCCATCCAGAAGGGCGTGGAGGAGGCGAAGAAGAACTTCTTCAAGGTCCCGATGGTCGGCAACACCATCGTGCACCCGGTCGTCGGTCGCGCGGGCGCCGGACAGGTCATGCTCAAGCCCGCAGCGCCCGGTACCGGGGTCATCGCCGGTGGGCCGGTCCGCGCCGTCATCGAGGCGGCGGGCATCCAGGACCTGCTGGCGAAGTCGCTCGGAACGGCCAACCCGGTCAACGTCGTGCACGCCACGGTCGCCGGGCTGAAGTCCCAGCGCTCCGCCCACGAGATCGCCGCACTGCGTGACAAGGCGGTCGAGGACGTGGCGCCGAAGAAGATGCTCGAGACCATGCGCAGCGGGGGGAACTGATGGGCTCCCACCTCCGTATCACCCAGACCCGCTCGCTGATCGGCCGTCCGGCCAACCAGCGGGCCACGGTCGCGTCGCTCGGCCTGAAGCGGATCCGGCACACCGTCGTCCAGCCGGACCGTCCCGAGATCCGCGGGATGCTCCGCAAGGTCCCGCACCTCGTCGCCTTCGAGGAGCTCGACGCGGACACCACCGAGGAGGCCTCGTCGTGACGATCAAACTGCACCACCTCAAGCCCGCAGCGGGCGCGAAGACCGATCGCAAGCGGGTCGCCCGTGGTGATCGCGGCCGTGGCGGCAAGACCGCCGGCCGCGGCACCAAGGGCTCCGGGGCCCGCGGCACCATCCCGGAGAACTTCGAGGGTGGCCAGGTGCCGCTGGTGCGGCGTCAGCCGAAGCTGCCGGGCTTCAACAACCCCAACAAGGTCGTGTTCGCCGTGATCAACGTGGCACGTCTCGAGGACGCCTTCGAGGCCGGCGACGAGGTCACGATCGAGACCCTGACCGCCAAGGGTCTGGTCAAGAAGAAGCGACCGGTCAAGGTCCTCGGCCAGGGCGAGCTCACCAAAGCGTTGACGATCGACGTCGATGCCATCACGGCGTCGGCCCGCGAGAAGGTCGTCGCTGCCGGTGGAACGGTCGTCTGAGCGCCGCGCCATCACTGGGGCCCCCGCCCGCTGCGCGCGCTGCGCAGTGGTCGGCGGGCCCGACCCGCTAGCATCGTCGATCACGACGTCCCGAGGACCTCATGCTCCGCGCGTTCGTCAACGCCTTCAAGATCCCCGACCTGCGGCGCAAGCTGCTGTTCACGTTGGGGATGATCGCCGTCTACCGGATCGGGAGCTGGATCCCGATCCCGGGCGTCGATCTCGGGATCCTGCGCGAGGCCACGGGCGGGCAGCAGGCCGGGGCTATCGTCGGCATCATCAACGTGTTCTCCGGCGGTGCGCTCCAGCAGATGGCGATCTTCGCGCTGGGGATCATGCCCTACATCACCGCCAGCATCATCATGCAGCTCCTGGCGGTGGTGATCCCCAAGCTCGAGGAACTCAAGCGTGAGGGAGAGCAGGGGCGTCGCAAGATCACCCAGTACACCCGCTACGCCACGGTCGGTCTCGCGCTGTTGCAGTCGACCGGCCTGGTGACCCTGGCGCGCAACGGTGTCGCGTTCGACGCCATCGTCATGCCCGGCGCCGGGACCGGCACGGTGATCGTCGCCGTGCTCACCCTGACCGCCGGGACCACGCTGGTCATGTGGCTCGGTGAGCTGGTCACGGCCCGGGGTGTCGGCAACGGGATGTCGATCCTGATCTACATCTCGATCGTGAGCCAGTTCCCCTCGCAGCTGTTCATCGTACGGACGACCAACGGCTGGCCGTGGGTGGTCGGCGTGCTCGTGATGGGCGTCCTGCTCACCGTCGCTGTGGTGTTCATGGAGATGGGGCAGCGGCGGATCCCGGTGCAGTACGCCCGACGCCAGGTCGGCCGGCGCAGCTACGGCGGTCAGTCGACCTACATCCCGCTCAAGGTGAACCAGTCCGGGGTCATCCCGGTCATCTTCGCCTCCTCGTTGATGTACCTGCCCGGGCTGGCCGCGCAGCTGTCGGGCAGCCAGGCGTTCATCAACTGGACCGAGCGCTACCTCTCGGATGCCACGTCCTGGGTGTTCATCCTGGTGTTCGCCGCGCTGACCATCTTCTTCGCCTACTTCTACAGCGCCATCACGTTCAACCCGGTCGAGGTCGCGGACAACATGCAACGCTACGGCGGCTTCATCCCCGGCATCCGGCCCGGACGCCAGACCGCGGAGTACCTGGACAAGGTGCTGACCCGCATCACCCTGCCGGGATCGCTGTACCTGGCGGCGGTCGCCGTCCTGCCGTTCATCCTGCTGGCGGTCGGCAACATCGGGGCCTTCCCGCTCGGTGGGGTGAGCCTGCTGATCATGGTCGGGGTCGCCCTGCAGACCAACCAGCAGATCGAGAGCCAACTCATGCAGCGCAACTACGAAGGGTTCCTGCGCTGAGCGACACACGCATCGCCGGTGCCGTCCGGCGAGGCGGACGGCACCTGCTCCGCTCGGAGATGCCGGGGGAGTGACAAAGGGAGCGACGTGCGGATCATCCTGCTGGGGCCGCCTGGCGCGGGGAAGGGCACCCAGGCGTACCGGATCGCCGAGGCCTACGCGGTCCCACACATCTCGACCGGCGACATCCTGCGTGCCAACGTCCGCGAGGCGACCCCGGTCGGCGCCGAGGCCAAGACGTACATGGATGCCGGCGAACTGGTCCCCGACCAGTTGGTGATGCGGATGGTCGGTGACCGGCTCCGCGAGCCGGATGCCGCGCAGGGTTTCGTCTTCGACGGGTTCCCCCGGACGGTGCCCCAGGCCGAGGCTTTGGAGCACCTGCTGATGGAGCACGAGACCCCGCTCGATGCGGTGCTGCGCCTGGCGGTGCCCGACGAGGAGGTCATCGCCCGGCTGACGGGGCGACGCACCTGCGCGCAGTGCGGTCGCATCTACCACGTCGCGTTCGACCCGCCTGAGCAGGACGGTCGCTGTGACGCGTGCGGTGGGGAGCTCCGGCAGCGCGAGGACGACACCGAGGAGGTCGTGCGCAACCGGCTGGAGGTGTACCGGGCACAGACCGAGCCGCTCGAACACTTCTACTGGGAGCGTGGGCTCCTGCGGGATGTCGAGGCAACCGGGACGCCGGACGCGGTCTTCGACTCGGCGAACTCCATCCTCCAGACGCTGCGCTGAGCGGTCGCGCGGGGTCCTGGCGGTGATCGTCGCTGTCGCACGTGGCCCCGCGTCGCGATCGTGCCCACGGCCCGCGTACCCTGCCCGGCCACGTACGAGTCGCCCCACCGGTGGTCCGATCGCCAGGCAGGCTCGTGTGGCCACCCGGGAGCAGGGATCCAGCGATGATCATCAAGAAGAGCAGGGCCGAGGTCGAGCGTATGGCCAGGGCCGGAGCCGTCGTCGCCCGTGCCCATGAGGAACTGATGGCACGTCTGAGGCCGGGGATGACGACCCTGGACCTGGACCGGATCGCGGAGAAGGTGATCGTCGACGCCGGCGCGGTTCCCTCGTTCAAGGGCTACCGCGGGTTCCCCGCCACGTTGTGCACCTCGCCCAACGACCAGATCGTCCACGGCATCCCGTCGGCGGACGTGGTGCTCGGCGAGGGCGACGTCATCTCCATCGACTGCGGGGCCATCGTCGAGGGCTTCCACGGTGACTCGGCGACCACGCTGATCGTCGGCGGAGAGCAGGCCGCGAGCCCTGAGGTGCGTGAACTCGTGCGCCAGACCCGCAACGCCATGTGGCGCGGGCTCGAGCAGGCGCAGCACGGCAACCGTCTCGGCGACATCGGCGCTGCCGTCGAGACCGTCGCGCTCGAGCGCGGCTATGGCGTGGTCCGTGAGTACGTCGGCCACGGCATCGGTAGAGCACTGCACGAGGACCCGTCGGTCCCCAACTACGGCCGGGCGGGGAAGGGCCTCAAGATGACCAAGGGGTGGGTGATCGCCATCGAACCGATGTTCAACCTCGGCACCGAGCGGACCCGCACCCTGGACGACGAGTGGACCGTGGTGACCCAGGATGGTGCGCTGTCCGCCCACTGGGAGCACACGGTCGCGATCACCGAGGACGGGCCCTGGGTACTGACCGCCCGCTCCGACGAGCCCGCTCATCCGCTCGCTGACGCGGTGCCGGTGTACTGACCCTGACCGGTCCGCTTGCCGGCAGTGGCTCGGGGTGGGTATCCTCCGCTACGCCCTGCCACGTGGCAGGGCGTCATCACGTCGCGGACGCGTGCCCCCCTCCACCTCGGTGCTGGCAGCGCGCGACCCGGGTCCTCCTCCCGCACGCGGGCCAACGCCCTCGTGCCGCGGAGAGGAACCGCGTGGTGCACCCCCAAGGACCTCGACCCGGAGTCGGCGTGGCAGAGAAGGAAGAGTCCATCCAGGTGGAGGGCACCGTGACCGAAGCCCTCCCGAACACGCAGTTCCGCGTGGAACTGGAGAACGGACACAACGTCCTCGCCCACATCAGCGGCAAGATGCGGATGCACTACATCCGCATCCTCCCAGGCGACAAGGTCGTGGTCGAACTGTCTCCCTACGACCTGTCACGCGGTCGGATCACCTACCGCTACAAGTGACCCAGGGCCCCTGCGACGCCGGCGTGCTGCCCCGACGCCGGCAACCGCTCGCAGACGAGCCCGACCGACAACGTGCCCCGCGGCCCCACGGCTCGGTGGTGCTGCATCCGGCGCACGCGCCCGCGTGACGTCGAACCGGCCGGCCGGCACCGATCCGCGCTCCACCGCATCGAGGTGGTCGCCCGGAACCGGTGACGCGCTCGAAGCCCCCCGTCACCGGGTGACCGCGACCGCGGACGCACGCTGGCGGGGAGCGGCCCCGGTGTGAGGGAGGCAGCCCCCCGCACCGCCGACGACCACCCGGGTCGTCGGAACCAGCCGAGGAGGTGCGGACGTGAAGGTTCACCCGTCCGTCAAGAAGCAGTGTGACAAGTGCAAGATCATCCGCCGCAACGGCGCGGTTCGCGTGATCTGCGAGAACCCCCGCCACAAGCAACGGCAGGGCTGAGGAGGTCGACCATGGCACGCATCGCAGGCGTCGACATCCCGCGCGAGAAGCGCGTGGTCGTAGCCCTGACCTACATCTACGGCGTCGGCCGCACCCGTGCGGAACAGACGCTCGAGGCCACCGACGTGGACCCCGCCATCCGGGTCCGCGACCTCACCGACGAGCAGGTCCAGCGCCTGCGCGTCCACATCGAGAACGAGTACCGCGTCGAGGGTGATCTCCGTCGCGAGGTGGCGAACAACATCAAGCGCAAGATCGAGATCGGCTCCTACCAGGGCGTCCGGCACCGCCTCGGTCTGCCCGTCCGGGGCCAGCGCACGCACACCAACGCCCGCAGCCGCAAGGGCCCGAAGCGTGCCGTCGGCGGCATCCGCAAGCCGACCCGCAAGGGCTGAGGGGTAGGAGACAACCATGGCGAACAAGCAGCGGGCCCGCAAGCGCGAACGCAAGAACGTGATGCACGCGCAGGCCCACATCAAGGCCACGTTCAACAACACGATCATCACCTTCACCGACCTCCAGGGCAACGTGCTGGCCTGGTCGACCGGTGGCAACGCGGGCTTCAAGGGCTCGCGGAAGTCCACGCCCTTCGCGGCGCAGATCGCCGCGGAACAGGCCACGAAGGCGGCGGTCGACAACGGTGTCCGCAAGGTGGACGTCTACTGCAAGGGCCCCGGCGCCGGCCGGGAGACCGCGATCCGCACGTTGGCGGCGGCAGGGATCGAGGTGCTGTCGATCAAGGACATCACCCCGGTGCCGCACAACGGCTGTCGCCCTCCCAAGCGTCGCCGTACCTGACTCGAGCTCGCCGACCCGACGGCGCGAGCCACGCGCTGTCGTCCCATGATGACCGACCGGCCGTCCTGCGAGGACGGTCGGGAGCGTGCCACCTCGTCAGGTGGACACGTTCCCGTGGCGCCCCTGCCAGGGGGTGACCGAGAGAGGAAGCACGAATGGCTCGCTACACCGGTCCCATGACCAAGAAGTCCCGCCGTCTCGGCGTGGACCTCAAGGGCAACGACAAGAACTACGAGAAGCGCCCCTACCCCCCGGGCGAGCACGGACGCGGCCGCATCAAGGAGTCGGAGTACCTGCTCCAGCTCCGCGAGAAGCAGAAGGCCCGCTACTACTACGGCGTGCTCGAGAAGCAGTTCCGCCGCTACTACGAGGAAGCCAACCGGCAGGAGGGGCGTACGGGTGAGAACCTGCTCGTCCTGCTGGAGCGCCGTCTCGACAACGTGCTCTACCGGGCCGGGTGGGGCCGTAGCCGCGCCGAGTCCCGTCAGCTGGTCAGCCACAAGCACGTGTTGGTCAACAACAAGGCCACCAACGTGCCGTCGTACCGGATCAAGCCCGGTGATGTCATCGAGATCCGGAACCGGGCCCGCGAGTCCCAGGCCGTCCTGGGCTCGCTCGAGGTCTTCGGGAGCCGTGAGGTCCCGGGGTGGTTGTCCAGCGATGCCAACGCGTTCAAGGTGACCGTCAACGACCTGCCGGTCCGCTCGCAGATCGACGCACCGGTCACCGAGCAGGCGATCGTCGAGCTGTACTCCAAGTAAGCCCCTCGGGCGGTGCGTGCGGGCCCAGGTCCGTCGCCGCCCGTCAGCCACGCCCAGGACCCGGCTGCCATCGGT
>CAYXJD010000099.1:0-10590 GCA_964465225.1 uncultured Actinomycetota bacterium
CACCGGTGACCCGGAACTGCTGCTGGCTGGCGCACCATGGGCGCACGAGGACCTGAGCAACAGCTGACACGCTCCGCCCGGAGGTTTCGAGCGACATCGACCGCTTCCACCGACCCACTGCCCGCCCACAGCGGGGATTCTCGTGCGGGTGGCCATGGTTGAGTACCCGGCAAGTCGGCACACCGAGGTGCGCCTGCGCTTGGGACGTGCCGGCCGTCACGGAGGAGTCCGCACGGCAGCGGTCCGTGTGGCGGAGGCTGATCCCGTGACAACGGCGTGACAACGAACGTGAGGGGATCCGCGGGCACGGGCGGGTCGCGGTCAGGAAGCCCCAGGTGCGAAAGCCCTGGTCAGACCGGGTGTCGTGCCTTCGAGGCCATCCCCGGGAACGGCCTCGCGATAGTTCAGGTCCGTGTGTTCTTGTGGACATGGGGATAAGTCCCCCCCGCCCACCACCTTCGTAGGCCGGTGAAGCGGCCCGTAGGCGACAGAATCGCTCGAACGCCCCCGCCACCCGTGGGGGCGTTTCGCATGCCACGACGGATTGACAACAACTCGCTCGCGGACACGCTGTCACCCGCCGCTCCTCCACCCGTGACAACATGGTGACAACAGGGCGCCGGCTACGCCGGCGTGATCTGTAGGCCTAGCTCAACAGCACTGCCGTGGCAGCCGGCACGGTCGAGCGCGGAGGCGAGGCCGAAGAGATCCATCGCGTCGTTGGTCATCGCGGTGATGAGTGGCTCGTAGTCGCTGCCAGGGGACGGATAACGATCTGGAGCTTCCACCGGGACGACCCGGTGGCGTCGGTGGCTCTACGCCAAGCGGCTCGCGCAGACCGGCGCCGACGGCAAGGTCCGGATCTGGAACCTCCGGTGAGCCGTCCCAACGCGCGCACCCGGAGCCGCCACTCCTCGACGACCACGATGGCGCCGTCCCGGAGGTCCGTCTCGACCACTGACAGGTTGGCGAGCGAGCGCGCTGCCTGCTCGCGAGGTCGTCGGCCGGTCTGCCGGCTACCGGCGCAGGTGAGGGATGAGGAACAGGACGCAGGCCACGAGGAACACGACACTGCCGACCGTGATCAGGACATCGCCGTCACGCAGCCCAGCGGCGCCGAACAGCAGCGCACAGACCAGGAACAGGATCCAGCCCCAGAAGTCGAACCGCTCCACTCCACCTCCGACCCTCTCAGCTGCCGTGCGACTGGCGAGCCAGCGTAGGCCGGGCCGTCTCGGCGGATCGAGCGCAGCATCCAGTCCAGTCGTCCCGGCGAACGGCGTATCGCCGGTCACGGGCTGGTCTGGCGGCTACGGGATGCCCCGTTCGACGCAACGTTCGCACTCCGACATCGCTGGGCCGGCCTGACAGGTGCCTAGGGTCCGTCGCCCGACCGACGTTGACCACACCTCGAAGGACCCTTCCATGACGTCCAGCACGCTGCCGCTGCCAGGCCATCTCGTCGACGGTGCCTGGCTGCAGCAACACCTCGGCCACGACGGGCTGCGGATCCTCGACGCCACCGTGCTCCTCGACCCGACGTCCTGGGAGGCGAACTCGGGACGTAGCGCCTTCGACGCCTCGCACGTACCGGGGGCGACGTTCGCCGACCTCATCGCTGAACTGTCCGACCCTGCCGGCGACGTGGGACTGGAGCCGGGTGTCCATGCCTACAAGCTGCCGACGCCCGAGGCGTTCGCCGCGGCGATCAGCGAGCACGGGGTCGGGGAAGCGTCGACCGTCGTCGTCTACGACACGTCCGCTGGGATGTGGGCTGCTCGGCTGTGGTGGCTGCTGCGCTACTTCGGTCACGAGCAGGTCGCGGTCCTCGACGGCGGCTGGGACCGTTGGGTACGCGAAGGTCGACCCGTCACCTCGGAGAGGACGACGGTTGCACCTGCGACCTTCACGGCGAGGGTCCGACCTGAGTTGCTCGCCACCAAGGCCGAGGTCGAGTCGAGCCTGGGCGACGAGGCAACCGTGCTCGTCAACGCTCTGTGGCCCGAATCGTTCCGTGGCGAAGCAGTGACGCCGTTGCCCCGGCCTGGCCGGATCCCCGGTTCGGTCAACGTGCCGTTCACGACCACCGTCGACGAGACCGGGGATCTGCGCTCGCCCGATGAACTCCGTGCGTTGTTCGCAGAAGCCGGAGCGACGCCGGACAAGCGGGTGGTGGCGTACTGCGGCGGCGGTATCGCGGCGGCCGCCGACGTCCTCGCGCTCGCAGCCGCCGGAGTCGACGCCGCGCTGTACGACGGCTCGCTGGTCGAGTGGGTGGCGGACCCCGACGCGCCTCTGGAGGTCGGCTGATCACAGCAGCGGTGATCCGGTGCAGCGGCTAGGGCCGATCTGGCTCGGCCGCTGCCGTCCGATCGCCGGCCGTTCGCAGGTGTCGGCACGGTCGGTCCTCCGCCACCATCGCGAGCGCGACCGGATGGAGGACTCGTGCTGCGCACCGCGATCGTCGTACTCGCCGTCTCTGTGGGCATGGTGGCCTGCGGCGATGATCTCAACGGCTCGGACCCGTCGACACCACCACCCGAGGCGGGCGCAGTGACCCTGACCTACGAGTTCGAGGGTGGCTCGGACGGCTGGGCCAGTGAGATCACCGACTACACGGAGGCGACCCGACCGGAGGACGCACTGTCGGAGACCGGCGTCTCGCCCCCTGGGATCGATGCCGGCAGCGACTTCTTCCACCTCGCCGCCAGCAACCCCTCCGACGACGTGTTCGCCTACCTGCTGCGCGAGGTCACCGACGCCGGTCTGGAGGCAGGTAGGACCTACACCGTGGACGTCACCGTGCGGTTCGCCTCCAGTGCCCCCACCGGCTGCGCCGGGATCGGTGGCGCACCGGGCGAATCGGTCTACCTCAAGGTCGGCGCCTCGCCCGAGCAACCTGTCCCGGTGATGCAGGACGGCCAGTCCCGGCTCTCGGTGGACAAGGGCGGCCAGTCGCAGGGCGGTGACGCCGCGGTCGTTGCCGGCACGATCGAGAACGGCATCCCGTGCGAGGAGGCGCTCGAGGCCGAGCGGCCTCCCTACGCGATGGTGAGCCTGTCCGGGGCACTCGAGGTCACGACCGCCGACGACGGCTCCGTGTGGCTGTTCGTGGGCACCGACTCCGGGTTCGAGGGCCGGACCTCCATCTACTACGACCGCCTGGAGGTGACACTGACACCCACGGCGGACGGTGGCGGCACGTGACCAGCGGAACCGTGGAGCGATAGCCACTGTTCCATGAGGTCATGGAACGATGTAGCGTGGTGGTATGTCGAGCCGGGAGATCAAGGACGCGCTGTACGAGCAGTTCGCCCGTGTGGGCAAGGTGACCGGTCACCCCAAGCGCCTCGAGCTACTGGAGCTGCTCTGCCAGGGCGAACGCAGCGTCGAGGAGCTGGCCGAGGCTGCCGACCTGAAGC
Organism: uncultured Actinomycetota bacterium; assembly: GCA_964465225.1. Taxonomy (GTDB): domain Bacteria; phylum Actinomycetota; class Nitriliruptoria; order Nitriliruptorales; family Nitriliruptoraceae; genus T1Sed10-7. Next base: position 3,423 of record CAYXJD010000099.1, read on the forward strand.
TGACGACCGCCTCCGCCCAGCTGCAGTCGCTCCGCCAGGCCAGACTCGTCGCGGTCCGCCGGGCGGGACGGCACGTCCACTACCGCATCGCGGACGATTCGGTGTGCCGGCTCGTGCAGGCCCTTCAGGAGGTCGCCCGATCCCAGCTCAGCGAGGTGGCCGAGGCGGTCCGGGTCCATTTCGAGGCGCGCGATGCCCTCGAGCCGATCGGTGGCGAGGAGCTGCGGCGGCGCCTCGATGCCGGCGACGTCCGGCTCGTCGACGTGCGCCCGCGCGGCGAGTACGACGCCGGCCACATCGCCGGTGCAGTGTCGATCCCACTCGAGGAGCTCGGGGAGCGGCTCGCCGAGCTGCCCACCGGCGCTGAGATCGTCGCCTACTGCCGCGGGCCCTTCTGCGTCCTCGCTCCCGAAGCGGTCGAACAGCTCCACCGGGCAGGCCGCAAGGCCCGTCGACTCGAGGTCGGCTTCCCGGAGTGGCGGTCCGGGGGTGGAGCTGTTGAGGTGGAAGAGCCAAGGGCCCTGCGAGGAGGGACATGAGCGCCGTGCCGGAGCCCACGAGAACGGTGGTACCCGGACCTTTCCCGCCGTACGACCACCTCGCCGTCGTCACCGCGCATCCCGATGACGAGACCTTCGGGCTCGGAGGCCTGGTCTCCGCCTTCGTGGCCGCCGGGACCCGGGTCAGCCTCATCTGCCTCACCTGCGGGGAGGGCTCAACGCTCGGCGCGTCGTGTGATCTCGCGGACCGCCGCACCCGTGAGTTGCACTGCGCGGCACAGGTCCTCGGCATCACCAAGGTCACGATCCACCACCATCCCGACGGCGCGCTCGATCGCGTCGGTCTGGAGCGCCTCGTCGCGGACGTCCTCGCCGGCGCGGACGCTGCCGACGCGTTGCTCACCTTCGATCACGGCGGCATCACCGGTCACCCCGACCACCAACGCGCGACGGATGCTGCGGTCGCCGCGGCTCGACGGCTCGGCATCCCGGTCCTGGCCTGGGCGATCCCCCGCGACGTCGCGCAGCGCCTCCACCACGAGTTCGGCGCGCCTTTCGTCGGCCGCGCAGACGGCGAGATCGACCACGTCGTCACCGTGGACCGCACGGGCCAGTCCGCCGCGATGGTCTGCCACGGCAGCCAGCTCGCGGACAACCCGGTGCCGAGACGTCGTCTCGAGCTCCAGGGTGACCGCGAGTTCCTCCGCGAGCTCCTTTGAGCACACGGCGCTGGTCGCGCCGATCTCACGGGTCGACGCGCCACCGGATGGCGGCCTCCCCGACCGCCGGGTCGTAGGAGCAGCGCAGCCCGGTCCGGATCGACCGGTCCAGATGCCGGGCGAGGAGCGGAGTCACCGCGTCGAGGCGCTTGATCGCGTCTCGGATGCGGGCGCTGACCGCTTTGCGGGCCCGCTCGCCCGGGTCGTTGGCACCGGTGCGGGCCCGGCCGCCGAGCCCCGTGACCCGCCGGAGCTCGAGGAGCACCTCGTCGCGCTCCGAGGTCAGGTGCTCGCGCCGGCCGAGGTCGGCGTCCCCGTCGGCCTGCTCGATCTCGGTGCTGAGCTCGTCCAGGCGCTGCCGGTAGGACCGGAGTGCCTCGAGGTCCACCAGCGGATCGGGGCCACCTGGCACCGACGCCCCGCCCGCCAGCTCCAGCGCCGGCACCTCGTTGCCGGGGCGCAGCAGCAGGACCGCGATGTCGGCCAGCCCCTTGCTGTGCGGCAGACTCCCGCGTTCCTCGCGCCATGCCGCGGTCCAGACCGAACCGCTGCGGGTGAGGCTCGCCGACCCGGCCTCGGTCGCGCCGCCGGCACCGCTCGCCGGGTGGGGGCCCCGAGCCAGGATCGCACGGCGTCGTGCCTCGCCCCGCTCCACCCAGACCGCGGCGCCGAGCCGTCGGGCCGTGGTGATCGATGCGTCGAGGTGCTCCAGGGCTGCCGCCGGATCGCCCAGTGCGTCGCTGAGGATCCCGGCGCTGTGGGCGAAGGGGCCGGCGAAGGCGACGACCGCGCCGTTCACCCCGCAGGCGTCCTCGATGTCCTCGAGGCCGGCCAGGAGATCGCGACAGAGCTCGATGTCCCCGATGGCGGTGGCGGCGTCGGCCAGGTGGGCGAGCAGGACCGAGCGCAGGTAGGAGTCCTCGCGACGCCAACCGCCGGCCGCTGCCACCGTCGCGACCTGCCGCTCGGCGGCCTCGAGGTCACCGGCCACGGCGTACGCACCGGCCGCCACACCATGGGCCAGGAGGGGGGCGCCGATCCACCAGCGGATGGCCTCGTCCGCCAGCGCACGCAGCTCATCGGGATCCGCTCGCGCATGCGCCAGCGCGACCCGCTGGGACATGCGCACGTTGCCGACGTCGGGCTCATGGATCCGCTCACCGAGCTCGACCGCCCGCTCGATCAGCGCCTCGGCCCGGTCGACCGTGCCGGCGAGCAGGGCGAGTGCCGCCCGGCGCGTCGTGACCAGATAGCGATCCCGCGGCTCGTCGCGCGTCTCGAGCAGATCGAACCAGTGGCGCAGGACCGGCCGGAAGCCCGCATCCCCGGCCTCGAGCCGTCCGTTCGCCTCGAGCAGCAGCCCCTCCGCCTCGCGGTCGGTGTCACCGAGTTGGCGTGCGACCGCCGCGATCTCGCGTCCGAGCTCGGCGCGCTCGCTGCCGGTGCCCGGTGTCCACAGGGTGTCGTGCCGGGCGAGAAGGCAGGCGATCAGCGTGGGGGCGTGGTCTGAGCCCCGACCGAGGTCGAGGGCACGTTCGCTCAGGGGCTCGGCCCGCCGTCGATCCGCGGCCACGGAGTGCTGGAGCTCGCGGGCCAGGGCAGCCGCCAGCTGGGCCTCACGGGCCTGATCACGCCCGTGCACCGTGTCCAGTGCCTGCTCCAGCCGTCCGACGATGTCGTCACGGGTCATCGTGAACCTCGCGCCGAGCTGCTGCTCCGCCAGCGCCACGTCCGCCCGCTGCTCCGGTTGGTCGGTGGACCGGGCTGCCTCGGCCAGCAGCATGCGGGCCCCGTCCGGATCCCCGGAGCGGGCCTGGCTGTCCGCCTCCTCGAGCATCAGCGCCACGAGCAGTTCCGGTGCGACCCGGTGTCCCGCGTCGGCCAGGGCGCTCCGGACGCGGCGCAGGTGACCGACCGCCTCGGTGAAGGCGGCGCGCTGGCGATCCTCGCGGGCGGCCCGACGTGCCCAGGAGATCGCCGCCGCGGGCTCCACGCTGCGGACCCCGAGGGCGAGGTGCCGGGCGAGGTCACCTGCGGAGACCGCGGCCCCGCTGGCGTGCCGGGCTTCGAGCGCCGCGCCGACGCGTCCGTGGAGGTGGGACCGGCTCGTGGCATCGAGGCTGCGGTACAGCGTCTCGCGGAAGAGGTCGTGCACGAACCAGAGTTCCTCGCCCGGGCCGGACCGAACGAGACCGACGTCGATGGCGGGGCCGAGCCCGGCGGCGATCGTCCCCGGCGTGGTCCGGGTGACGCGGCCCAGCACGTCGGGCAGCAGCCGGTTGCCGAGGACGCTGGCCGCGTCCAGCACCGCCCGCGTCTCGCTCGGCAGCGTCGCCAGACGTCGCGCCACCACGCCCGTCACCACCGTGGGCAGAGGCTCGTCGGCGCCGAAGGCCGGCAGCAGCGCCAACTCGCTCACGAACAGCGGGTGGCCCGCGGTCCGGCGGTGCAGCGTCGGCGCCATGGCTTGCGCGACGGCAGGTGTGCGACGACGCGCGAGCAGTGTCGCGACCTCCTCCACCGTCAGCCCGCCGAGGTGGAGGTGGTGCTCGGCGTGGGAACCGATCGTGGCCAGGCGTGCGCTCGCCTCGGGGGAGGGTTCGTCGTGGCGGAAGGCACCGAGGACGAGCAGCCGCGCCGTCAGAGGGGTGGCCATGAGGTGGTCGAGCAGGTCGAACGTGGAGGCATCCGCCCACTGGAGGTCGTCGAGGACGAGCACGACGTGCCGATCCGCCGCCAGTGCCTCCAACCAGCGGACGGTGACGTCGAGCAGCACGAGCCGATGCTGGTCGGGCCCGTCGCCGGATGCGGGGGACACCGGCCCCAGCTCGCGCACCAGTGAGGCCAGGATCGCACGGTCGCGGCCCACGGCGGCCAGCGCGGCCTCGGGTCCGACCGACCGAACGAGACTGCCGAGCGCCTGTGTCCACGGCCAGAAGCCCGGAGCGCCCTCCCCGTGCCAGCAGGTGCCCCAACCGATGACGAGGCCAGGGCCCGCGCCCGAGTCGAGTGCGGCCCGGAGCACCGAGGTCTTGCCGATGCCGGCTTCGCCGCTGAGCAGCACTGTGGAGGGTCGGCCGGCCTGTGCCGCGGCCATCGCTGCCGCGATCCGGCGCAGGGGCTCGGCGCGGCCGACGATCCCGGTTCCCTCGGTCGGTCCCATGCCGCCTCCAGCGATGTCGCACATCGCCAGACGGCATCTGGCGGCGCAACGGCCAGGTCTGGCGCCTCGAGGATGACACTTCTTCGAGCGAAGGGCCAGTAGATGATCGCCGACCGCCACCGACCCGGACCGCTGGACCGCCTCCCAGCCCGTGGGATCACGCCGCCCGGCGCTGGCCGGAGCCAGGCCGTCGAGGTGGCTCGATGAGCGGACGGGGGACGCTCACGGTCGCCGCCGTCCAGGCGACGCCGGCCTACCTCGACCGGGCCGCCACGCTCTCGCTCGTCGCCCATCACGTCGCGCAGGCCGGCGCCGATGGAGCGGAACTGGTCGTCTTCCCGGAGTCGTTCGTGCCCGGGTACCCGGACTGGCTCTGGCGCCAGAACCCCTGGAGTGACGCGGACTGGTACGCCCGGTTCGCGGACCAGGCCGTGGATCTCTCCAGCACCGCTCTGGACGTGGCCAGTGCCGCTGCCGAGGCTGCCGGCGTGTGGGTCGCGCTCGGGATCACCGAACGCAGCGCCTCCGGGACCCTGTACAACGCCGTGGTCTACCTCGATGACACCGGGAGCATCGCGGGCCTGCACCGCAAGCTGGTCCCCACCGGCGCGGAACGCCTCGTCCATGCGAACGGCCAGGGGCCGATGCTGACGGTCGTGGACATCGGTGGTGTGCGGGTCGGGTCGCTGATCTGCTGGGAGAACTACATGCCACTGGCTCGGGCGGCGCTCTACGAGCGGGGCATCGACGTGCTGCTCGCACCCACCTGGGACAACAGCGACCACTGGATCCCGACGCTGCGCCACATCGCACGCGAGGGCCGGGTCTTCGTCGTCGGTGTCACGGCCTTCCTGCGCGGCAGCGACATCCCCCGGGAGCTCCCGGGGGCCGACCTGATCTACGGCGGCGACGACGACCACCTCTCGCGGGGCAACTCCGCGATCGTCGCCCCCAGCGGTGACGTGCTCGCCGGGCCCCTGATCGGCGCCGCCGGTCAGGTCACCGCCACCCTCGACCTCGACCTGATCGCGGCCGGCCGCCGCGCCTTCGACCCCACCGGCCACTACGCCAGACCCGATGTCCTCGCACTCACGATCACCGACACTGGAGACCACCATGCCTGAGTTCCCTGCGATCGGCCACGTCGCCGTCACCGTCACCGACCTCGACGTCAGCCGCCCCTGGTACCGCCGGCTGCTCGGTGCCGAGCCCGTGCTCGACGAGCCCACCGACGGCGGCTTCCACCACACCGTGTTCCCGGTCGGCGGCACGCTTCTCGGCCTGCACGAGCACCCATCGGTCCAGCCCGGTGAGACCTTCACCGAGCTGCGCCCCGGTCTCGACCACGTCGCCTTCGGCTGCCAGGAGCGGAGCGAGTTGACCACCTGGCAGCAGCATCTGGAGGACCTCGGTATCGCCCACGGCGGCATCGTCGACGCGGACTACGGCTCCGGCCTCAGCTTCCGTGACCCTGATGGCATCGCGCTGGAGTTCTTCGCGCCGCCGAGCTGACCGATCCGGACCGGCGGAGTCGGCCGCCGCAGCCCGTGGCGGCCGATGACGTTCGGCCCTGGGAGGAGCGGCGGTCCGGGGCGCACGCTGACGACATCACGCTGTCGGAGGTGCCGACCGTCGCAGGTGCCGCTGTCGGAGGTGCCCATGACCAGCACCACCGGGATGCCACCGGCGCGGACCCGGCGTCCGCCGCGCGGTACCCGTCGCCTCGGCTACCTGCTCTCGGCCGCGGTCAACCTCGTGCTGCTCTGGGCGGTGAACATCGCCCCTGGGTGGGGGATCGTCCCGTTCCTCACCGAGGACTTCGCACGGGTGGTCGGCGTCGTCAACGCCTCGCTGCTGGTCGGCGTGATCACCAACCTCGTGTTCGTGGCGGCCGATCCGATGTGGCTGAGGCGGCTCGGTGATGCGATCACCGCGGCGTTCGCGCTGGTGGTCCTGCTGCAGTTGGTCACGGTCTTCCCCTTCGACCTCGGCACTGGCTGGTCGGCAGGGGAGACGATCCTGCGGACCCTGCTCGCGCTCGCCTGCCTGGGTACGGCCATCGGCGTCCTCGCCAACCTCGTGCAGTTCCTGCGTGCTCTCGTCGAGGGTCCGGAGGGACCGGCAGACGCCTGAGCGGCCGGTGTGTGTTCATGGGCTCGCCCTCCCGCACCCTCGGCGGCTTCGGGCGCCGGTCACCGGCACCAGCTGCCGCGACCGAGGGAACCGGCCGAGCAAGCGGCTCTGCACCTAGGCTCGGGCTCTCGGCCGTAGCGGTGACCGGTGTGTCCGCTGGTGGCACCTCGGCGTCGCCCCTTCCACCAAGGAGCCCGGTATGAGCACCTTCGATCCAGACCCTCCCGCTCCTGCGGTCGGTGGCCACCCGGCAGCACACCTGGTGACCATCAAGCGGTTCCTGTCCGACCGGCAGCCGGCGGGGGCGAGCGGGGACCTCACCTCCCTGCTCTACGACCTGGCCGTTGCGGGCAAGCTGATCGCCAACAAGACGCGTCGAGCGGGCCTGACCGACATGCTGGGCCGTTCTGGGGTGACCAACGTGCAGGGCGAGGAGCAGAAGTCCCTCGACGTCTACGCCGACGAGGTCATCACCGGCCTGCTCGGCCAGGGCGGTCGGGTGTCCGCGCTGGTCTCCGAGGATCGCCCTGAGGTGACCGTGTTCGAGGGCGGAGGGCCCTACGTGGTCACCTGCGATCCCCTGGACGGCTCGTCCAACATCGATGCCAACGTCAGCATCGGCACGATCTTCGGCGTGTTCCGGCAGCGCGACG
>CAYXJD010000100.1:0-2730 GCA_964465225.1 uncultured Actinomycetota bacterium
AGTCGGGCACATGAGTCGGGCACAGGAGCTGGGAAGGAGGCTGAGACGGTGGAGATCATCGACACCACGCAGCCATCGACGCCAGCTCGGGCGGCTGGACGAGGCTGGTCGGCAGTGCCGGTGGGTTCGACAGCTCGGGGTCGGTCACGCGGCGACGGTTACGCTCTGCGACCGGTGGTGCGTCACGGGCACGCCGCCCCTGCGGCGCGCCGCGGCTACGCCCGCGCTGGGGATCTGGCTGCTGAGCAGCGCCCGCACTACCAGGCAGCGGAGGGGACCAGCCTCCCGGCTGCTGCCTCCTCCGGAGCCCGCGATGCGGCTTCAGACAGGGTGGCGACCCTCGCGTCGGCCGTGGACGAACTCGCGGCCGCCGATCTGGACGCGCTGTCCGATGCCGGTCTCGATGAGCTGCTACGCGCTCTGCGTCGCCCGATCGCGCAACTGGTGGCACTGCGTTCGCGAGCAGCCGCGGTGTCGCAGAGCCGTCGACTCTCGGCGGCCCGGCCTGGTCCGACGGCCGCCTCGTTACGGGAACACCAACGGGAGCTCGCGGCCGGCCAGCGGCTGAGCCCGTCCCAGGCCAAGCGTGAGATCGAGGCAGGTCGGGCCGCCCGCGAGCACCAGGCGACGCGTGCCGCCTTCATCGACGGCGCCATCGACCCGGAGCAGGCTCGGATGATCGCGCGGGTCCTCGAAGAGCTACCACCGGACCGGCGAGATGCCGTGGAGGGCGAGCTGCTCGAGCTCGCCGGCCGTATGGACCCCGTGGGCTTCGGGAGGGTGGCCCGGTCGAAGCTGGCCGAGCAGACACCCGGGGCTGCGGCCAAGGACGAGCGCCGGTCGCACCTCTCACGGCGGTTCAGGGGATCCGATACCCCGGATGGTGGCTTCGCGTTCTCGGGACTGCTCCACGGGGCTGCTGCCGAGCAGGCGAGGGTCGCTCTGGACGCCTTCCGGAAGCCCGATGTGTCTGGTGAGCATCGATCTCCGGAGCAACGCAGCGCCGACGCGTTCGAGCAGTTGTGTGCGGCGGCCCTGCGCAGCGGCGCTGCTCCGACGGCTCATGGCGTGCGACCGCACGTCATCGTCGTCATCGGTGCCGAGCAGCTGGCGGCCTACCGTTCCGGCGGATCACTGGCGACCGCGCGGTTCGCATGGTCGGGACAGCCTGCCACGAGCCAGGAGTTCGGCTCGCTGCTCGCCGACTGTGATGTGACACGCCTGGTCCTGGACGCTGCCGGCACGCCGCTAGAAGCATCCGAGGCGGTTCGCACGGTGCCCGTCGGCCTGTGGCGGTCGTTGCTCGTGCGGGACGGCGGATGCACCTGGGAGGGTTGCGACGCACCAGCCTCCTGGTGTGATGTGGCTCACGGCGCCGAGGCGTTCGCGGCCGCGGGGAGACTCTCGCCGGCCAACGCCGCGCTCCTCTGCCGCCGCCACCATCGTAGGTTCGACGGAGGAGGCCACCGGATCGTCATCGACGGCGGCTCCGTGTCCTACGTCACCGCGGACGTTGGCTCCGACGCGGCGGGCGTGCTGCGCAGCGACGTCGATGGATCGGTACCGCGCCAGCGTGCGCTTGCGGCTACCCGTGAGCAGACCGAGCGACGGTTCCGACGAGGCAAGGCGCCGGGGCCTGCCCGGGCCACCGGCCCGCCCGGCTGTTGGGATCAGGCCGTCCTGACGGGGACCGACCCGCCCTAGGCCAGGGAAGTTCACGGGTAGGGGTATGGCTGAGCCGCAACGGATGCATCGATCCCGCGGGTGGTCCCGCCGCGCGTCCGTACCCTGCCCTCCAGCACCGAACCGCTCATCCGATCGACAGGGCCTGTTGTGGACACGTTCGTGGCGCCCACGCCGATGCAGCGCGTCGACGTCACCGGCAGCGACCGTCTCAAGTACCTCGAGGATGTCACCTCGCAGCACCTGGTCGACGTTCCCGTCACCCATGTCCGCAGTGCGCTGGTCCTCGACACCCACGGTGCGCCGAACGCCATCTTCGACGTCGTCGTCCTCGGTGATCGGTTGGCACTGCTGGTGCCGGACGAGCAGGTGCGGGAGACGGTGATGGACGTGCTCGCCCAGCGGACGTTCCTGCTCGATGCGCGGTTCGAGGCCCGCAACGATGAGATCGTGTCGGTCCGGGGCGATCAGGCCGGTGAGGTGGTCGGGCGAGCGGGACTCACTGCTGACGCTGGACGATGTCGTGTCGCCGGTGATCTGCTGCTCGTCAGTCGACCGGGGGGCCTGGACGTCTGCGGCCCGGCAGCTGCCGTTCAGCAGGCCGTGGAGGCGCTGCTCGAGGCCGGCGCCCGGCAGGGCGATCGTTCGGATCTCGAGGACTGGCGGGTTGCGCACGGTGAGCCCGCTTGGGGGCGGGAAGTCGCCCCACCGCACCTGCCGGAGGAGCTCGGTCTGCTGCCCACACACGTGCACCTGGCGAAGGGCTGCTACCCGGGACAGGAGGCCGTGGCGCGGATGTGGATGCTGGGACGGCCACGACGTCGACTGGCGGTGCTCGCTGTCGACGGCGTTGTCAGCGCCGGTTGGCGGGCAGGCGCCGGGCGACAGCTCGTCGAGGTGACCAGTGTGGCGTCCGATGGCACTCGAGCACTGGCGTTCGTCCCCGCCGATGCCGCTGCCGGCGCGACCTTCCAGGCTGAGGGCGATGACGGCACCACCGTGGACGGCACCACCGTGGACGGCACCACCGTGGACGGCACCACCGTG
>CAYXJD010000100.1:2830-10576 GCA_964465225.1 uncultured Actinomycetota bacterium
ACCGTGACCGTCCTACGGTTGGTCGGCGGCGATGAGTGGCCGCCAGGCCACGACCCGTCGGTATCCCGCCGCCGTGACCGTCGGTAGACCCGGCGTCGTGACCGCGGTGGACCCGGCGTCGTGACCGTCACTGGACAGCCTTCCGCGTCGACCGGTCGTTACGCGTCGATCCCGCGATCCCCGGTCGGTGCGCGCGACTCAGCCATGCCGGGAACGAGGGGCGCTGTCACCCGGCGTTGGATCGGAGGTCGCGGATGGCTCGTAGGACCGCGTCCGCGTGTTTCTTCGGCTGGATCTTCGGCCACGCAGCAGCCACGGTCCCATCGACGTCGACGAGCACCGACGAGCGGATGACGCCCTCGTACTCACGGCCGTACATGCTCTTCGTGCCCCAGGCGCCGTAGCCCTTGATGACCTCCTTCTCCGTGTCGGCCAGCAGCCGGTGGGGAAGCTCATGCTTCGCAGCGAAGGATCGATGGCTGTCGACGGGGTCCGGGGAGATCCCGAGCACCATCGCGCCGGCCGCCTCGAACTCCGACCACTGATCACGGATCCCACAGGCCTGGGTCGTGCAGCCCGAGGTGTCGTCCTTGGGGTAGAAGTAGACGAGTACCGGAGCACCCGCGAGCCCGCTCAGCGACACCTCCTCGCCGTCCTGGTCGAGCAGGGTGAAGTCCGGTGCCTGGTCGCCGACCTCGAGCATGTGCGCAACTCCTTCTCCGGTGGGGGGACGGTGGGACGCCGTTGTCCGGCCCGGTTCGTACCAGAATCCCGGAGTGCAAGGGGGCAGCGAGCGACCGAGGCCTGCCGCTCGGCCGGTTCGACCCGAACGCCACCAAGCCGTCGGCTGATCGGTGGGGGCACTGCTGCCGACCGGCTGCGCAGTAGGGTCACGCGCGGAAATCGGCGGCGAGGAGCATGGCGGATGAGCGACGAGACCATCGAGGTCTTCATCGAGGTACCGATGGGGTCCCGCAACAAGTACGAGTGGGACTTCCGGCGACAGTCCTTCGTCCTGGACCGGATGCTGTTCACCGCGGTGCGCTACCCGGGCGACTACGGCTTCATCCCGGACACCCTCGCGCTGGACGGTGACCACCTCGATGCCATCGTCATCCTCGGCGAGCCGTCATTCCCCGGGTGCACCGTGAACGCACGCGTGCTGGGCATGCTCGACATGAGCGACGACAAGGGCCCCGACGAGAAGATCCTGACCGTGGCCGACCATGATCCGCGATGGGCGAGCCTGCGGTTCCTGAACGATGTACCCACCCACCTCCTCGACGAGATCGCGCACTTCTTCGGGATCTACAAGGATCTGGAGCAGAAGCTCGTGGAGGTGAAAGGGTGGGAGAACCGCGAGCGCGCGTTGGCGATCATCCAGGAGGCACGGGAGCGGTATCCGGGTCCGGAGGAGACCGTGCCGTACCCACAGTGACCGGTCACCGCATCGTGGCGGCGGACGACGCGATCGCGGCCGGCCGGCGCGTGCTGGCGAGCCCGCGGCTAGCCCCGCCCGAAGAGCCCACGTCGTCGGCGGCGACCCTCGTCGGATGATGTGGCGGATCCCGGACGCCGATGTTCGTCGTCGGCGTCCGCATCGTCATCGGCGCCCGCGGGACCCGATGGGTCGTCACCGACGCCTGCGGTCTGCGCATCGGGTCGGTCGCGTCGCCCTGTCTGCGCAGGGGAGGTCGCCCGTCGCGAACGCGCGTCGTCGCGGTTCGCCAGGGAACTGAGTTCGCGTAGGAACTCGGAGACATCGGTGTCGCCGGTGGGATCGGAGCGACGCGGCACCGCTCCGTCGGTGGCGCCTGCCGGGTCCAGCGGCTGTGCCGGTTGCGAACCCGCGGTGTCAGCCAGTGCCGTTGCTGGCGTGTGGGTGTCGCCGTGGGCGTGGCCGGCGGCACTGGTGGGACCGGTGGACAGCGGCACCGGGTCAGCGGGTGGCGTCGCTCGGGTCGGCAACGCCACCTGTGGTTGGGTCAGCGCGACGATGCCGCGCTCGTACAGCCTCGCGATCACCTCGGCGACATCGAACATGCCGTAGCCGATGCGGCGCGCGATCTCGTCGAGGGTGCGGTGATCGTCGATAGCCGTGAGCACCGTCAACGCGTCCGCATCGAGATCCATGGGGGTCGCCGGGAGGTCCAACAACAGCAGTGGAACGGTGTCCGGCGACCGCGCCACAGCCGGAAGACCAGCGAGCTCGTCCGAGCGCTGCATCACCTGGACGAGCGCTCGCTCCACCTCGAGGTGAACGCCACTGGCACTCGTCGCGTGCCCCTCGGGAGCTGCGGTCTCGAAGCGGTAGGGCCCTCCGCGACGGGCGAACAGTTCCACCAGGGTGTCGACCACCGGCGCGATGAGCATCCGGTCCATCAAGGCCCGGTCGCCCAGTGCACGGTCGAGCAGGCCACGGGCGAGGGCAGCGTCGTCGGTGGCGGTCGCCATGCTGTGGTCGCTCGGGGGGGCCGCGTGAGGGAGCTCGTGGACGACCCTGGCGACCGTCAGCTCGTCGAGATGACCACCACCCGTCAGTCGTTCCCTGAGGCGGCCCCGCGCGAGTGGAGACGAAGCGTCGGTGATCGCTCCCGCGCTGAGCGTGATCATGCCGGGGCCGTCGGGACCGCTGAGGGTCAGCCGCCCGGTGGCGCTCTGGGACGCCAGCGATCGGCAGATCGCCGGGACCGTGGTGTCCGAGAGGTCGCCATGCATGCGCGTGAGCCTACTCGCGACCTCGTGTGGCCTCGCGAGGTGCCGCGTCGGGAGCGGTGACGAGCCGTCCCGGCCGATCCGAAGCGTTCGGTGCTCAGCGGCGTCACAATGACGGTGGAACCCGGTCGGGGTGCTTCCCGATGTCGCGACCGGTAGTGTGGCCGTCGGCCGACGTACGCCACCGAGGTCGCAGGAGCGGGAGGTCGTCCGTGAGCGGTCCCGGAGCCGGACACAACCAGGTCAGTGAGGCGTTGGCGCGGTTGCCCGCCCCCGAGGCACTGCTCGCCGAGGACGCGCTGCAGCAGCTGGAGTCTCTGGCCACCCCGGAACTGCGCCGTGTCCGCTCCGACTGCGAGGCTGCCGAGGAAGGCATCTCCTACGCCCGCCGGCTCCTCCAGGGGCGTCTCGACATCCTGCGCGCCAGGCTCGATGAACGGGATGAGCCCGAGGCGGGGCGTCTGTTGGCCGCCCTGCCCTCACTCCTGGCTGACGATGGGCACGTCGCCGATCCCGCCCAGGCCCGCGCGACCCGTGTGCGGGTCCCAGCAGGTGCGGACCGCTACAGCGACCTGATCGACGCCGTGATCGCCGAGGACGACCTGCCCGCACTCGACGGTGACGACCTGGAGGATCTGGAGCGGATCACGGAGGCGCTCACGGCTCTCGAGCGGGAACTGTCGGCACGGCGACGGGCGCTGTTCACGCGCATCGATGCCATCCGGGCCGAGCTGGTCGCCCGCTACAAGGATGGACGGGCCGACGTCCGCGAACTGCTGGGTTGATCCGAGCCGTGTGCCGTCGGGAGCTCGCTCGCCCGGTGTGGTCGGTGTCGGCCGTCCGGACCGCGGCGAGTAGGGCCAGAGGCTGGAAGTGACCGCCGGCAGCGTGCCCGCAAGCCCAGGCCAGGCGCCGAGTGGGAGGGCCGATCGGCGCCCACGGGCTCCGCTCATCGCCGAGGTGACGCGACGGGACGTGCGGACCGGTGTCGAGCACGTCGAGTCCAGCCACACCGCCCACCTGGTGGTCAGCGGCCCCGACGGCGAGGTGGTTGCGAGCTGCGGTGATCCGTGGCACCCGACGTTCCTGCGTTCGACGGCCAAGCCGGTACAGGCGACCGCCTGTCTCGAGGTGCTCGACGCGCCCGATGGCCCCGAGCACGGCCTGGGACCCGCGGAACTCGCCGTGGCCTGGGCCTCGCACCGAGGTGAACCCGTCCACCTGGCTGCCGTGAGGCGGTTGTTGCGGCACTCCGGGACGGCACCGACCGCGCTGACGTGCCCACCGGCGTCGGCCGAGGCGAGCCCCGGCGCGACGCCGAGCCGTCTGCAGCACAACTGCTCCGGCAAACACGCCCTGTTCGCGCTGGCCGGTGCGCGCCTGGGCCTGTCGGGCGCAGCTCTGCTCGATCCGGAGGCGGCCCTCCAGCAGCAGGTACTGGCGACGCTCGAGGAGGTGTTCGGCCCGCCGCTGGCCGTTGCGATCGACGGGTGCGGGGCGCCCGCGATCGCGGTCCCACTCGCGCCGCTGGCGGCGGGCTTCACCAAGATGGCGGTCGAGCCGCGCTTCTCTCGGGTCCGCGATGCCGGTCGCGCCCATCCCGGGCTGGTGGGCGGGCAGGGACGTCTGGAGTCGGCGCTGCTGTCGGCCGGGGCGTTCGCCAAGGTCGGCGCCGAGGGGGTGTACGGCGTCAGCTGGACCGATCCCGAGGGCCGTCCGTGGGGCTTGGCGGTCAAGGCGGTGGATGGCGCCGTTCGTGGGGTCGATGCGCTGGTCATCGAGCTCCTGACCTCGATCGGCGTGGTCCCGCAGGGGACGTGGTACCCACCACCCCCGCTCGGGGGTGGGCGACCAGCGGGGGTGATCCGCACGACCAGCGAGGTGGCCAGGCTCCGCCAGGTCCTGCTCGACGCCGGGGTCGCAGGGCGAGCCGGTATGGTCCCGAGCGCCGGCCAGAGCGCCGGCCAGAGCGCCGACCGGTGGGGCCGGGGAGGCGTACGGGACCCGTGAGGCGAACGAGGAGTCGACGGTGAGCGATGTGGGGCGTGGGAGGCAGGCCCCCCGCGCAGCCAGCGAGGGAGCGTCCTCGGCTGCTTCGCCTGCGGCACGCTCGGCCGAGTTTGCGGAGCGCAACGCAAGCGATCCGGGGCCAGAGGCAGCGGGTGTCGACCCGGGTGGCCCCGACGGTGGCCCCGCACCGGCGGCCTCGACCGCCGGGGAAGCGGCCTCGGCGCGAGGGGCGGAGGACCATGGCTCACCGCTCGATGAGCTCGGCGGCTACATCCGCCACCAGCGCGAGTCCGCAGCCCTCTCACTTCGCAAGTTGGCGAAGATCGCCGGGGTGAGCAACCCCTACCTCTCGCAGATCGAGCGGGGCCTGAGGAAGCCCTCGGCGGAGATCCTGCAGGCCATCGCGAAGGCGCTCGAGATCTCCTCGGAGACCCTCTACGTCAAGGCCGGCATCCTCGATGAGCGCGAGATCGTGGTCGACGTCGAGGTGGCGGTCGCTGCCGATCCGTACCTCACGGAGCCACAACGGCAGGCGCTGCTCGAGATGTACCGGTCGTTCCGCCGTCTCTCGGAACTCAAGGAGCCTCGCCCGAGCCGTCGTCGGCAACTCCTCGATGCACTGGCGCCGGGGGATGTCGACGATGACGCCATCCGGGCCGCCGACCCCCCGCAGGCCCCGGACGGCGCCTGAAACTCCCGCGACCCCACGGCCACTGTCGGGACGACGGCACCGTCGGACCGTTGCGCGTACTACCATCTCGTGACGTGGGGGTGCTGCGAAGCTCGCGGGACCCCCGATGTCGTCCCTGTCTCACCTCGACCGGACCCGGCGTCGCCGTCGCGGACCGGGGACGACGCCACCTGCTCCCGACGTGCACGTCCCGAGGATGCACCGTGATCGAGCTGCGCACCCATCACGACCTCCAGGCCGGAGGTGAACGCTCGGCGTGGGAACTGCTGCTCGACGAGGACCCCGACGCGACCGTCTTCCACACGCCACGCTACCTCGATGTCTGGCACCGCACCTTCGGCGGGACGACGGCGATCCGGGTCCACACCGTCCACAGCGGCGGTCGCCTGATCGGGGTCATCCCGGACGCCAACGACCTCCAGGGCAGCGCGGGGGGACCGGAGGAGATCCGTCGGTTCCAGGGTGGGACCGAGGTGACCGACTACCTCGGCCCGGTCAGCCGTCCCGAGGACCGCTTCGACGTCGCCACCGCCTACGTGGAGCATCTGGCCGGCGATGTCGACTGGGACGAGTTCGTGGCCGGGGGCCTGCCGACCGACAGCGGGTGGCCGGAGGCCTTCCGGCGAGCGCTGGCCGCCAAACGGCTCACGGTCATCGAGGACGACCGTGAGGACGTGTGCCCGAGGGTCGTGCTCGACGGTGATCACGCCGAGGTGCTGGCCAACCTGCCCGGCCGTCTGCGGCAGGAGCTGACCCGCAAGACCCGCAAGCTGGCCCGTGACGCCGGTGACCTCGAGCTCGTCGCGGTACCGGCGGGCGAGGTGGTCGGTCGTATCGATGCCTTCCTGGACCAGGCTGCCGAGAGCTTCCCCGAGAAGGCGGGCTTCTTCCAGCGTGAGGACATGCACCGTTGGTTCCGCGCTCTGGCGGAGGAGTTCGTCGAGGACGGCACGTTCCGCCTCCACGAGCTCCACGTCGGCCAGCTGCCTGCGGCGACCACCGTGTCGCTCGTCCACCGCGGCATCTGGGGGCTGTACAACTCGGCCTTCGATCCGACGCTGGCGACCTTCGCTCCCGGTGTGGTCATGGTGCACCTGGTCATGGGAGAGGCCGCCGACCAGGGCTACGGCATCTTCGATCTCCTGCGAGGCGACGAGCCCTACAAGTACCGCTACGGCGCCACCGATCGGGTGTTGGAGCGACTGGTGGTGCGGCGCACGTGACCACCCAACTCCTGCCGCCGTCACCACAAGCGCCGCCCGTGAGCCGGGTCGCGCTGCTGAGCGTGCACACCTCTCCGCTCGACCAGCCGGGGACCGGTGACGGGGGCGGTCTCAACGTCTACGTCCGCGAGGTCGCCGAGCGCATGGCCGCCCGGGGTGTCGAGGTGGATGTCTTCACCCGTCGCGCCGATCCGGCGCAGCCCGACTCGGTGATGGTCGTGCCGGGCGTGACCGTCCACCACCTCGCCGCCGGTCCTGCCGAGCCCGTCAGCAAGGAGGAGGTCACCAACCACCTGTGTGCCTTCCTCCTGGCGCTCCAGGCGCACCCCACAGCCGGCACCCATGACGTGTTGCACGCCCACTACTGGTTGTCCGGCTGGGTCGGGCGGCGCATCGCTCCTCGGTGGGGAGTACCCCTGGTCCAGACGTTCCACACCCTGGGCGTCCTGAAGAACGCGACACTGGCACCGGGCGACGTTCCTGAGCCAGCGCTGCGGCTCCATGCGGAGGAGCGGGTGGCCCGCGCCGCCGACCGCGTGCTGGTGCTGACCTGCGGGGAAGCCCGCCTGCTGCACACCACCTACGGCCTGTCGGGAGCACGTCTGACGGTCGTGCCGGCCGGTGTCGACCTGGATCGGTTCTGGCCGAACCGCCTGGCTGCTGCCGGCGTCGCGGCGGACGAGGCGACACCGGAGCTGCTCTTCGTCGGCCGGCTCCAACCGCTCAAGGGGCCCGATATCGCGCTGCGCACCCTGGCACAGGTACGGCGTTCGGTGCCAGGTGCACGGTTGCGTGTGGTCGGTGGGGCTTCGGGGACCGGGCAGGGGCTGACCGGCCCTGCCGAGCTCTCGGCGTTGGCGCACGAGCTCGGTGTCGGCGATGCCGTGACCTTCGAGGATGCGGTGGCACAGCGCGAACTGGCTGACCGCTACCGCGCCGCGGCGGTCCTGCTGGCACCGTCGCGCAGTGAGACCTTCGGGCTGGTCGCGCTCGAGTCACAGGCCTGTGGGACGCCGGTGGTCGGTGCGGACGTCCCCGGCCTCGAGGCCGTCGTGCGTGGCGGCGGGACGCTGGTGCCCAACCACGACCCCGTCGACCACGCCGCGG
>CAYXJD010000101.1:0-10565 GCA_964465225.1 uncultured Actinomycetota bacterium
CCACCAGGGACACCGAGGTCCCAGCCGAGAGCACGACGCGGTCTCCCGGCAGCAAGCCGCTGCCGAGCAGCATGCCCGCGGCACGACGGCTGCGTGACTCGAGTTCCGCGCTGGAGACCACCGTGTCGTCGATGTCGGTCAGCTGCGGCCAGGATGGGCGTGTCGCCCACTGCCAGGTCCAGCGCCGAGTGAGCGAGCCTTCTGCCACGAGCGTGTCGACCGCTTCCGACACCAAGGACGGCGCATGGACCTGCCAACTGGCTCCGTCGGCTGGGGGGATCGCTCCGGGCATCGCACCTCCACCCAACACGGTTACAGCGCCGCCGTCAGCTCACGAGCAGTCAAGCAGGTGGTCCGGCGACCCACGCCCCGTGCACCCGCCGGCCATCGGCCGAGGGGCGCACCACGGCGAGCGGCTCACACGTTGCGGCGGTACTGCCCCCCGACCTCGAACAGCGCGTCGGTGATCTGCCCCAGCGAGCAGTGGCGCACGGCCTCCATCAGCACGGCGAACACGTTGCCGCCGGAGGTCGCCGCCTCCTGGAGCGCGTGCAGCCAGTGCTCGGCTTCGTCGCGGTGACCGGCCTGGAAGCCCTGGACCCGCTCGAGCTGGGCGCGCTTCTCATCCTCGGTCGCCCGGGCGAGCTCCACGACCGGCGCGTCCTGCGCGGCCTCCTGATCGGGCAGGAACGTGTTGACGCCGATGATCGGCAGCGAGCCTTCGTGCTTGCGGTGCTCGTAGCGCATCGACTCGTCCTGGATCCGGCCTCGCTGGTAGCCGGTCTCCATGGCACCGAGCACCCCGCCCCGGTCGGCGATGCGGTCGAACTCGGCGAGCACGGCTTCCTCGACCAGATCGGTGAGCTCGTCGACGATCGCGGCCCCCTGCAGCGGGTTCTCGTTCTTGGCCAGCCCCCACTCCTGGTCGATGATCATCTGGATCGCCAGCGCCCTGCGGACGGAGGCTTCCGTCGGGGTGGTGACCGCCTCGTCGTAGGCGTTGGTGTGCAACGAGTTCGTGTTGTCGTAGATCGCGCACAGCGCCTGCAGGGTCGTGCGGATGTCGTTGAAGTGCATCTCCTGGGCGTGCAGGGAGCGCCCGGAGGTCTGCACGTGGTACTTGAGCTTCTGGGAGCGGTCACCCGCGCCGTACTTCTCCCGCATCGCGACCGCCCAGATCCGTCGCGCCACGCGGCCCATCACCGTGTACTCGGCGTCCATGCCGTTGGAGAAGAAGAACGAGAAGTTGGGGGCGAACTCGTCGATGTCCATACCCCGTGCGAGGTAGGCCTCGACGTAGGTGAACCCGTTCGCCAGGGTGAAGGCGAGCTGCGAGATGGGGTTCGCCCCCGCTTCGGCGATGTGGTAGCCGGAGATCGACACCGAGTAGAAGTTGCGGACCTGCTGCTCGATGAACCACTCCTGCACATCCGCCATGCAGCGCAGGGCGAACTCGGTGGAGAAGATGCAGGTGTTCTGCCCCTGATCCTCCTTGAGGATGTCGGCCTGCACCGTGCCACGCACGCTCGAGAGCGCCAGCGAGCGCACCTCGGCGGCCTCGTGTTCGGTGGGCTCGCGCCCATGCTCGGTCCGGAACGCCGCCAGCTGCTGGTCGATGGCGGTGTTGAGGAACATCGCCAGGATCGTCGGCGCCGGGCCGTTGATCGTCATCGACACCGAGGTGGTCGGCGAGCACAGGTCGAACCCGTCGTACAACGCCTCCATGTCGTCCAGGGTCGCGATCGACACCCCGGAGGTCCCGACCTTGCCGTAGATGTCGGGACGCTCGTCGGGATCCCGGCCGTACAGGGTCACCGAGTCGAACGCGGTCGACAGCCGCGCCGCCGGTTGCCCCTTGGCGAGGTAGTGGAAGCGCCGGTTGGTGCGGAAGGGATCACCCTCGCCTGCGAACATCCGCGCCGGTGCCTCACCGTCGCGCTTGAAGGGGAACACCCCACCGGTGTAGGGGAAGGCGCCGGGCAGGTTCTCCTTGCGCAGGAACGTGAGCAGGTCGCCGGGATCCGAACGCCGAGGCAGTGCCACACGCGGCACCTGGGTGCCCGACAGCGTCTCACGGGTCAGCGGTACCCGGATCTCGCGGTCCCGGACCGTGTAGACGTACTCCTCGCCGCTGTAAGCCTCGACGGTGCCCGCCCAACCATCCAGCAGACGCTGCAGCGCCGGATCGACCCCCGCGGCCAGCTCCTCCAGCCGTGCCTCGAGCGGGGCGACCACCGCCGCCGCAGCAGCGTCCGCCACCTCGTCGCGGTCGGTGCCCACCTGGCCGCGGGCGCCCGTACCTCGCTGTGCTGGTGGCGCCAGCTCGTCGCGCGCCACCTCCAGGGCGTGGCGGCGCCGCAGCAGCTCGGCCTGCTCGGCCGTGCGCGCGTGGTAGCCACGGACCACCTCGGCGATCTCGGCGAGGTAGCGCTCCCTGCCCGGCGCGATCACGGCCTTCAACCGGGTCGAGATACGGGTGTCCACGCGTGGCAGCACACCCTCGACCCGGTCCAGTCCGTGCGGGGCGAGCAGCTCGCTGAGTTGCTGGTAGAGCGAGGTGACGCCGTCGTCGTCGAAGCGCGCCGCCGAGGTGCCGAACACCGGCATGTCCTCCCAGGAGGAGGAGAAGGCCTCCCGGTTGCGCACCAGCTGGCGGGCCACGTCCCGGCGCGCATCGTCGGCGCCGCGCCGCTCGAACTTGTTGATGGCGACCACGTCGGCGAAGTCGAGCATGTCGATCTTCTCGAGCTGCGAGGCCGCGCCGAACTCCGGGGTCATCACGTACAGCGAGGTGTCGACGAAGGGCACGATGCCCGCATCGCCCTGCCCGATGCCCGGGGTCTCGACGATGACCAGATCCGCGCCGGACGCCTTGCAGGCCGCGATCGTGTCCTCGAGGTGGTGGGGCAGCCCACCCTCGGCCAGCCGGGTCGCCATCGACCGGAAGAAGATCCGGTCGGGGGAGATCGTGTTCATCCGGATCCGGTCGCCGAGCAGCGCGCCACCACCACGGCGGCGGGTCGGGTCGATCGCCAACACGGCGATCTTGAGCTTGTCCTCGCGATCCCTCCGGAACCGGCGGACCAGCTCATCGGTCAACGACGACTTACCCGCGCCGCCGGTGCCGGTGATGCCGAGCACCGGGACCTGTCGCTCGGCTGCGGCACCGCGGACCGCCTCCAGTAGCGGCTGCGGAGCCCGGCCGGTCTCGATCGCCGTCAGTGCCCGGGCCAGGGCCGACTCGTCGCCGGCCAGTACCGCTTCCACCTCGAGGTCGTCGACGGGGAGCTGCACGTCGCACGCCGAGACCATCTCCCAGATCATGCCGGGGAGGCCGAGCTGCTGACCGTCGGACGGCGAGAAGATGCGTGACACCCCGCGCTCGTGCAGCAGGGCGATCTCATCGGGGGTGATCACCCCGCCACCGCCGCCGTAGACCTTCACGTGCCCGGCACCACGCTCACGCAGGCGCTCCACGAGGTAGGTGAAGTACTCGACGTGACCACCCTGGTAGGAGCTGAGCGCCACACCCTGCGCGTCCTCCTGGACGGCTGCGGTCACGACCTCGTCGACGCTGCGATCGTGGCCGAGGTGGACCACCTCGGCGCCCTGGGACTGGAGGATGCGGCGCATGATGTTGATCGCCGCGTCGTGCCCGTCGAACAGACTGGCGGCCGTCACGAACCGGACCGGGTGTTCTGGCCTGCGGCCGTCGTCGTTGGCGCGTTCCATCCCTGGCTCCCATTATCTATCGGATGTCAGATAGTTAGACGTCCTAGTTTCTCTGATGTCCATCTTCGGCGCAACCTGCGATCTGCGCTGTGCCGGGTGGCGCGATGGGGTGGCCCACCTCAGAAGTCGCCGGCACGGTGGCGGAGCCCACGCAGCATCCCGTTCAACGTCTCGACCTCGTCCGAGGCCAGGCCCGGGTCGGCGAAGACGGTCTCGTTGAGGCGCGCAGAGGCGGCCAGGGCCAGCTCGCGGCCAGCCGGGGTGAGCTCCGCCAGCTTCGTGCGCCGGTCCGTCGGGTGCGGGACACGGCGCACCAACCCCTGGCGTTCGAGCCGGTCGACGGCGCTGGTGACGCTGGTCGGATGCACCTGTAGTCGGCTCCCGATCACCGACAACGGCAGCGCACCGCGCTGGCTGAACACCAGCAGCATGAGCAGCTCGTAGCGGGCGAAGGTGAGTTCGAGGTCCCGGAGTTGCTCATCGATCCGCTGCAGCAACAGCTGTTGCGCCCGCATGATCGAGGTGACCGCCGCCATGCCCGGGGCCGCACCGGACCAGCCCTGTGACTCCCAGCGACGCCGCGCTTCCGCGATC
Organism: uncultured Actinomycetota bacterium; assembly: GCA_964465225.1. Taxonomy (GTDB): domain Bacteria; phylum Actinomycetota; class Nitriliruptoria; order Nitriliruptorales; family Nitriliruptoraceae; genus T1Sed10-7. Next base: position 4,327 of record CAYXJD010000101.1, read on the forward strand.
GGATCGAACGGCAGGGCGGTCTCCGTCACGAGGCCCCCCTGTACGTCGTCGCCATCGTTGTGCCCAAGACGGTGACGCTAGCCGGCAGCGCGCCGCAGCCCCACGTCGGGCTGGTCAGCAACGGCCGCGACGACCTGTCCGTTGCCCGCGGTCCCTGCGGTCCGCACGCGGCCAGCCACGACCTCCAGATCGCGGCGGGCCGTCGCCGTCGTCCCGCCCCAGATGCCACTGCGCTGCTCGGTCTCGAGGGCGTAGCGCAGGCAGGACTCGGCGACCTCACACGCCGCGCAGACGCTGAGCGCCGCATCGATCTGCGGCGCGTAGCGCTCGCTCTCCCCTTCCGGGAAGAACAGTTCCGGATCCTCGTTCAGGCACGCGGCGGCGTTACGCCAGGCGTACTCATCACCAGCCGTCGGGTCTGGCGTCGCCAGCAACTGCTCCAACATGTCCCACTCCCCAGCCATCGGCGTGACGGTTCGGTGCGGCGACCGTCCAGCTCTTCGGACTTCCCATCGTTGGATGTCCTATGATAGTACGAGCGACGGCTGAAGGCGAGCGAGCGAGCAGAAGAACGGCGGATGTCGGACAGCGCGAGCTCGACCGGGCTCGTCCAGTTCGGCGCCAGCACTCGCTAGCGTCCCGGCGCCGTGGTACCCGTCATCTGCCCGATCGACGGGGACGAACGCTCCCACGACACGATCCCACGACGACATCGCACGACACGATCCCACGACACGATCCAAGGAGAACAGGGTGGCGCAGATGCTGACGGTCGGTTTCATCGGCGGCACGGGGCCGCAGGGACGTGGGCTCGGTGTGCGCCTCGCTATGGCGGGCCACCGTGTGCTGATCGGCTCCCGGACCGCGGAGCGCGCTCAGGAGATCGTGACCGAACTCCGCGAGCAACGCCCCGACCTGCCGATCGAGGGCGACACCAACGCCTCGGTGTGCGAGACGGCGGACCTGCTCGTCGTCGTCGTGCCCTACGACGCCCAGCAGGACACACTCGCGTCGCTGCGTGCGGCGATCGGGTCGAAGATCGTCGTGAGTTGCGTGAACGCGCTCGGCTTCGACAAGGGGGGCCCGTACCCCCTCACCGTCCCGGCCGGCTCGGCGGCAGAGGAGTGTCAGCAGCTGCTCCCCGAGGCGCGGGTCGTCGGCGCCTGGCAGAACGTCTCAGGGGTGAAGCTCGGACGGTTCGACGAGTCCGTGGCGGTCGACGTGCCCATCACCGGCGACGACGAGGATGCCCGGGCCGCCGTCGCTCCCCTGGTCGAGGCCATCGACGGCATGCGGGCCATCGACGCCGGACCACTGCGTCTGACGCGCCCCATCGAGGAACTGACGGCGGTGCTGGTCAGCATCAACCGCCGGTACCGCATCCAGGCCGGCATCAACATCGCCGGACTGGCCCGACCGCAGGCAACCTGAGCGCGTACGACCCCGTGACGCCGCGGACGACGTCGATCTCGGCCGGTGCTGGCCGGCGTCGGGCGACGCCAGCCGGGAGGCGTCGGGCGACGCCAGCCGGGAGGCGTCGGGCGACGCCAGCCGACGCCGTCAGGCCGCGTCGTTGCGCAGCGCATCGAGCATCCGGATATCGGGCAGCGTCCGCAGCGACCGCTTGAGTTCCGCGAAGCCGGGCCACCCCGCCAGCACCTCGAGCGCGCGGTAGTAGGCCACCGCGTCCTCGTCGGACGGGAGGTGGGAGATCACCGGACCGAAGAAGGCCGGTCCGTTCGGCGGGTCGAAGGCCACGATCGGGGTGCCGACGTCCTCGCCGGCCCGTGCCCGGGCCTGCTCGGTCTCCTGCCGTAGGAGGTGGTCGTGGGCGGGATCCTCGGCGGCCCCCGCCAGGAGCTCCGGCAGTCCGACGCGCACCAGCGCCGGCCGCACGTCGAGGCCATCCGCCTGCACCGACAGCACCGCGCCGAAGTCGCCGGGCGGCGGGGCCGGACGCTCCCAGATCTCCTCCCCGATGGCGGCGTAGAGCGCACCGACCGCCTCGTTGCCAGCGTGTTCCCGGGCGGCTGCCAGGACACGGAGCAGCCGGGTCCCCTGGGCGTGGACGGCCGGGTAGTCCTCCGGCATCCCGTCGTAGCCGATCTCCTCGTTGACCATCTGCAGGGAGATGAACCGCCAGCCGACGTCCAACCCCTCGAGACGCTGCACCTGCCGCAGCCACTTGGAGGTCTGCCAGCAGAAGGGACAGACGGGATCGACGTACAGTTCGACATCGGACACGGACGCTCCTCGGGTCGGTTGGGGAACCGACGACCGGGTCAGCTCCTTCCCTCGACGTTCGGCGCTCACCGCCGCGCGGGATCGAGGCGGACCATCAGCATCCGGGCGCACTCGGCCACCGAGCCCGCCATGGACGGGTAGACCGTCATGGTCTGGGCCAGCTGGGAGACCGTGAGCCGGTTCTGGACCGCCACCGCCAACGGCTGGACCAGATCGCTGGCCCGTGCGGAGACGACGACACCTCCGACGACGGTGCCGGAGCCGACCATGGCGTGGACCTTCACGAAGCCGTCGGTGCCGTGGATCATCTTGGCCCGAGGGTTGGACCGGAAGTCGAGCCTGGCCGTCTCGACCGGGTAGCCCGCGGCCGTGGCCTCCTCGGGGGACATCCCGACCGTCGCCACCTCTGGATCGGTGAAGATCGTCGCCACCACCGCGTCGCGACGGATCGGCTGGACGGCCTCGCCGAGGGCGTGCCACATCGCCGTCCGTCCCTGCATGGCGGCCATCGAGGCCAGCATCACCCCGCCGATCACGTCACCGGCCGCGTACACCCAGCGGGCGCTGGTGCGCCCGACCGCGTCCACCTCGACGCCACCACCACGGCCGGGCTCGATCCCACACGCCTCCAGACCGATGTCGGCCACGGTCGGGATCTGTCCGACGGTGAACAGCACGTGGCTGCCCACCACCTCGCCGCCGTCCTTGAGCCCGACGACCACCTCGTCGCCCCGCCGCTCGCAGCTGATCGCACGAGCGTTGCGCAGGATGCGCATACCGCGGCGCTCGAAGACGTTCTCGATGACGGCCGCGGCGTCCGGATCCTCGGTCGGCAGGATCAGCTCACGCGAGGAGACGAGGGTGACCTCGGCCCCGAAGCGCCGGAAGGCGTGTGCGAACTCCGCACCGGTGGCACCGGAGCCGACGACGATGAGGTGCTCGGGCACCTCGGCCAGCCCGTAGGCTTGCTGGCTGACGAGCACCCGCTCGCCGTCGGGCTCGAAGAAGGGCAGCACGCGGGCGGTCGAGCCCGTGGCGATCAGGGCGTAGTCGGCCGGCAGCACCACCTCGCCGCCATCGTCGCGTGTGACGGTGATCTCGTGGGAACCGGAGATACGGCCACGGCCGCGGACCACCTCGACCCGGCCGGCGAGCACCCGTCGCTCGATGTCGCGCGACTGGTTGGCCCCGAGCTCCAGCACACCGGTCCCCACCTTGCGGAAGTCCACGACGGTCCGGTCGACCCCATCGAGACCCTCGATGTGCACGCCGAGGTCATCGGCGGTGCGTACCCAGTCCATCGCCTCCGAGGCGACGATCAGCGCCTTCGAGGGCACGCAGTCCCACAGGACGCTGTTCCCGCCGAGCCCTTCGTCCGCCACGACGGTGACCTCGGCACCGAGCTCGTCGGCGACCAGAGCGGCTTCGTAGCCCGCCGGTCCGCCCCCGAGGATCACGATCCGCTGCGACATAGGCTGAAGCTCCTGCTGGGAGGTCTCTCTCGCGCCGCACCGTACCGCCGGCAGTACGACGCTACGGTCCTGCTGAGGGCGTCGTGCACGTCGCGCTGGACAGGGGCCGAGCTGTCCGGCTCTCGGGTCCGAGGAGGCCGATCATGGACCGTCACCCCTTCCGCGTCGCCGTCGAAGCGGACGACGAGGCAGCGGTCACCGCACTGCTGCACGAGGAGGTGGAGTTCCGCTCACCGGCGGTCCACCGGCCCTACCAGGGCCGCGCCGTGGTGGCCCACCTCCTGCACCACGCGAAGGCCACGCTGACGGGGCTCACCTACATCGACGAGCTCCACGGCGACGGCACGGTCGCGTTGCTGTTCACCGCTCGGGTCGGGGACAAGGACGTCGAAGGGCTCGATCACCTCACCCTCGACGACGACGGCCGCATCACCCGGCTCCGCGTGATGATCCGACCGTTGTCCGGTCTCATCGCGACCGCACAGGCCATGGGAGCGCGGCTCGAGGAGGATCCGTTCGAGAGCCCGGCCAGCGGCGACCGAGCCCAGCCAGCGGCGACCGAGCCCGGCCAGCGGCGACCGAGCCCAGCCGCTGGGGAGGACCGACCGGGTGGTCAGAACACGTCGCGGGGGATGTAGCTGCCGTACTCATCGCGCAGCACGTCACAGACCTCCTGCAGCGTGGCGCGGGCCTTGAGCGCGGAGCGCATCGGCGGGAGCAGGTTGTCGGTGCCCTGGGCAGCGTGCCGGACCTCGGCCAACGCCGTGTCCACCGCGGTCTGGTCCCGGGCGGCCTTGACGGCATCGGTGCGCGTGATCTGGTCGACGCGGATCTGCTCGTCGATGCGCAGCAGATCGGGCTGTGGATCGGGACCCTGCTGGTAGCGGTTCACCCCGACCACGACGCGCTCGCCCGCGTCGATCTCCTTGGCGAGGTCGTAGGCGGAACGCTCGATCTCGGCCTTCTGGTAGCCCTCTTCGATCGCGGCGACGGCACCGCCCATCTCCTCGATCCGGTCGAGGTAAGCCTGGACCTCGGCCTCGATGCGGTCCGTCATCGACTCGATCGCGTAGGACCCGGCGAAGGGGTCCACGGTCGCGGTGACGTCGGTCTCGTGGGCGATCACCTGCTGGGTGCGCAGGGCCAGCCGGGCGCTCTTCTCGGTCGGCAGCGCCAGCGCCTCGTCGAAGCTGTTGGTGTGCAGGCTCTGGGTACCACCGAGCGTGGCCGCCAGCGCCTGGATCGTCACCCGCACCAGGTTGACCTCGGGCTGCTGGGCCGTGAGCTGGACGCCGGCGGTCTGGGTGTGGAAGCGCAGCATCTGGCTCTTGGGGTCGGTGGCCCCGAACCGGTCCCGCATGATGCCGGCCCACAGCCGACGAGCCGCCCGGAACTTCGCGATCTCCTCCAGCAGCGTGGAGCGGGCCACGAAGAAGAAGCTCAAGCGCGGCCCGAACGCATCCACGTCCAGCCCGGCCGCCAACGCCGCCTCCACGTACGAGATCGCATCCGCGAGCGTGAAGGCGATCTCCTGGACGGGCGTCGCGCCCGCCTCGCCCATGTGGTAGCCGGAGATGGAGATGGTGTTGAACCGCGGCAGGTGGTCGGCGCAGTAGGCGAAGGTGTCGGCGATCAGCCTGAGGCTCGGCGCCGGCGGGTAGATGTAGGTCCCTCTGGCGATGTACTCCTTGAGCACGTCGTTCTGGATCGTGCCTCGGAGCCGGTCCGCCGCGATCCCCTGCTCCTCGGCCGCGATCTCGTACATCAGGAGCAGCAGGCTGGCGGGGGCGTTGATGGTCATCGAGGTGGAGACGTCACCGAGCGGGATGCCGTCGAACAGCGCGATCATGTCCTCGACGGTGTCGATGGCGACACCGACCTTGCCGACCTCACCGGCGGCGAGCTCCGCTCCCGAGTCGTAGCCCATCTGGGTCGGCAGATCGAAGGCCACGCTCAGGCCGGTGGTCCCCTGCTCGAGCAGGTACTTGTAGCGCCGGTTGGACTCCGCAGCGGTGGACATCCCGGCGTACTGGCGCATCGTCCACGGACGACGCCGGTACATGCTGGGGTAGATCCCCCGGGTGAAGGGGTAGCTCCCCGGCTCGCCGAGCTGCACCTCGGCGTCGAAGGCGTCGAGGTGGGCGGGGCCGTACACGGCCTCGATCGGAAAGCCGCTGATGCTGGTCGGATCGTCGTTCACGCCTGACTCCCTGGGACGGTCAGGGCGAGACTAGGTGGCGAGCGACGCCCGACCCCACTCGGCGTCCCTCACAGGCGAGGATCGACCACACCCTCGGTCGTTGCAACCGAGGTTGGCCCGGTCCACACCTGCCGGTCCACACCTGCCCGGCCACGCCTGGCCACGCGTTCCCGGGCTCAGCCGTCGCCACCCCACCCGGCCCGAACCCGAGCCACGGCCACCGGAACTGGGCCACAGCCCAGCTCCCATCGCGCCGAGCGACCCCACCCGGCCCGAACCCGAGCCACGGCCACCGGAACTGGGCCAGCGCCCAGCTCCCGTCG
>CAYXJD010000102.1:0-3749 GCA_964465225.1 uncultured Actinomycetota bacterium
ACGGCTCTGAACACTCTTTCCCTACACGACGCTCTTCCGACCTGGGCTCGACCGATTGCCCGCCCTCTTCGTCACTGCCAAGACGCATCCCCGGGACCTGGAGGCGTTGGCACAGACATCCGCCACGGGGATCGTCAGGAAGCCCTTCGAGGCCAGCGCGCTCATCGCGGCCGTGCGGCGCTCAGCGGTGGCGACAGCGATCTGACTCGGTGGGGCCGAGGTGGCCGTTCGGGGTCGTCGCTACGATCGTGGCCCGCGAACCTCCGCGCGCCAGGCCAGGCAGACGCAGGTTCCGCTCCCCGGCGGTGCGTGTCGCGCTCCGCCATCGCCCACGGTCGGGTGTCCGCTGACCGGACCGCCCGCCGCCGACCGAGCGAGCACCCCGATGCCACGTGTCGCCGTCGATGTCCTGCTCAAGCGCGAGATCCTGGATCCTCAAGGTCGAGCCGTCCAGGAAGCGCTGCCCGGTCTCGGGTACGAATCCGTCAGCGAGGTGCGTGTCGGCAAGCACCTCGAGTTCGTGATCGATGCGCCGGACGACGAGGTCGCCTCCCGCGTCGAGACGATGTGTGAAGGGTTCCTGACCAACCCCGTGATCGAGTCCTACCGCTGGCGCGTCATCGGGGACGCCGAGCGGGCCGACGCCTGAGGCGCCTCCGTGACCTCGCACACCCCCGACCGGGAAGAGGGTGGCCAGCCGCCCTCTGGCCTCCCGCCGTTGCGCGACGACGGGTTGCCCACCCTGGCCACGGGCGAGCCCGTCCTGCAGCGCTGGTTCGTCATCGCCCTGTTGCTCCTGGTCCCGCTCGCGGTCGCCGTCACCGTGTGGGCCTTCCTCGCCATAGACCGGGAGCCGCTGTCCGCGGCTGAGCGACGTCCGGCGGGCGGTTCCGAGGTCACGATCGCCCGCGGCGACGCCATGCTGTCCGAGACGCGCGACGCCGAGCCAGGTCCCGGCTGCTCACAGGCGATCCGCATCGTCGGTGACCCCGGCTCGCAGACGACGGCCCGTGCTGCCCTGGAGACGCTCTGTGGGCTGATCGACAGCGGCGACTTCCCCCTGCTACGGGAAGGTTTGGTGACCTGGATCGCGGGCGGGGGTCAGCTGCGGATCGCCACCTTCGAGCTGTCCGGCGTCGAGTCCTCCGCTCGGGTCGAGGAGGGGCGCCTGATCGTGGAACTGAACGCGAAGTTCCAGTTCCAGGACGCTCGTCGCGCCGCACCGGCCCTGGCGCACCAACTGGCTCTGCTCACCGACGCCGGCTGGCCCGGCGCACCGGTCGGGGTCACCACCGAGCTCCGCGCGGCAGAGCTGCAACAACGAGCCTGCGCGGTGCTCGAGTTCGGTGAGGACCTGCCGCGGGGTTGTCGTGATGCTGCTGAACTGCTCGCCGCGGACGACCCCGTCGCCGACCTGTTGGCCGTGGGGTTCCGCGATGACCGCTGAGCCGCGATCCGGCGGGCGTAGGGGAGCCGCTCGGGACCCGCACCTGGAACGCGCGGTGCCGCTCGAACGCCTCCAGCGTCGCACGGTGCGGGTGCTGGTGATCAGCCAGGTGCTCGGCGGTGTCGGCGTCGGGTCGGGTGTGGCGGTGGTCGGGCTGCTGGCGTACGAGCTGTCGGGGACGGCGTCGTTGTCGGGGGTATCGGCGACCGCCTCGACCCTCGGGGCTGCGCTCGCCGCGATCGTCATCGCGCGGCTGTCGGTGTCACGTGGACGGCGGCCTGGGCTCGTGACCGGCTACCTCGTCGGTGCAGGCGGTGCGGCGGTCGCGATCGTGGCGGCCGTCCTCGGGGTCTTCTGGCTCCACGTGGTCGCCTCCGCCGCGTTCGGCTGGGCGAGCGCCTCCAACCTGCAGGCGCGGTACGCGGCCGCCGACCTGGCGCTGCCCGCCAACCGGGCTCGGTCGTTGTCGACCATCGTCTGGGCGACCACGGTCGGCGCCGTGTTGGGCCCGAACCTGACCGGGCCGGGGGAGTCGTTCGCTGCCACGCTGGCGCTGCCATCGCTGGCAGGTGCCTACCTGTTCTCCCTGGCCTCGTTCCTCGCTGCGGCCGCCGTGCAGTTCGCCTTCCTGCGACCCGATCCGCTCCACGTCGTCAGGGAGTACGCGGCAGTACCGGCGGTCGCGACGACCGGCTGGGATGCGATCCGTGCCGCGCTCGTGACGATCCGTTCGATCCCCGAGGCAACGGTGGCGGTGCTGGCCATCACGGCCGCCCACGCGGTCATGGTCGGCATCATGGTGATGACCCCCGTGCACATGGAGCGCTACGGGGCCGCGCTCGACCTCGTGGGGCTGACGATCAGCCTCCACATCGCCGGCATGTACGCGCTCAGCCCCGTGATGGGCAGCCTGGCCGACCGCTTCGGTCCGCGGAAGGTGGTGCTGCTCGGTTTGGTCCAGCTGGCGATCGCAGCGCTGCTGGCAGCGACGGGTGATCCCACCGGGTCCGTGTGGTTCCAGGGTGGGCTGATCCTGCTCGGTACCGGCTGGTCGTCCTGCCTGATCGCCGGCTCGGCCTGGCTGACCGACGCGGTCCCTGTGGCGGACCGACCAGGGGTGCAGGGCACCAGCGATCTGGCCATGAACCTGGCGGGCGGGGTCGGTGGGACGCTGGCCGGCATCGTGCTCGCGACGGCCGGCTACCCCGCTCTGGCCTTCGGCGCCCTGGTCCTGCTGGTGCCGGCGGCGCTCGGTGCGTGGCGGCTGGATGGCAGGTCCGGTCGCTCGACGTCGGGGGTGGCTCCCGGACGCTGACCGCGACGTGCTCCCGGGCGCGGCAGCGGGCCCGGTGGCGGCGGGACCCGGTGGCTGCGGGAACCGGTGCAGGCGGGAGATCGCGATCCAGGGGGGAGATCGCAACGGGGTGACCATCGCTGTGACGATCGGTTGCGATCGCCGCCTCCCCACGTCCCATCGGAGCGAGCGCGTCCGGAGCGAGCGCGTCGCCGGGATCCGGGCCGACCGCGGCCGCTACGCTCCGAGCCGCTGAGGGACCGGTGGGCGTCTGCTGCTCACGGGTCGGGCGGTCGGATGCTCACAGGTCGGAGGGAACTAGTGCGGATCGGTGTCGTCACCTTCCCGGGTTCGCTCGATGACCACGATGCACGCCGTGCCGTGGAACTGTGCGGTGGCGACACCGTTGCGCTCTGGCACGCTGAGGGAACCGTCGCCGACGTGGATGCTGTCGTCCTGCCCGGCGGGTTCTCGCACGGTGACTACCTGCGGTGTGGCGCGATCGCCCACCGGGCGCCGGTGATGGAAGCGGTCGCGGCCTTCGCGCGCGAGGGCGGGCCGGTGCTCGGGATCTGCAACGGGTTCCAGGTGCTGTGCGAGGCGGGACTGCTGCCCGGTGCGCTGACCCGCAACGCCAACCTGCGGTTCGTGTGCAAGGACGTCCCGCTCACCGTCGAAGCTGCCGACACGGCCTGGACCGGGCAGTACGCCCCGGGGCAGACGATCGTGATCCCAGCGAAGCACGGGGAAGGTCGCTACGTGGCCGAACCGGCGGTCCTGGACCGACTCGAGGAGGAGGGCCGGGTGGTGGTCCGCTACGCCTACGGCTCCAACCCCAACGGCTCCGAACGCGACATCGCCGGCGTCACCAACCCGGGGCGCAACGTCGTCGGACTCATGCCGCATCCGGAGCATGCGGTCGATCCCGGACTGATCGGCGGTTCGGACGGCCGAGGCTTCTTCGACAGCGTCCTCGCCGGCCTGCCCGTGTGATGACGGCCCGGGCCA
>CAYXJD010000102.1:3849-10533 GCA_964465225.1 uncultured Actinomycetota bacterium
CCTGGGGCAGACGCCGGGTCGGGTCAGTTGCCCTGCAGCAGCTGCTGGAACGGATCGTCTTCCGCACGACGCCGCCGGTCCATCCGGAGCCAGGCGAACAGCGCGAGGTGCGCGAGGATGCCCGCGCCGAGCACCCCGGCGGGGAACCATTGGCCCTGGAAGGTCAGCAGGATGGCCGCCACCGCGGCGAAGGCGACGAGCACGGCACGCAAGGTGTTGAGGGCGTCCACGACGGTCCTGACGGATGGGGTGGAGGTGCGTCGGTACGAGGGTACCTCTTCGGTCCGAGGTCGGGACCTTCGGCCCTGCCTCCTGGGTTCCGCTGGACGCCTAGGGTCTTTGCGCCGTCGGCCCTCTGGGCCTCGCGGCGCCGGCATCATCGACCTCCCTGCGCAGGCCGCGCTCACGGATGGGCATCGTCACCCGGTCACGTAGGCTTCGCACGGCCGGTCTCCCGGCCCGATCCGTGACCGCCGACGACCAGGCGCGCTCAAGTGTCCGAACCCACCACCTCGCCGTTCCCGCCCGCGGAGACCGTGACGCCCGAGCGTGCGCGGGAGCTCGGCTACGAGCTGGGGCTGCGCGGCGACGAGTACGACGACCTCGTGGGGATCCTCGGCCGGGTCCCCACGGTCGCCGAGCTCGGGATGTACTCGGTGATGTGGTCGGAGCACTGCTCGTACAAGTCGTCGAAGCTCCACCTCCGCGGCCTCGCCCATGACGAGCCATGGGTGATCGCCGGGCCAGGGGAGAACGCCGGGGTCGTCGATGTCGGTGACGGGATCGCGGTCGCGTTCAAGATCGAGTCCCACAACCACCCGTCCTACGTGGAGCCCTTCCAGGGTGCGGCGACCGGCGTCGGCGGGATCCTGCGGGACATCTTCACCATGGGCGCCCGCCCGATCGCGGTCATGGATCCCCTGCGCTTCGGCGACCCCGGCGGCTGGACCGACGGCGCAGGTGTCGAGCACCCGGCGGATCCGCTGCAACGCCACCTCGTCGACGGGGTCGTGCGTGGGGTCGGTCACTACGGCAACTGTGTCGGTGTGCCCAACATCGGTGGCGAGGTGGTGTTCGACGGCACCTACGCCGGCAACCCGCTCGTCAACGTGCTCGCGATCGGCGTGATGGACCGCGAGCGGCTGCAGCTCGCCAAGGCCGAGGCCCCCGGCCACCTCGCCGTCCTGCTGGGGTCCGCCACGGGACGCGACGGCATCGGCGGCGCCAGCGTGCTGGCGAGCCAGGAGTTCGACGCCGGACTCGACGCCAAGCGACCCAACGTCCAGGTCGGCGACCCCTTCGCGGAGAAGCTGCTGATCGAGTGCTGCCTGGAGCTGTACGAGCGGGACCTGGTCTCCGGGATACAGGACATGGGTGCCGCTGGCATCGCCTGCTCGACCTCGGAACTGGCCTCCGCCGCGGCGCTGGGGATGGACGTCGACCTCGACCAGGTGCTGTTGCGGGAGCCGTCGATGGAGTCCTGGGAGATCCTGTGTTCGGAGTCCCAGGAGCGCATGCTGGCCCTGGTCGCCCCCGAGCAACTCGAGGAGGTCCAGCAGGTCGCCCACCGCTGGGGGGTCCCGGTCGCGGTGATCGGCGAGGTCGTCGAGGGGGATGCGCTGCGACTGAGCCGCAACGGGGAGCTGATCGCCGACCTGCCGGCCCGGTCCCTGGCCGATGAGGGACCCGTCTACGACCGGCCACGGCAGCGTCCCGCCTGGCTGGACGACTACGCCGAGGTGGCTGCCGAGACCCTGGACGCCACGCTGGTCGGCGGCACGCTGCAGACCGCGGACGGTCGTCCCGGACGGTCGCTGGACGAGGCGGCGCTGGCGTTCCTGTCCTCACCGAACGTGGCCTCCAAGCGCTGGATGTACGAGCAGTACGACCAGCACGTGCTGTCGGGCACGGTGCTCGGGCCGGGGATGGGCGACGCCGGGGTGGTCCGGCTGCCGGACAGCCGACGCGCGGTCGCGTGTTCGACGGACGGCAACGGCCGCTGGTGCGAGCTGGATCCGGTCCAGGGCACGATCCGGGTGGTGGCCGAAGCGTTCCGTAACGTCGCCTGCACCGGTGCCCGACCGCTCGCGACCACGAACAACCTCAACTTCGGCAACCCCGAGCGCCCGGAGATCATGTGGCAGCTGGCGTCCTCGATCGAGGCGCTCGGTGCCGCATGCCGCCAGCTCGGCGTTCCGGTGACCGGCGGCAACGTCTCCCTCTACAACGAGACGCAGGGACAGGCGATCCACCCGACCCCGGTCATCGGGATCCTCGGGGTGCTGGCGGACGCCGAGGACGCGCTGGGGCTCGCCTTCGAGGACGAGGGCGACCTGGTGTTCCTGATGGGTGCACCGACCGAGCCCGGCCTGGCCGGCTCCGAGCTGCAGCGGTGGCTCGGCGCGCCGCTGGGCGGGATGCTGGCGCCGGCTGATCTGGAACTGGAGGCCGCGATCTCCGAGGTGCTCCAGGAAGCGGCCCGGGAGCAGCTGGTCACCGCGGCGCACGATATCGGCAGCGGTGGCCTGCTGGTCGCCCTCGCGGAGTCCTGCGTCGGCGGGGACATCGGGGTGGAGGTCGCGTTGGAGGGCGAGCTGGCTCGGCTCTCCGCGACCCAGCAGCTGTTCAGCGAGTCGCCCGGCCGCGTGATCGTGACCGTGGCGTCGGCGCACGTGCGGACCTTCGCGGGACTCTGCGCGGACGCGGCGGTTCCGCTCACCGACATCGGGACCGTGGGCGGCGAGCGGCTGACGATCCGGGGGCTGGTGGACCTCGAACTCGACGAGCTGCGGGATGCCCTCGGCGGCGGCCTCGCTGACCTCCTGGACGGCTGACGCATGGCGGCGCAGACACCTCCGCCCGACCGCGCCACGACCGGACCGCGCGGCGCACGCCCGGCGACCGCCCGGGTCGGGATGGTCGGCGGCGGCCAGCTGGCGAGGATGACCCACGCGGCGGCCATCGACCTCGGCATCGATCTCCACGTGCTGGCCGTGGAGCCCGACGAGCCCGCGTCGCTGGCGGGGGCCATCACCCGGCTCGGATCGCCCGACGACCTGGATGCGTTGCGCGCCTTCGCCATCGAGGTCGACGTGGTCACGCTGGATCACGAGCTGGTCTCCGACGAGGGGCTGGCTGCCCTGGCCGCCTCGGGGCATCCGGTTCGCCCGGGTGCCGCTGCGCTGCTGTACGCCAAGGACAAGCTCCACGCCCGCACGGAGCTCGCCGGGCTCGGTCTGCCGGTCCCGGCGTTCGCCCCCGTGGCCGACGCCGACGACGTGGCGGTCTTCGCCGCCGAGCACGGCTGGCCGGTGGTCTGCAAAGCGGTCCGGGGCGGGTACGACGGCCGTGGCGTCGAGGTGGTCGGCGACCGCGCCGCTGCCGCGGACGTGCTGGCGCGCGGGGGTCGGTGGATGGTCGAGGCCCACGTCGACATCGCCGTGGAGGTGGCGGTCGTCACCGCCCGGCGTCCCGGGGGTCAGCACGTCACCTACCCCGTCGTGGAGACCGTGCAGCAGGACGGGCAGCTGGTCGAGCTGCTCCAGCCCGCCCGTATCGCACCGGGTGTCGCCGAGCAGGCGATCGGGCTCGGGACCCGGGTCGCTGAGGTCGTGGGCGGCGTCGGCATCGTCGCTGTCGAGCTGTTCGTCGGCACCGATGGCGCGATCACGATCAACGAGCTCGCGCTGCGCCCCCACAACTCCGGGCACGCCACGATCGAAGCGGCCACCACCTCGCAGTTCCACAACCACCTGCGCGCTGTGCTGGACTGGCCACTGGGCGACACGGGCCTGCGTGCCTCCGCGGCGGCGCTGGTGAACCTGCTCGGTCCACAGGGTCCGGACCGGATCGCCGAGCGACTGCCAGCCGCCCTGGAGGTCACCGACGCGGCCATCCACCTCTACGGCAAGGCGTCACGTCCCGGGCGCAAGATCGGCCACGTCACGGTGCTCGGTGACGACGCCGAGGTGGCACTCTCCCACGCCCGACAGGTCGCGGACGTGCTGGTGGGTCCCTGACCGCGAGCGAGGAGGAACCAGGCATGGTCGAGGCAGCGACCGAGGAGGCACCCGGAGGCTCCCCCGACGGCGGTAGCCGTGGGGACGGGGCTGGCCCCCGCGTCGGGGTGGTGATGGGCAGTGACTCGGACCTGGCCACGATGGAGGCGGCGGTCGAGGCGCTGGAGCGCTTCGAGGTCGCCCACGAGGTGCACGTGGTCTCCGCCCACCGCGATGCCGCCCGGATGTTGGCCTACGGGCAGGAGGCGGCCGGCCGCGGGCTCCAGGTGCTGATCGCCGGTGCCGGTGGGGCCGCCCACCTGCCTGGCATGCTGGCCTCGGTGACCTCGCTGCCGGTGATCGGGGTGCCGGTCCCGCTGCGCCACCTCGACGGCCTGGACTCCCTGCTGTCGATCGTGCAGATGCCCTCGGGTATCCCGGTCGCCACGGTCGCGGTGGGCGGTGCGCACAACGCGGGTCTGCTCGCGGTGCGGATGCTCGCGATCGGGGATGCCGAGCTCAGCGCCGCCCTCGACGCCCACCGCGAGGAGCTGCGCGAGGCCTCCCGGGAGAAGGACGAGCGGGTGCAGCACCAGCTCGCTGGCAAGGCGGCCGGGTTCGGCTTCTCGGCGTGACCGGCCAGCAGCCGGGACCGTGGCAGGATGCCGCCAGGTGCGCAGCCGCGCGCACTGCTGCCGCGCTCGTCCGGTGCCGGGAGCGTGCCGGCTACCCTTGGCGACGCATCGCTGCTGTCCGATAGGTGCCGTGGCGGGCGCCCTCTGCGAGGTCCCTCCGTGCTGCCCGAGCCGACCCCCGCCCACGATGCGGCCGCCACCGGCGCCGCGTCCTCCGTGCCGAGCGCCCCACCCCTCGGTCCAGCCGGCGCACCCGTCGGCGGCGACGACCTCGACAGCCCGAAGGACGAGTGCGGGGTCATCGGTATCTACGCCCCCGGTGAGGACGTCGCCCGTCTGACCTACTTCGGTCTGTACGCGTTGCAGCACCGTGGCCAGGAGTCCGCTGGTATCGCCGCCTCCAGTGGCCGGCGCATCGTGGTGCACAAGGACATGGGGCTGGTGAACCAGGTCTTCACCGACACCTCCCTGGCCGCGCTGGAGGGGCACCTCTCCGTCGGCCACTGCCGGTACTCGACCACCGGTGCGTCGTCCTGGGTGAACGCCCAACCCCAGTACCGCGAGACGCCCATCGGTGGGGGGTTGGCGCTCGGGCACAACGGCAACCTCGTCAACACCGCCGAGCTCGCCCGGGAGTTGGACCTGCCGTCCGCCAACGACTCGGAGGTGATGGCGGCGCTGCTCGCGCGGGAGGTGGACGTCAGCCTCGAGGAGGCGATCGTCCGTACGGCGCCGCGGCTCGAGGGTGCCTTCTCCGTGGTCCTGATGGACGAGGAGCGGCTCCACGCCTTCCGTGACGCCAACGGCGTCCGGCCCCTGCAGATCGGCCGACTGCCGACCGGTGGGTGGGTGGTCGCCTCGGAGACCGCGGCGCTGGACATCGTCGGTGCCGTCTACGTGCGGGACGTCTCGCCGGGTGAGGTGATCACCATCGACGGCAACGGGCTGCACAGCCAGCGTTTCGCGCCGCCGAACCCCACCTTCTGCCTGTTCGAGTGGGTCTACCTCGCCCGGCCGGACCACCGGCAGGACGGCGGCAGCGTCCTCTACGCCCGCCGGTCGATGGGGCGGCAACTCGCCCGTGAAGCTCCTATCGACGCCGACATCGTGATCCCGGTGCCAGAAGCGGGGCGCGACGCCGCTGCCGGGTACGCGGCCGAGAGCGGGTTGCCGTTCGCCGACGGGCTGGTCAAGAACCGCTACGTCGGCCGCACCTTCATCCAGCCCACCCAGTCGCTGCGACAGCTCGGGATCAAGCTGAAGCTGTCCCCGGTCAGGGAGATCGTCGAGGGTCGCCGGCTGGTGGTGGTGGACGACTCGATCGTGCGGGGCAACACGGCCCGGCAACTGGTCGCGATGCTGCGTGAGGCGGGGGCGGCCGAGGTGCACCTGCGCATCACCTCGCCCCCGATCGCACATCCCTGCTACTACGGCATCGACATGGCGACGCGCGCCGAACTGGTCGGGGCCGACCTCGAGGTGGAAGAGATCCGGGACTTCATCGGTTGTGACTCGTTGCACTACATCTCGTTGAACGGCCTGATCGCCTCGACCCCTCACCAGCGGGAGAAGCTTTGCACCGCCTGCTTCACCGGCGAGTACCCGATCCCCGTCCCCGGGGAGCACGAGCAGCTCGCCCAGATCAAGTTCGAGTTCCCCGAGACCGTGTGATCGGGGTGGTCGCTGCGGCCCTGGTGCTCCTCGGCTGCGCCGGTAGCGGTGACGGCCCTGACGCCGAGGTGGCCGCTGCGCCCGACGCCGAGGTGGTCGACGCCCCCGACGCCGAGGTGGTCGACGCCCCCGACGCCGAGGTGGTCGACGCCCCCGACCCACGCGAGTGGGCAGAGGTCCTGGCTGCCGCCGACGGTGCCATCCTCGACCTGCACATGTGGGGCGGGTCCACCGAGATCAACGCCTTCGTGGACGGTGTCTACGGGCCGGCGCTGGCGGAGCTCGGTATCACCCTCAACCGCGTGCCGCTCGCCGATACCGCCGACGCCGTCAACGCGGTGCTGGGTGAGCTGGAGGCCGGGCGGGCCGACCTCGGCGCC
>CAYXJD010000103.1:0-10433 GCA_964465225.1 uncultured Actinomycetota bacterium
CTCGTCCCCCATATCCAAACGGAGCTGTCCCGCGTCCTGGTAGGCCATGGTCGCCGTGCTCCTGCCCTCGTGGGTGGTGTGCGCTCGTCGGTGCGCCGTTGTGACGTTCGCGCCGTCGGAGGTGGTGCTGGCGGTCCGGTACACCCGTGGCTGCAGTGGAGCGGGGAAGCCTCGGGCCCTCCACTGCAGTTCCGTCGCCTCCGCTGGTGGAGCGGATCGCCGTCGTTCGCCCCACCGCCCCGGGAACGCGAAGCACATCGGTGGAACTCCCGGACTGAACCTACGCCGCGAGGAGTGCGACCGTCAACGCCGACTGGAGGCCTCGCACCTCCTCGAGGTCCAGTCGAGGTGCAGTGATCATCCCGTCAGTGGCCGTTCGAGCAGCACCGAAAGACCACACGATGGCTCGAAACGACACGTGAGCAAGCACCACGGCCACGTAGAGTGAGCACGTCCTGCCGTTCGCGTTCGGTCCACCGAACGCGCGTGCGTCGCACATGACTGGGCGGGCACGCGCGTGACACGCGCAGCACGGCACCCAACATGCGCGAGCTTCACCGGCCGCTGGCACCGCGCAGACCGGCCCCGTGCGGGACGACACCATGATCGAGCAACACGCGGCGACCGCAGGGGCGCTCCCCCCGATGCCCGGGTCGGCGGCGAACGGCCACCGACCGGCGACCCTGGACCGGCGCCCGCGCCCGCAGGTGCACCCGGAGCTGGCTACTGCTCCTTGAAGTCCTCGGGGGTGACCTCGTCGAGGAAGGCCCGGAACTGACGGACCTCCTCCTCGTCCTCGCCGCTCGAGGACGCACCGCCACCCTCGTCGTCGTCCTCGATCTCCAGTCCGGCCTCGTCGAGGACCGCCTCTGCCGAGAGGATCGGGACCTCGTCCAGCCGCGAAGCCAATGCGATCGCGTCCGAGGGACGCGCCGAGACCGTGTGCGGCTCGCCGCCCCGCAGGAGCTTCAGCTCGGCGTAGAAGGTGCCGTCACGCAGGCTGGTGACGTGCACGGCCACCAGCTCGGCGTCCAGTTCGTTGAGCACGTCGACGAAGAGGTCGTGGGTCAGGGGCCGTGGGGTCTCCACCCCCTGCAGCGCGAAGGCGATCGCGGTCGCTTCGACCGCCCCGATCCAGATCGGGAGGTAGCGCGAGCCGTCGCGCTCCTTGAGCAGGACGATCGGTTGGTTGGCCGGAAGCTCGACACGGACGCCGACCAGCTCCATCTCGATCACGGGAGGCTCCTGGGGGTGCGAGGCCACGTCGCGGGACCGGTGACGTGGGCGTCCCCGAGGCTAGCTACCCGAGCTGGCGGGCGGCGGCGCGGGCGCGCAGACCGGCGTAGATGCCGTCCACGGCCGCCCGGCCGATCGCCGCCTCCGCCGACGACGCCGGTGCCGGCGCCTCAGAGGTGTCCAGCACCCCGGGCACCCGGCCCACCTCCCGATCGTCCACCAGCACCGGGACCCGTGCATCCCCGGCCGGGGGGCGGGCACCGATGGGCAGCGACAACACCGCCGACTCCCCCGCTGGCACGACCAGCTCGTGGTCGTCGACGACGAAGCCGATGGCACCACCGGCGACGGCGAACCGCAGCTCGGTGCCGATCGAACGCTGCTCGTAGCGCTCGTAGCCGAGGTCCAGCAGCCGCGCGGCCAGGTCGAAGCGGGCCGGGTCCTCGCCCGCACCGAGGACCACGGCCACCAGCTCCCGACCATCGCGCTCGGCGCTGCCCACGAAGGAGTAGCCGGCAGCCTCGGTGAACCCGGTCTTGACCCCGGTGGCCCCGGCATAGCGGCCGAGCAGCAGGTTGCGGGAGGCGATCGCTCCCTCATCCGGCAGGGTCACGATCTCCCGCCCGAGGCGCGGCCCCAGTTGCGGATGATGCAGGGCCGCCGCCGACAGCACCGCCAGGTCCTCGGCGGAGAGCAGGTTCCGGTCGTCGAGTCCGGAGACGCTGACGAGTTCGAGGCCGGTGACCCCGAGAGCAGCGGCATCCTGCTCCATCAACCGCAGGAAGTCCTCGCGTGAGCCCGCGACGTGGACGGCCAACGCTTCGGCTGCCTCGTTGCCCGATCGGGCGATCACGGCGTCGATCAACTCCTCCACGCTCCACGTGTCGCCGGGCTCCAGACCGACCCCGGAGCCGGGGACGTCCGCGACCTCCTGGCCGACGGTGACCTGCTCGTCGAGCTCGGCACGTTGCAGCGTGGTCAGCGCCGTGAGCACCTTGACCGTGGAGGCCACGGGACGGCGCTCGTCCGGAGCAGCGGCGGTCAGGACCTGCCCGGTCGCGGTGTCGAGGAGCAGGTAGGCGGCCGCCTCCACCCCGATCGTGCGGGGCCACCCCGGCTGCGGACCGTCGACGATGGGTGTCGGCGGTGGCTCGAGCGCGGTCGCCGGGGCGGCGGTGGGCACCAGCCCCGCCAGCGCCAGCAGCATCGCGGCGACCGCCGCTGCCGCCGCAAGTGCCGGCGGCCGGATCACGGCACGGGCGCTCACGGCTGCAGGAGACGTCGTAACCGTTGGACGAGCAGTGCACGGTGCAGCGCCGACCCGGCGCTGGCGAGCAGGTCGGCGTGATCACCGGCGACCGCGCGGCTGTCCGGGTTGCGCTGGCGCAGCAGTGGCGTGACGAGCTGTTCGGCCAGCGACAGCTCCCGCTCGACGAACTGCCGGTACATCCTGAGGTGCCTGGCCTCGAGACCACCACCGAGCAGCTTGCCGGACAACGAGGCGATCGTGACCGCCTCGGCGTCATAGGGCGGCGGACCGAGCAACCCGTGCTCGACGAGCCCGGCGACCTCGGCCACCCCGATGTCGGCCGCTGCCGCCAGCCCGTCGGTGTCGAGCTGATCGTGACCCGCCACCGGATGTGAGGGCAGGCTGGCCTCCAGCGCGGCCGAGGGTTGCGGATCAGCCAGGGCCAGGTCGGCCGCACCGGCTCCGGGTTCGGCGTCCGCCACGCCCGGTCCCTCATCGTCCAGGAGCCGGCCCTGAGCGGGCGGCTGCACGCTCAAACCGGCGTCGAGCCGGTCCAGCTCCTCACGGATCACCTTCAGGGGCAGGTAACGGTCGCGCTGGGCACGCAGCACGTAGCGCAGACGGTCGATGTCGGACCGGGTGAACTTGCGGTAGCCGGACTCGGTCCGGTCGGGGCTGATCAGCCCCTCGGACTCCAGGAAACGGATCTTCGAGATCGTGATGTCGTCGAACTCGTCGCGCAACTGGTTGAGGACCTCACCGATCGTGTGCGTGCTCACGCCAACCCCCCGAGCCCCTGGCCGGGATCCCCCACGAACAGCACCTTGAACCGGCCGATCTGGAGCTCGTCCCCGGTGGCGAGGTCGCGCTCCTCGACCCGGTCACCGTTGACGTAGGTGCCGTTGAGGCTGCCGTTGTCCTCCACGACCATCCCGCCCTCCTTCTGGCTGACGATGGCGTGCCGCCGTGAGACGGTGACATCATCGAGGAAGATGTCGGACTCCGGGTGACGGCCGATGGTCGTGCGCTCCCTATCGAGCAGGAACCGCGATCCGGCGTTCGGACCGCGAACGACCACGAGCAGCCCCGTACCCGGCTCGAGTTCGGGGAGATCGTCGATCTCGTGCTGGGGATCGAACGCCCCGACCTCGAGCGCCGAGGTGGTGTCGTCCTCGCTGTCGGAACCGGCCGGCTGCGCGACCGGCGCACCGCAGGCGGGACAGAAGTTCGCATCGTCGGGGACCTGCTGGCCGCACTGGCTGCAGAACATCCGGCCTCCTGGTCTGCTGGCGCTCCCGCGCTGTGCCTTGGGATCGGCCCCTCGCCGAGGGACCGGTGGGCTCGCTCCCCGGAGCCCGGGACCATCGCCGCTCCACACCACACGGGGGCAGCGAGGCGTGAAGGTCTGCTGGACGTCGAGGGAAGCTGCCGGCGCGCATGCGCCTGGCGGCAGCGTAGACGACCGGTCCCGGCTCGCGCGCGGCCGCTCTAGCCCTCGAGGAAGCGCGCGTAGCCGTCAGCGTCCATCAGGTCGTCCAGCCCGGCGCGGTCCGTCGGCGTCATGGTGACCAACCAGCCGGCGCCGTAGGGCTCCTCGTTCACGAGCTCCGGACGCTCGTCGAGCTCCTCGTTGCGCTCGACGATCTCGCCGGCGACCGGCGCGTAGAGGTCCGAAACCGACTTCGTCGACTCGACCTCGCCGAACGCCTGACCATGGTCGACCGCGGCACCTGGCGTCGGTAGGTCGACGTAGACGACGTCACCGAGTTGGTCCTGGGCGAAGGCGGTGATGCCGACCACGACCACCTCGCCGTCGTCGCGCACCCACTCGTGCTGCTCGGTGTAGCGAAGCGTCCTGGGGATGTCGTCGGCCACGGCCCTGTCTCTCTGCTCGCTCTCGGCACGGTGCTGGCGACCCGGCCTTGCCGCGCCGCTCAGCAACCTTAGCGGTCGCCGCGCCCGACCACGATGGCGTACTGCCCGGCAGCCACGTAGTAGAGCGCCGCGCTCACGCCGAAGAACAGCCAACCGAGCACCTGGAGGACCGCCTGAGGGTCGCTCGCGCCGTCACCGACGATCGCTGCGAGTAGGAAGGTCGGGAACGCCCACATCAGTCCGAAGGTGGCTGTCTTGCCGATACGGGTCACCGCTGGTGGCTGGACGCCCCGGACCAGGAGCACGGCCCCCACCACGAGCACGGCGAGGTCCCGGAGCAGCAGGACCACCAGCGCCCACAACGGGAGGAGATCGGCCATGACGAAGCCGATACCGACCACCAGGAACATCGCCCGGTCGGAGATGGGATCGAGCAGGGTCCCGAAGCGGCTGACCTGATCGAGCCGTCGGGCGAGGTAGCCATCGAGCCAGTCCGTCATCGCGAAGACGACCAGCAGCACGAAGGCCCGGACCAGGCGGCCGTCGACCAGGTCGAGATAGACCACCGGCAGGGCCAGCAGCCGAGCCAGCGACAGCGCGTTGGGGATCGTCAGGAGACGATCGCTGACCTCCTGGGGCTCGTCCTTGGCGCCGACGTCGTAGACCCGCATGTTCGTCCTGACCGCCTGAGGCAACCGCTGTGGCCAGGGCACGATAGCGATACGGACGCCGACACGGCAGTGCCCCGGGTGCGCTATCGCACCCGGGACACCGGTAGTGGTCGGGCTGGCCGGACTTGAACCGGCGACCCCTCGCCCCCCAGACGAGTGCGCTACCTGACTGCGCCACAGCCCGTGGTGATGCGGGGAGCGGGAACCGAGGAGCGGCTCCCGCGAGCACCGCACGCTACCGCTTCGGCGCGGGTGCGGCCAACCGTCAGCGTGCTCCCCAGACCGCCTGGGCGCCGGTTCACCGCCGACGACCGGTCCGCTGCGCCTGAGCACGTCGGTGTCGCGCGTGCGGCGTGGGTGGCCGATCATCGAGCTTGATCGGCACCCCGGTGTACTCGTAGCGCTCGCGCAACGAGCGTTCGAGGTAGCGCAGGTAGCCGTCGGGCAGGCGTCCGTTGGTGAACAGCACGAACCGCGGCGGTGCCGTCTCGGCCTGTGTGGCGTAGCGCAGCTTCAGCTGCTTGTTGCCCCGCCGGGGTGGAGCGTGCCGGCCCACGACCTCGTCGAGCAGCGCGTTCAGCTCCCGGGTGGGCACCCGACGACGGTAGTTGTGCCACACCGTCGCCAGTTGCGGCAGCAACCGTCGCACACCGCGTCCTGTCTCGGCGGACACGTTCATCCGCGGCGCCCAGGAGGCGAAGGACAGCAGGCGGTCCAGCTCACGCTCCAGGTCGCTCCGCCGCTGCTCGTCGAGCAGGTCCCACTTGTTGCAGACCAGCAGGACGCCGCGTCCCGCCTCGCGTAAGAGGGCAGCCAGGCGCTGGTCCTGCTCCCCGAGCGGTTCCGAGGCGTCGATCACGAACAGCACCAGGTCGGCCTGTTCGATCGCCGAGCGCGTCCGGTCCACCGAGTACAGCTCCGTGTCCTCACCCCGGCGGTAGTGCCGTCGCATCCCGGCGGTGTCCACGAACACCCACGCTGTCCCGTCGAGCTCGACCATGGTGTCCACCGCATCGCGGGTGGTGTGGGGTACGGCATCCACGATCGACCGCTCCTCGCCGAGCAGCCGGTTGAACAGTGAGGACTTCCCCACGTTCGGTTTGCCCACGATCGCCACCCGTGGGACCGTGGACTCGTCGGCGACCTCGGCCGGCGCCTCCGGCAGCGCGGTGACCACCTCGTCGAGCAGGTCACCGATCCCGCGACCGTGACGTGCGGAGACCGGGTGGGGCTCGCCCAGCCCCAGGGTGTACAGCTCGTGGACCAGCGGCTCCTGGCGCTCTCCGTCGATCTTGTTCGCGACGAGCAACGTCGGCACGTCCGAGCGCCGCAGCAGCTTGGCGTACCGCTCGTCGTCCTCGAGCGCACCGACCGTGCCGTCCACGACGAACAGCACCAGGTCGGCGTGGGAGACCGCCTCCTCCGCCTGCGCCACGATCCGGGCAGCCATGCCTTCGGCCCGGTGCTCCCAGCCTCCCGTGTCGACGACGACGAAGGGGCGGGCCACCCACTCGGCGAGATGCTCGGTCCGGTCCCGGGTGACCCCGGGTCGCTCCTCCACGATGGCGACCCGGGCACCGATGATGCGGTTGACCAGCGTCGACTTGCCGACGTTGGGTCGCCCCACGATCGCGACCCGTGGCAGCGACCGCCGGGCCGCCAGCGGGTCGGCCGGGACGTCCGGTGCGCCGTGGTCGACCCCGGCCACGACCTCGTGGGCCCTGGCGATCACCGCGGCCACGACCTCCTCGAGGGCCGCGCTGGTGGTGTCCAGGATCCAGGCGTCGTCCGCTGGCTGCATCGGCGCCACCGCCCGGGACCCGTCACGCGCATCACGCTCGGTGATCTGCGCCGCCAGCACGTCGACATCCTGCCGCCCGAGCTGTCCCGCACGCCGACGAGCCCGCTCCTCAACACTCGCCGTCAGGTAGACCTTGAGGTCAGCGTCGGGGTAGACCACGGTCCCGATGTCACGGCCCTCCATGACCCCGCCCCCGGCGCTGAGCTGCGCCCGCTGGGTCAGCAGGAGCTGATCCCGCACCTGGGGATGGGCCGAGACCGAGGAGACCGCCGCGGTCACCGCGTCGCCCCGGACCTCCTCCTCGACGTCCGCACCCTCGAGGTAGGTGCGATCAGCACGGCGTTCGATCCGTGCCTGCGCCACCGCAGCCGCACACGCGGTGGCGTCGTCGAGCGGCACCTCGGCGCGCAGACACGCCAGGGCGGCGGCGCGGTACAGCGCTCCGGTGTCGACGTGGGGCAGGCCGATCCCCGCCGCGACCTCCCTGGCCACCGAGGACTTGCCCGAACCAGCCGGCCCGTCGATGGCGATCACGAACCCCGCGAACACCGCCGCCGGATCCTCCCAGGCCGCCTCGTCCTCATGCTCGGCGAGGGGGGCCACCTCGGCGAGGTCGGTCGGTCGTTGCGGCTCGGACACGGTGGACTCCGACAAGGCTCGGACGACGAGGTGGCAGCCGTCGAGGGCGCTGCTGCCGCTCCCCCGGCGGCGAGCCTACCGAGCGGCCCGCCCCGCCACGCTGGGGCCGGGCTCAGGTGCGCAGCTGCTCGAGCGCGTCGAAGTAGCCGGGGAAGGTCTTTGCCACGCAGCCCGGATCGGCGATCCGGATCCCCGGCACCACCAGCCCCAGCAGGGCGAAGCTCATCGCCATCCGGTGGTCGTCGTAGGTGGCGACCACCCCCGGCGTCGGCCGCCCGGGGTGCACGACCAGACCGTCGGGCTCCTCGCGGGCCTCGATGCCGAGCCGCCGCAGCTCGGTGACCATCGCCGCGATCCGGTCGGTCTCCTTGGCGCGGATGAAACCGATCCCACGGATCCGGGTCGGCCGGTCGGCGAACACCGCCACCACCGCCAGCGTCTGTGCGGCGTCGGACATCCCCCCGAGGTCGATGTCGAGGCCCCGCAGGGTGCCCGTCCCCCGCACCTCGGTGCCCCGGTCGTCCACCACCACCTCTGCGCCCATGCGCGCCAGGACGTCGGCGAAACCGGCGTCGGCCTGGCGTGAGCGGGGGGTGAGACCCGGGACACGGACGCGGCCACCCGTGATCGCAGCGGCAGCCAACAGGTAGGTCGCCGCGGATGCGTCGGGCTCGATCGCCACGTCCGCGGCGCGGTACCCGGAGCCGGACACGACGAAGGTCCGCTCATCGGGACGGACGACCTCCGCACCGAACCAGCCGAGCACGTCGAGGGTGAGCGCCACGTAGGGCTCGGACACCAGTGGGGTCGTCACCTCGATCCGCAGCCCGTCGGGGAAGGCGGGACCGGCCAGCAGTAGCCCGGAGAGGAACTGGCTCGAGGCCTCCCCCGCCACCTCGACGACGCCCCCGTCCACCGGGCCACCGCTGACGCTGACCGGGAGGCGCCCGGTGGTCTCCTGCTCGACGACCGTGCAGCCGAGCGAGCGCAGGGCGGCGATGGTCGGCCCCATCGGCCGCTGCCGGAACGGCGGCAAGCCGTCGAGGTGGCTCGTACCGGCCACCCGCGCCAGCACCGGCCCCAGGAAACGGGCCGTGGTCCCCGACAGCCGGACCTGCAGGTGCGGAGCGGCCACCGGGGGACGGCCGTCGACGCCGTGCACCTGCAACTTCGTGCGGTCATCGGACGTCTGGATGACGGCGCCGAGAGCACGTAGTCCCTCGAGCATCGCCCGCGTGTCGTCGGCGTCGAGTACACCGGTCAGCGTCGAGGTGCCACGCGCCAGGCCGGCGGCCACCAACGCCCGGTTGGTGAGGCTCTTGGACCCGGGTACCGCCACCTCGACGTCGGGCGGCCGGACCAGGGGACGCACCGACCGGGGGCCATCAGCGCCGGTGGCGGCGGACGCACCCTGCGACGCACCCTGCGACGCACCCTGCGACGCGGCCCCGCTCACGACGACGGCTCCATGCCGGGCGGGCTCGCTACGTCAGGCTCCACGTGGGTGTCCAGTCCCACGCCGGCGAGGACGGCCGCGACCCGGTCACGGTCCCCTGCCGCCACCCGCAGCAGCAGCGCCCCACGTCCCCCCTCACCGGCGTGCCGCAAGGCCAGATCCTCGACGTTGATGCCGGCCGCGCCGAGCGCCGTCGTCGCGGTCGCGAGCTGACCCGGACGGTCGTCCATCGGGACCAACACGTCGACCACGTCCGTGGGCGTGGCCTTGGGCACCAGACGTTGGCGCGCGGCACTGGCCCGTCGCAGCACCGTCCCGAGCTCGTCCCACCGCTCCTCGGCCACACTGGCGCGCACCTGGCGCAGGCGCTCGGTGTAGGCGTCCAGCGCTTCGAGCACCGCGACGCGATTCCCGGCCAGGATCGGCAGCCACAGCGCTGGATCGCTGGCCGCGATCCGGGTGGTGTCCCGGAACCCGCCCCCCGCAACGGCCAGCACGGCATCACCGGTGACCTCGATCGCATCCGCGGCGACGGCCGCGAGCGCGGAGGCCACGACCTGGGGCAGGTGGCTGACCACGGCCACCAGCTCGTCGTGCTGCTGCGGGGGAAGGGCCACCACACGCGCCCCGAGCCGCCGCAGGAACGCTGACAGCACGGTCAGGGTGGCATCGGCGGTCGACGCGGTGGGTGTCAGCACCCACGTGGCCCCCTGGAACAGCCGCGCGTCGGCGGCTTCCGGCCCGCTGCGCTCGCTGCCGGCCATGGGATGCCCACCGACGAAGCGTTCGGGTCTCGCGTCAGCTTCCTTCAACCTCGACGTTACGTCTAGGGTCGAGTCCGTCTTGAGGCTCGCCGCATCGGTGAGGATCGCTCCTGGCGGAGCGGCCTCTGCTGCCGCCAGCAACACCTCAGGCACCGCGCCGGCGGGCACCGCGGCGATCACCAGGTCGGCGTCGTGCACCGCGGCCGCGACGTCGGCCAGCACCCGAAAGGCCACCCCGAGCTCCTGGGCACGGACGCGCACGTGCGGGTCCACGTCGACCAGGGCCACCTCGCCCGCACCGACGTCCTGGATCGCCAACGCGATCGAGCTTCCGACGAGCCCGGCGCCGATGACCGCCACCCGTTGCACCGAGGCCGTCATCGGACGACCCCGGTGCGTCCGGCGCGGGTTGCGTTCACTCCGGCAGATCGGTGCGCAGTTGGCGCGCGTCGTGGAGGTAGACGTGCCGCAACTGCCGCGCCGAGCGGGTGGTGTAGGCGTGGACCAGCACCCGGACGCAGCGGTCGATGCCGCCGTCGATGTCCAGTTCCCGCGTGCACAGCAGCGGGACGTGGGTGATGCCGGCCTCACGCGCGGCCTCGGCGGGGTACGCGCTGTGCACGTCGTCGGTGGCGGTGAACACGATGGAGATGAGGTCGTCCTCGGTCAGCTCGTTGCGCGCGAGGACCGCGGCGATCAGCTCCTGGGTACGAGCGAACAGGTGCCCACGTTCGTCCTGTTC
>CAYXJD010000104.1:0-10412 GCA_964465225.1 uncultured Actinomycetota bacterium
TCGTGCTCAACGAGCCCTCGGTGGTCGCGATCAACACCAAGACGGGGCACATCCTGTCCGTCGGCTCCGAGGCCAAGCGCATGATCGGCCGCACGCCCGGGCACATCATGGCGATCCGGCCGCTCAAGGACGGGGTGATCGCCGACTTCGACGTGACCGAGAAGATGCTGCGGTACTTCATCCACGCCGTGCACAAGCGTCGCTTCCTCGCCAAGCCGCGCGTGGTGGTCTGCGTTCCCTCGGGGATCACGGGGGTGGAGCAGCGCGCCGTCGAGGAAGCCACGATCCAGGCCGGCGCACGGGCTGCCTACATCATCGAGGAGCCGATGGCGGCAGCCATCGGGTCCGGCCTACCGGTGCACGAGCCGGCCGGCAACATGGTGGTCGACATCGGTGGTGGGACCACCGAGGTCGCGGTCATCTCGCTCGGCGGCATCGTCACGTCGCAGTCGATCCGCATCGGTGGCGATGAGCTCGACGAGTCCATCATCGCCTACGTGAAGAAGGAGTACTCGCTCATGCTGGGCGAGCGCACCGCGGAGGAGATCAAGATGGCGATCGGCAGCGCGTTCCCGCTGCCGGACGAGCCCCATGCGGAGATCCGCGGTCGTGACCTGGTCTCCGGGTTGCCGAAGACGATCATCGTGTCCGCCGATGAGATCCGCAAGGCGATCGAGGAGCCGGTCAACGCCATCATCGACGCGGTGAAGAACACCCTGGACAAGACCCCGCCCGAGCTCGCAGCCGACATCATGGACAAGGGCATCGTGCTCACCGGCGGGGGTGGGATGCTCAAGGGCCTCGATGAGCGCCTCAAGCACGAGAGTGGCATGCCCATCCACACCACGGAGAACCCGCTGTCGTCGGTCGCGATCGGTTCGGGGAAGTGCCTCGAGGAGTTCGAGGCGCTGAAGAAGGTCCTGGTGTCGTCCTCGCGCCACTGAGCACGAGGGCCGCCCACGGGCGGTGGTGACGGCCGGCGGACCGCGGCCCGAGGTGGAGGAGCGGTGTTCCAGCGACGTCGTGCGCGCCTGTTGCTCGCGCTCCTCGTCGCTGCGGCGATCGCGTTGGTCACGGTCGACTTCCGCAGCGGCGGGGACGGCGGGCTCGACCGCCTCCGTGGCACGGCCACGGCCGTCCTGCGCCCGATCCAGGACGGCGTCGGGGTCCTGGTGCGACCCTTCAGCGAGGGTGCGGCCGCGATCGGCGATCTGTTCGCGATCCGCTCGGACAACCGTGACCTGCGCACGCGGGTGGCGGAACTCGAGGAGCGTCGCCGTGTCTTCGATGATCTCGAGCGTGAGAACGCCGAGCTGCGCGCCCTGCTGGCCATCGCCGGTCGGACCGAGCTGGACACGGTCACCGCGCGCGTCGTCGCGCTGGCCCCGTCCAACTTCGAGTGGACGATCACGATCGACGTCGGGTCCCGCGAGGGCGTGCAACGCGGTATGCCCGTCATCAACGGCGACGGGCTGGTCGGGCGGGTGATCCAGGTGACGGGGGAGGCGTCCCGGGTCCTGTTGGCCATCGACCCGAGTTTCTCCGCCGCGGCGCGCACCGCCCGAGACGGCGAGGTGGGCGTGCTCGATGGGCGCGGGGGCGACCCGATGGATCTCCGGTTGCTCGATCCGGCGGCGGTGGTGGAGGTCGGCGACGCGGTCACGACCTCGAGCTACCAGGGTGGGGTCTTCCCGGCCGGGATCCCCATCGGGACCGTCTCGCAGGTGGGCGAGGACGGCTCGCCACTGACCCGCGAGGTCCAGGTCAACCCCTACGTCGACTTCACCCGCCTCCAGCACGTGCTCGTCGTGTTCAGCACCGAGGTCGAGGACATCCCGCCCTTCGAGGGCAGCGAAGGGCTGCAGTTCCGGCGTCCGCCCGTCCCGCCGCTGCTCGAGCCAGACGGTCCGACGCCGGAGGGGCAGGGCGCGGAGACGGACGGGGCGGCCGACGGCGACACGGAGACGGACGGGGTGGCCGATGACGAGGCGCAGGGGCTCGGCGCAGCGTTCTCCGGGACGCCGGCGCTCGGCGCACCGTCCTCCGGGACGCCGGCGCTGGGCGCAGCTGGCCGGCGTGCCCCCGTCGCCCCGTGATCGCCCGCACGCTCGTCGTGGGCCTGCTGCTGCTGGCGGCCGTGGTGCTCGAGACCGCGGTGTTCGATGCGCTGACGCTGTTCGGCTTCCGCCCTGATCTCCTGCTGCTGGTCACGGCAGCGATCGGCAGCCGGGACGGACCGTTGGCCGGCGTGCGTGTCGGTGCGGTCGCCGGCCTGCTCGGTGATCTCCTCCTGAGTTCGTCCCCCGTCGGACTCGGGGTCCTGGTCTACGGCGTGGTCGGTGCCCTGGTCGGGTGGTCGCGGCCCTACTTCGCGCCCACCTCGCTGGCGGCCCCGCTGCTGTTGGTCGGCGCCGCCTCGTTGCTGGGGACAGCGGGGTACGGCGTGCTGACCTCCCTGCTTGCCGACCAGCGGATCGGGACGCCGCTGGTGCTGCAGGGCGCGGTCGCCGTCGGCCTCTACAACACGCTGCTGGCCCCGGTGGTCCTGGCGCTGGTCCGCCGCGTCAGCGACACGTTCCCGCTGCGAGGTGTCGGGGTCGAGTGAGCCGGCGTTGGCCGCGGGTGCGGCTGGTACCGTCGGATCGTCTCCCGGGGCACGCCGCTGTCCCGCCGCCAGGCCCTTGGACGGCGCCCGCCGTCCGTCCTCGCCGCGTCGTCCCCGATCCGTCCACGCCACGCCCCTTCGCCGATCAGGCCCGAGCCACAAGGGTCCCACCACGCCATGGCGATCCCCTCCTCGGAGTCGTCCTCCGTCCTGCGGCTGACCTTCCTGGCGGTCATGGTCATCACCCTGTTCGTGGCGCTGTTCGCCCGGCTCTGGTTCCTGCAGGTCATGGCCGGCGATCGCTACGTCGAACTGGCGGACAGCAACCGTCTACGGACGGTGATCACCGAGGCACCTCGCGGCGAGATCCTGACCGCGGACGGTCAGGAACTGGTCCGCAACCGGCCCGCGCTCACGATCTCGGCGGACCGGCAGGTGCTGCTCGACGGGGCCGGTACGCCGCTCGACGAGGAGGCTGAGCGGGTCATCGAGCGGCTCGCGGTCCTCCTCGAACTCGAGGTCGACGAGGTCCTCGACCGGCTCGCCAGCCAGCGGCGCAGTCCCTTCCGACCGGTGCCGATCGCCATCGACGTGAGGCCGGAGATCGTCTTCGCCGTGCAGGAGCAGCGAGAGCTCTTCCCCGGGGTGGTCCCCGAGACGCTGCCGGTCCGTGAGTACCCCCAGGGCACCACGGCGGCGCACCTGGTCGGCTACATCGGGGAGATCTCCCAGTCCGAGCTGCTGCGTCCGGACTTCACCGACTACCGCGCCGGGGACCTGGTGGGCCGCTCGGGACTGGAGCAGAGCTACGAGCGCGACCTGCGGGGCGTTGCGGGTCAACGACGCCTGGTGGTCAACGCCCGCGGTGACGTCCTCGACGTCCAGAGTGACCGCGAACCGGTGCAGGGTGCCGATCTGGTCACCACCATCGATCTCGACCTGCAGATGGCGACCGAGCAGCTGCTCGAGGACGGCATCATCGCCAGCCGGAGGATCCAACGCGACGATGGGGAGTTCCTCCCGTCGACCGCCGGTTCGGCACTGGTGCTCGATGCGCGCAGCGGCGCGGTGCTGGCCATGGCCTCCTACCCGAGCTACGACCCCCGCGAGTTCGTGGGGGGCGTCAGCCAGGCGTACTTCGACCGGCTCGGCGATCCGGAGAACGAGCGCCCGCTGGTCAATCGCGCCATCACGGGGCTGTACCCGCCGGGCTCGGTGTTCAAGACCGCCTCGGGAGCTGCCTGGGTCGAGGCGGGGTTGGTGACCCCCCGCACCACCGTGGAGTGCGCTCCGGCCTTCGAGCTGGGCGGCAACACGTTCCGGAACTGGAACCGTGGCGTGAACGAGGGGCCGATGGACCTCTCGGACGCCATCACCCGGTCCTGCGACACCTACTTCTACGAGCTGGCCTTCGACCAGTGGCTGCGTGAGGAGAACAGCGAGGAACCCGACGAGGTCCTGATCCGCGTCGCCGAGCGCTTCGGCTTCGGGGTCCCCACCGGGATCGATCTGCCGGGCGAGCAGACGGGCAGGGTCCCCGGCCGGCAGTGGCGCTACGACTACTGGGTCGCCAACCGCGACAACTACTGTCGGCAAGCGGATCTGGCGAGCCCCGGCACCTACGCCGAGGAGCTCTACAGCGATCTGTGCCGGTTCGGCGCGGCGTGGCGTGGCGGGGACGCGGTGAACAGCTCCATCGGCCAGGGCGACGTGCTCTCCACGCCGCTGCAGGTCGCGGCGTCGTACCAGGCGATCGCCAACGACGGGGTGATGCTGCGGCCGCGCGTGGGTGCCCGGATCCTCGCTCCGGACGGCACCGTGGAACGCGAGATCGCGCCGGAGGTGATCGGGGACCTCGGCATCGACGACCGGACGCTCGCGGTGCTACAGGAGGGCCTGAACCGCGTGGTGATGTCGGACCGGGGGACCGGCAGCTCCGCGTTCAGCGGCTTCCCGCTCGACGAGATCCCGGTGGCCGGCAAGACCGGAACCGCGGAGATCCGGCCACGCGTGCCCTACGCCTGGTTCGCGGGGTACGCCCCAGCTGACGACCCGGAGATCGTGGTCGTGGTGAACGTCGAGCAGGGGGGCGGCGGCTCGCAGACCGCGGCGCCGATCGTCCGCAACATCATGGCGCACCACTTCGGCATCGTCGTAGCGGACGAGGCCGAGTTCGAAGCGGGCGAGGAGATCCTCGACTGACACGCTGACGGCACGCATCGGCAGTGGCGGATCGCGCCACCACGATCGCGCCACGACACACGCACGGGAGGTGAGGCAGATGGACGTCGGGTACCGCCAGGACCCCGACCAACGCCGGGCGCGCCAGCACGTCCAGTCGCGGTGGATGGAGGTCTACGATCCCATCCGCCACCTCGATCCGGTGCTCGTGCTCACTGCCCTGGCCCTGACCGTCATCGGCCTGGTGGCCATCTACAGCGCGAAGCTCGTGGCCCTGACGTCCCAGGGTCTGCCGACCAGTCTGTACGTCACCCGCCAGCTCCTGGCGCTGGCCATCGGCATCGTGGTCATGGTGGTCATCGCCGTGATCGACTACCGCCACGTGCGCATCTACGCGCCGTTGGCCTACGTGGTCTCGGTCGTCCTGCTGGGGGTGGTGCTGTCCCCGGCCGGTACGGCGTTCGGCGGGGCGCAACGGTGGATCGTGATCGGTGGGTTCCAGCTGCAACCCTCGGAGCTGGCGAAGCTGGCGGTGCTGGTCACGGTCGCCGCCATCCTCCACGAGGCGGAGGGCAGACCTGGGCCTGGCGTGCTCCTCGGCGCTCTGGTCGTGACCCTGGTCCCCGCGGTGTTGGTGTTCCTCCAACCGGACTTCGGGACCTCGCTGGTGTTCGTGTGGACGGGCGCGGTGCTGTTCCTGCTCGGCGGCGTGCAGGCCCGCTACCTCGCGGCGCTGGCCGGCGGCGCGGTGATCGCAGCGGTCGTCGCCTTCCAGACCGGGCTCATCCAGACCTACCAGCTGTCACGGCTGACCGCGTTCCTCAACGCCGGCGACGCCTCCGCCGCGCAGACCGCCGCCTTCCAGACCCGCCAGTCGCTGATCGCCGTGGGGTCCGGTCAGTTCGCCGGCAAGGGCCTGTTCGAGGGCACCCAGACCTCGCTGTCGTACGTGCCCGAGAACCACACCGACTTCATCTTCACCGTGATCGCCGAGGAGTTCGGGTTCGTCGGCTCCAGCGTGGTACTCGGGCTGCTGCTGCTGCTGGTGTGGCGCGGCTTGCGGATCGCGATCCTCGCCAAGGACGTCTTCGGCATGCTGGTGGCCGGTGGCATCGTCGCGATCCTGACGCTGCAGGTCTTCGTGAACATCGGGATGACGATCGGCATCATGCCGGTGACCGGGCTGCCGCTGCCGTTCGTCAGTTACGGCGGGACGTCGCTGATCGTCTGGTTCGCCATGATCGGCCTGCTCCTCAACGTCCACATGCGGCGGTTCTGACCCCGCACGGCGACGTGGCGTCGGTCGCGGGCGGGGCCGGTGCCACGCGCCGCCAGCCCCGTTTCCCGGGGTGTGGCGGCTGCTACCCTCGGCCCGCCCGGCGTCGGTAGCCGCCGTGTCGCGCTCGTGCGGTCGCCCCGTTAGCCACACGCCGCCACCTCGCCGGCTGCCACCTCGTCCGGGACACCAGGACAGGAGGAGCCGTTGCTCGGGACCGCGCCCGCGAGCCTCGCGCCCATCACCCCTGCTCGGGGGCAGCGCGCGCCGTACCGCCGTCCCGGTGCCAACGCCCAGCCGGTGCCCTCCTGCTGGTCGGCCCTGGAGCCGCTGCTGCCCCGGGTCCGCAAGCCGGCACAGTACGTCGGTGGCGAGCACAACCAGCGCATCACCGCCTGGGACGCGGTGCAGACACGGTGGCTGCTGTGCTACCCGGACACCTACGAGATCGGACAGCCCAACCAGGGCATGCAGATCCTGTACGAGCTGCTCAACGAGCGATCCACCGCCATGGCCGAGCGGGCCTACGCTCCCTGGACGGACCTCGAGGAGCTGCAACGCCAGCACGGCATCCCCACCTTCTCCCTGGAGACCCACCGGCCGTTGTGGGCGTTCGATGTCTTCGGTGTGACCCTGCCGCACGAACTCGGTCACACCAACCTGCTGAACCTCCTCGACCTCGGCGCCGTGCCGCACCGCAGCGCGGACCGCACGGTGGAGGATCCGATCGTGCTGGTCGGCGGCCACGCTGCTTTCAACCCCGAGCCACTGGCCCCCTTCATCGACGCCGCGGTGATGGGCGACGGGGAGCAGGTGACCCTGGAGCTCGACGAGGTGGTACGTCGCTTCAAGCTGGAGCGCGAGCCGGGTGGGCCGCTGTCCGAGCAGGACGACGCCGCCCGGCATGAGCTGCTGCGCCGGATCGCGGCGGTGGAAGGCGTCTACGTCCCGGCCTTCTACACCGCCCGCTACCACGACGACGGTCGCCTCTCGCGCACGGTGGCCACCGAGCCCGGTGTCCCCGCCCTGGTGCCCAAACGCACCATCCAGGACCTCGAGGCCTGGCCGTACCCGCGGCAGCAGATCGTGCCGTTGACCGAGACGGTGCACGAGCGGTTCAGCGTGGAGATCTTCCGCGGGTGCACCCGCGGCTGCCGGTTCTGCCAGGCCGGCATGATCACGCGTCCGGTCCGCGAGCGACGTCCGGAGACGGTGCGTCAACTCGTCGAGGAGGGCGTGGCCGACACCGGTTTCAACGAGGTCGGGCTGCTCTCGCTGTCCTCAGCGGACCACTCCGCCATCGGGCCGATCGCCCGTGAACTGGCCGACACCTACGAGGGGAGCACCACCTCGCTGTCGTTGCCCTCGACACGGGTGGACGCCTTCAACGTCACGTTGTCCAACGAGTTGGCCCGCAACGGCCGCCGCACGGGACTGACGTTCGCTCCCGAGGCCGGCAGCGAGCGGCTCCGCGCGGTCATCAACAAGATGGTCTCCGAGGAGGACCTGCTGCGGACGGCCGAGACGGCCTTCGCCGAGGGGTGGCGACACATCAAGCTCTACTTCATGGTTGGACTTCCCACCGAGACCGACGAGGACGTGCTCGCGATCGCACAGCTCGGGATCCGGGTCTACGAGGTCGCACGCCGCTACGGACGGGGGAACAAGCTCACCCTGTCGGTCGGAGGGTTCGTACCGAAACCGCACACCCCCTTCCAGTGGGCCGCGCAGGATCCGCCCGAGGAGATCCGCCGCAAGCTGTCCCTGATCCGCCACGCGATCAAGGAACACCGTGGTATCAAGGTCCGGACCAACGACCCCGAAGAGGGCGTGATCGAGGGCTTGCTGGCACGCGGCGATCGACGTGTGGCAGCCGTCGTGGAGCGTGCTTGGCAGCTCGGTGCCCGCTTCGACGGCTGGCACGAGATGCCGACCCTGCAACTGTGGCGTCGGGCGTTGGCCGAGACCGGTGTCGCGCTCGACTGGTACGCCTACCGTGAGCGCGATCAGCGCGAAGCGCTGCCCTGGGACCACCTCGATTCCGGCCTGGACGCCGACTGGCTGTGGGAGGACTGGCAGGACGCGCAGTCCGAGCAGCAGCTCGACGACTGTCGGTGGTCACCGTGCTACGACTGTGGGGTGTGCCCCGGTTTGAGTATCGAGCACGACACCGGCTACACCGGTGGCTTCGCCCTCCCGGTCCTGCCGTCCGGACTCGGTGGCAGTACCGGTGGCAGTACCGAGCTGCCGAGCACCCCTGAGCGGTACGCCAGCGGGCCGTGATCGACCGAGCACCCAGCAGGAGGCCACGTTGACGCTGCGGTACCGCATCCGTTGGACCAAGGTCGCACGCACGCGCTTCATCTCGGCGCGTGACCTGACCTCGGTCTGGGAGCGCTCGCTGCGCCGGGCCGACCTGCCGATCGCCTACTCCGAGGGTTTCACCCCGCACGCCAAGGTGTCCTTCCCGGATGCGCTACCGGTCGGCGTGAGCTCCACCGGCGAGTACGCCGAACTGACCTTCGCCGCTCCGATCGCTCCGGCGTCGGATCTGGCTGCACTCTCCGCCGCCCTGCCGGCGGGCATGGATATCACGACCTACCTCGAGGTACCCGACGGCGCGCCGAAGCTGGCGAAGATGCTGCGGGTCACCCTCTGGGAGCTGGCCTGGCCCCCGGTCGATCAGACCGAGCTGACCGCGCTCCTGACCACGCGCAGCGAGGAGCTCCTCGCGGCCGACCACGCCGAGGTGATCCGGCACCGTCCCGACGGTGACCGGACGATCGACGTGCGGCCGGCGGTGCTCGCGCTCGCGGCGACCACGCGCCCGGGAACGAACACCCGTGACGCGCACACCGTCCTCCGTGCGGTCCTCCGTAACGACGGTCCCACCGTGAGACCGACCGACCTCCACGCCGCGCTCAGCCGGGGCGACGTGGCCGAACCGCACGCGGTGCTCCGCCGCGTGCAGGGTGCCCACGTGCCCGAGGGCGTCCGCGATGCCCTCGGCGGTGAGGTCGAGCTCCTGGTCCCCGACGTCGATGCAGAGGCCGCCTGAACGAGAAGCGAGCCCTCAGTGACCGACCACGACACCAGCACCTCCCGACAGGACACCACCCAGAACGAGGAGCCGTCCGACCCCGCCACCCCCGACCGGTCCAGCCGCCATCCAGCAGCGGCTGGCGCACCTGACGAGCGCGAAGGCGGGGATCCCTCCGGCTCGACCGCTCCGTCCGCCGGTGGCGAGCCCGGTGACGGCGCCGCTGACGGATCCGGCGACGGCGATGCTGATGGCGCCGGCGACGGCGACGCTGATGGCGCCGGCGACGCTGCTGGTGCCGCTGATGACGGGGGTGGCGAGGCGGCTGGCGGGTCGCCGGCCCGACGACGCCGTCGGCGTGGTCGCCGCGGGCGCGGTCGTGGGCGTCGTGGCGGCGAGGGGCAGGGCAGCGAGACGACCAGTTCGGGTGGCGGCGAGCAGGCTGAGAGCACCGCTGCAGCCGGTGCGCAGCGGACGGCGTCCGCGGAGCCGGACTCCACCAGCAGCCGCGCGCCGGCCGTGCAGGCGGACGATGAAGCTGGGGACCGCAGCTTGGAGGGCGCAGGGGAGTCCAGCCGTAAGGGTTCGTCCACGCGCTCGTCCTCTCGGAGCCGTTCGGGACGCGGCGGCGGTGGCTCCGGAGGTGGGAGCGCCCGAGCTGCCGGGGGTGGTGCGGCGGCCACCGAGCAGGGGCAGGACGACGACCGTTCGGTCGAGGACGCCATCGCCAAGGGTGGAACCCGGATGGCGGCCAAACGGGGGTCACGTCGTTCCGGTGGCGGCGGCGGCAACGGCGGCAACGGCCGACGGGCCCACCAACGCACCGGGGGAGTACCCGAGGAGGTCCGGCGGGCCATCCTCGAGGGTCCGCCGCGCACGATGCTGGTCACCTCGCGTCAGGACCGCACCCAGATCGCGGTACTGGAGGACCGCACGGTCGTCGAGCACTACGTCACCCGCAAGGAGGACGTGACCTTCGTCGGCAACATCTACATGGCGCGGGTGCAGAACGTGCTTCCGGGGATGGAGGCGGCCTTCCTCGACATCGGCAAGGGCCGCAACGGTGTGCTGTACGCGGGCGAGGTGCTCTACGACGAGCTGGACCTCGAGGAGGGCGAGTCGCAGCGCATCGAGAACGCGCTGAAGCCGGGGCAGAAGGTCCTCGTCCAGGTCACCAAGGACCCGATGGGCTCCAAGGGCCCCCGGCTCACGATGCGCCTGTCGCTGGCGGGTCGCTACATGGTGCTGGCTCCCAACTCCGACCTGTTCGGGATCTCCCGCAAGCTCACCGACAAGGAGCGTGACCGTCT